>JAWKTI010000003.1:0-300000 GCA_041399155.1 Zavarzinella sp.
CCGCAATCTCTATGTTCGCTGGATTCTGAAGGTAAAGTTCTTCATACAATTGCATACTACGAGAGTAATTGTTCTCAGCATCTCCCACCCTTCCCTCTGCACGCAAAAGATTACCAAAGTTATTCAAAGTCAACGCTAACCCTGCCGTGACATTAAAGTTCGTTGGGTTTTGACGACAGTGATCCTCATAGAACTGCAAACTACGCCTGTAGCTTGTTTCGGCTTCTGTAGCCCGTCCAATTAAACGCAGGAGGATAGCTAGGTTGTTTAACCCACGTGCTAGTCCGACTAAGAGCTGTATGTTCGATGGGTTTTGATGGTAGAGATCATCGTACAGCTGCACACTACGCCGGTAGTTGACTTCAGATTCGTTTATCATCCCAGATGCGCGTTGTAAGATCCCTAGGATTCTCAACGCCCGAGCCAGCCCAGACGCAATCTCCAAGTTATCCGGGTTACAAGCCAGTAGCTTTTCGAGAATCGTGACCGTAGACCTCAAATACAGCAATGCAGTCGGTGCCAATGAAGTTGTGATTAGTGAGGACCCTGCCCGATAGATTGCGGAGGCAATTCGTTCGGAATCGTTTTTTACCAGTGATCCAGATAGTCTTTCACCTCGCGATGATACTACTCCGGGAACGAAACCGGTGCGGGCCAGTTCGTCGAGCAGTTTCGTTAGTACACCTCCGGTCCATTCCTCCCCTTCTTCCATTAGCTTGCCGATCCACTCGCGGGCGTCATCGCGGTCCTCCCAGTTCCGCAACAAGAACAGGAACGCCCCGGCGTACTCGGGAAACGCCGTCTCACGCTTCGCCAGCTTCAGCCAGTAAGCGAACTCGTCGGCGCCCGTCGGCATCGCGTCCCGCAGATGGCGATAGAGAAGGTACTCGGCCACCGTCTGGTAGACGAACCGATACCCACCCCCCTCCTCCCGTACCCGCTTGGTGATGAACCCCTCGTGCACCAGCATCTCAACCGGGTGGAAGTCGGTGCGAACCTCCATCGCGGTGCGGCCGGACGCCCAACCAAGTCGCAGAGCGTTCACGTCGTCGTCGGTCAGGTCGGAGGTGGCGCGGTCGGGGTCGGCGATCAAGTGCTCCTCCACCGCCCGCACCGCCGGCCCGATGTTCCGCTCGTACGCCGACTCCACATACGCCGCGTACAGTTCCGGCACCCCCGCCACCGGCCCCACCGGGCGGCCGGCGAACGCCCGCTGGAAGAGGTAAAGGTAGAGCGGGTTGGTGAGCAGCTTCCGCACGTTGGCGGACAGGTTGTCCCACGGCGTGATACAGGCGGGGATGGCATAGCCGTCTTCGGTCTTCGAACGGGCGCGGGCTTGGTGCTTGCGGTAGATCCGCTCGGCGTGGTCAGCGACCAGTGGTTCGATCACGAGTGCGGGCAGGCGTCGTTCGCCCGGCTGGTTCGGGTCGGGATCGTAGAGAAAATCCTTCACGTCGGCCCGCGGGTCGGCCTCGGTCGCGGCCATCTTCTCCGGCAGAATGGCCAGCCACTCGTCGCGGGTGGAGAGCACCACCTTGCACCACGGGAAACGGGCAGCGAGCGAAACCAGCTGTAGGGCCTCGCGCGTGACCTGCTCGGCGAATGGTGCCTCGTTTAGGGCGTCAACCACTAGCACCAGCCGGCGGCCTGGCGCCTGATCTTTCAGAAATCCGGTGTGTAGGTGGGCGAACAGTTCGTCGAAGCTGCCGATCCCCTTCTCGCCGACAGACACGCCGAGCTTCTCGGCCACGTCGCCGAACAGCGACACCCCGTCCGGCCGCAGCGCGATGCCGTTGCCGCGGAGGAAGAGAACCACATTAGGGTTGCCGCGGTCGGCTTCGGGGTCGGCGAGCGTGTTTGGCGAATTACCCAGTGTGTTAAGCAACTGCTCCACCCATCGGGCGAGAAGGGCTGTTTTCCCACTGCCAGCGGTGCCGAGCAGGAGCAGGCAATTGAGGAACCGCGGACGGGTAGTGTCCTTCCACTGGTCGCGGGCTGGCACGCTCAGGAAGCGGTCGAGGTGATCACCGATTTTCGGGAACGGCTCGTAGCACTCCGGAAAGTATTTGGTGCCGCGCAGGTCGGTGAGAGTCCGACGGGAGTAGTCGAGGGCGGCCTCGGCGATCGTCCACGGGTAGACCCGTTCCTTCGGCAGGTCGTAGTTAATGTTGCGGGCAACGAGTAGTTCCCGCAAGCGTTCAGCAGCCGCTTGACAGTCCGGCGTGCCGCTGCGCTTGTCCCGTACCCCCAGGTAGTAGACGTACCTGTTCACCGCCTCCGTCTTGGCCGTCACCCGGATGCCGTAGTGCCCGTCGTAGAGGTAGAGCGGCTCATCGTGCGGGAGCGGTCGCAGCAGTGGGTCGAGGGGGATCGGCACCTTGGTGGGTGTGACCAGCACGGCGACGGACTCACCAAACGCCGCCTCCAACTCCGGCGTCAGGTCCGTTTCTACCGGCTCTAGTGGGGTCACCCCGGTCAGCGACCGCACCGCTACCGGCAGCCCCTGCTTCACCTTCTCAGTGTCATCGCAAACCAGCAGTTGGCAGTCGGCGAGGAAGGCGAAGGCGGTGAGCACCTCCTCCAGGACCGGGATGTATTCGGCCAGGTGTCGCTCGGCCTGCTGCTGGTCCGGGAGGCCGCCGTGGGCGATATAGTTGCGTAGGGCGACGATTGCTTCCAGGGACTGGAGTTTTGTTATCCTGCTTGAATCCGGAATGCTTCTCTCTACTGATGGCAATTTCTTCAAATTATCGGGCAAATCAGGAAATGGTTGGGTAAGTTTCAGGGCCGGCCACTTTCTGGGCAGGGTGCGAACTGCAGTAACCCAATCGGAGAACATCGGAGAACGCAGGGATGCAATACGCTCATTGGTAGTTTTAACAGCTTCTTTCGCAGTCTCATCGATTGGAGTCCGCAGGTACTGACTGATAAAGGCCAACACGACCATCCGCAGAGTTTGATATTGGGTAAAACACAGTGCCCAGCGACGTTCCGAAGGTAAAAGCGACTCGTCGAATATAAGTGAGTACGGCAACGCAATCGGATAGGGAAACTGATCTATGATTGAGGAGCGATTCACGATTAAACTCATGAAGATTGCAAATTCGGTGTACGATATATTATCGAATAGTTCAAACTACAGTTTATCACTGTTTTACAACAAAGTCTGCTCTACCAATACCAGAAATGTAATCATCGTTAGATCTGATCTGTGTCACCCAGTTACTTGGAATGGATCAATAGTAGCGACAAGCAGGCAATTGCTTGAAAGTTTCCCAAATTTCATTTGAAAACCCATCGACAAACTCTAATGTGATGATGCTTCTAACTTGGAGAATCGAATGTCTACGAACGAATTGGAAACATTACTCGGATCCCCCAACGGCCAACATTGGATCAAAACCATACTGGGTGTCCTGGTCGGCGGACTGGAAAAATTGCTCACCACCCAGCAGATGGCAGACATAATGAATGCCGTGGTGTGTACGGAAGCTGATCCAAAGGTTTCAAATGCCGAATGCCAGGTGCTGATCCCGCTCTTTGATGTGATGTTCCAACAATGCCCCGAGGTGGTGAAAGTAGCTCACGGCGACTACCAGGCTACCCAGCCAGCTTCGCTTTCTGCCCGGTAAAATCTTCCCAACGCTTTACGATCACGTCGCAGTATTTTGGGCTGATCTCAACCCCGTAACATTTCCTACTGAGCTGCTCAGCTGCGATCACCGTGGTACCACTCCCGAGAAACGGATCGTAGACAATTTCGCCTTCTCGCGTGCCATCACCCAACGCCTGAGCCCAAAGGGAAACCGGCTTCATGGTCGGGTGCTCACGGCTCGCTTTGGGCCTTGGATGCTGCCACAGCGTGGTCCGAGTGCGGTCTGCGTTCTTGTGCCGGTCCCCAGGGATCCAGCCAAACAGGATAGGCTCGTGCTGGTAATGGTACTCGCTGTGACCAAGCACCATCGAATCTTTTGCCCACACCAGGATCTGCCGGAGAATGCCACGCCGATTCCAGTCGTCCGCAAACATGATGTGCAGAGGGCCTGCAGGAACGGTTGCGTACCAGTATGCACCTGGTCGACAGTTCGCCTGGGAATGATCAAAGGCTGCAGACACCAGCTCAGCCAGCCCCTTTTCGTCCAGGTGGTCGTTTTCCACCTTCAACTTATCTTTTGTTTTGCCAACGTACGAAACGCCGTAGGGGGGATCTGTTACGCAAGCGTCGGCCTTCACACTTTCCATCAGCCTGGCTACATCGTCGGCCTTCGTCGAGTCTCCACACAGGAGTCGGTGCTCGCCCATGAGCCAGAGGTTACATGGCTGGGTGATTGCTTCCTTTGGCGGCTCCGGTACCAGATCCGGATCGGTCAGCCCACCGTCGAGGATTTTGCCCAGGTACTTTCCGAGCTCCTTATCATTCCACCCAAAGTCAGCCAGATTGTACCCGTTCGATTTGAGCCAGTTCAGCTCCGTGGGCAGTTTGATATCGTCCCACTTTGACAGCTCGTTCGTTTTGTTGTCGGCGATCCGGAGGGCCCTGGCTGCCTCTTCGGCGATATCCGCAACGAACACCGGCACCTTCTTCAGTCCCAGTTTTTGAGCTGCCAAGTACCTGGTGTGGCCCGCAATGATCACGCTCTGCAGGTCGACCACGATCGGCTGAACCCACCCGAAATCCCTGATCGAGTTTGCCACGGAGTTGATGGAGTCCGCACCGATTACCCTCGGATTGTCCGGGAAGGGAAATACCTTCGATATGTCTCTCTGTTCAATTCTCATCTGTTTCTCTGTGTACTACTATACCTACACTCTAACAGATACATAAATTCATGTAAATGCTTTCAAAGAAAGTGTTTCCCAAATAAGTAGTGGCTGTTGGTTTCAAGAGAATTGCTGGTCCGAATCCTACTGAATCCCGCTCTTTGAAACGATATTTCAGCAATGCCCTGAGGTGTGCGGGTGGCCTAAGTTTGAATATGTTCCAAACAACGACATGGTTCAAGGTTTCTTGAACAACACAATAACTACTGCAGTAAATTGAACGAAGTTGTTTTTGCCTTTTCCAGAATCGATTCGCAAGTAGGATAATCTTTCCTGCGAACTCCTTGTTCGCGAAGTACTTGTTCGTCCAGGTTCGAGCCAGACCCATGAAACTCATTTCCAACAGCGGTAATGACCGTGTACTTGACGTTTTCAAAAAGATGGTTGTTCCTGGCTGTTCCATCGACATTGTAACGCCTGAATTATCACTATTCGGTTTCGCTGAGGTCCTAGATTTTCTGGAAAAAGCTGGTAAGTCTCGGCTCGTTCTGCCTGATCCGTCATTACATGATCCCGGTTTACTCGGTTCTGATGCTGATCGTGCTTCTCGCAACAAATTATTAGGACGATGGTGGGCCTCCCAATGTATGAGGTGGTTAAATCACGATGTCCAGGTTCAGCAGGCACCAACGGGTATACCGCAATCAGCAATCATGGTTCACAACTCACCCGGTGAAAATGTGGCAATTACTGGTAATTGTCCTTTTACCACATCGGGTTTTGGCCTGACACCAGGTGTCCAGTTCGGTCTCATTCAACGTACGGAATCTTCGAATGAAGCTTCCGTATATCACGAATGGTTCTCGCAACTCTGGATAAGCACTCAGTCAAACGGGATCAAAAGCAGTTTGTTCGAAAAACTGAGCGAAATGGTAGATCATCGTTCTCCAGAGACTGCATATCACCTCGCACTTTTGCATCTCTTCCAAAAGTACGGTGAGGAACTCGATGAAGAGCGAATCGTCAAAAGTGCAACCGGAATCAAGAATACAATCATCTGGAAAAAGCTATTCCGCTTCCAACGGGATGGTGTCATCGGAGCTATCGACAAACTAGAACGATACGGCGGGTGTATCATCGCAGACAGTGTTGGATTAGGGAAAACATTTGAGGCACTCGCGGTCATCAAGTACTACGAACTCAGGAATGACCGTGTGCTGGTCCTATGTCCCAAGAGGCTTCGAGAAAACTGGACAATTTATCGTTCTAATGACCGTCGCAATATTCTTGCATCAGATCGCCTCAACTACGATGTACTCAATCACACAGACCTGTCTCGAGATGATGGGTTCTCGGGTGATATCGATTTGTCACACATCAACTGGGGCAACTACGATCTTGTCGTCATTGATGAATCGCACAACTTCCGTAACCGAACTACGCCGAAGGCAGGTGGCGAAACAAGATACGACAAATTGATGCGCCGGATTATTCAGGATGGTGTGCGGACCAGAGTCCTGATGCTGTCAGCGACACCCGTCAATAATCGGTTGGCTGACCTGAAGAACCAGATTACTTTCGCAACCGAAGGGAATGATGAAGCACTTAAGGATCAGGGGATCACCAGCATCGAAACGACGGTTCGTCTTGCCCAGACTCAATTCAACAAGTGGCAACAATTGGAAGACGAAGAACGCCGACCAGCTAGGCTGATGGATATGCTTGGGTTTGACTACTTCCAACTGCTTGATCTGCTCACGATTGCACGGTCGCGGAAGCATGTCGAAAAATATTATGGCACATCAGAAACCGGTAAGTTTCCCGAACGGCTGACACCAATAAACATCTACGCGGATGTGGACCTGACCCAGCAATTTCCACCGATTGCAGAAATCAACGACGACATTCGACGGCTCAACCTCAGTTCTTACGCACCACTTCGCTACGTATTGCCCGCCAAGCAACCAGCATACGATGCCAAATACAGCCAGCGGGTAAAGGGTGGTCTTTTTAGACAGTCTGACCGAGAAGAGAGTCTAATTCATCTATTGCGCGTCAACTTGCTCAAGCGTATGGAAAGTGCGGTCTCTTCGTTCTCGCTCACTGTGGAACGTCTGCTACATACCGTTGAGACGACACTTGCACAGATCGAAAGGCATGTCGATAGCGTTGAAGAGATCGATATCCACGAGGTAGATGTTGAGGACCCTGTTTTTGAACCACTGCTGGCAGGGGCGAAAGTCAAGGTGTTGTTACAGGATGTCGACCGCGTTCGGTGGCAACAAGACCTGATGGAGGACCGCGACAGGCTTACTTCAATGCTCACTGCTGCAAAAAGCGTCAATCCGGAACGTGATGCAAAACTCGCCGACTTGCGCAAAGTGATCGAGGAGAAAATTCGCCAGCCGATTAATGCAGGCAATCGGAAAGTACTGGTTTTTACAGCCTTCACAGATACAGCGAAATATCTTTACGAACAACTCACCCCGTGGGCAACGACACTGGGATTGAACACCGCAATGGTAACTGCGGGTCGGATGAGAAGTTCCATCTCCACACTCCGACTGAACATGTCTACTTTACTCTCTGCATTTGCACCGCGAGCAAAGGAGCGACCGGCAGAATTTGCAGGGGAAGGTGACATCGACCTGCTGATTGCAAATGATTGTATTTCTGAAGGCCAGAACCTTCAGGATTGTGATTTCCTCATCAACTATGACATTCACTGGAACCCCGTCCGGATCATTCAGCGGTTTGGACGGATCGATCGTATCGGTTCACCCAACTCAGTGATACAACTAGTGAATTTCTGGCCGAATATGGAGCTGGAAGAGTACATCGGCCTCGAACAACGGGTCAGTGGTCGCATGGTGCTACTCGACATCTCGGCAACAGGAGAAGAGAACGTAATTGAGCAGCAGTCTGGCAACCAGATGAACGACCTGGAGTACCGACGAAAGCAGTTGTTGAAGTTGCAGGATGCTGTTATCGATATGGAAGACTTGTCCAGTGGTGTATCGATTGCCGATCTCACCCTGAACGACTTTCGCATTGATCTGGCCCGTCTTTCGAAGGAAGAGCGACAAAACCTTGCGAAGTTGCCTTTCGGTACCTTTTCCGTCACATCGAGTCTGAATGGCGAAACCCCAATTCCACCAGGTGCGATCTTCTGTCTCCGAGCGATGGGGGAGTTTGCAGACAAACCTGCGGAACCAGGTTATCCATTGGCACCTCACTACCTTGTTCATGTGGGTGATGACGGCAGTGTAGTTCACTCATTTACACAGGGAAAACAGATCCTAGACTACCTCAAGCGTCTCTGTTCTGAACGATCAACCCCGGATCCCATTGCCTGTGGAGAATTCGATAAAATTACTCGCAATGGTGAGAAAATGGAGCACTATCAGAAATTACTGGCTGTTGCGGTAGCCTCGATTACCGGAAAGAAGGAAGAGCGATCGACAGCCAGTTTGTTTTCTCCAGGTGGTACACACCCACACAAAGGGCAGTTTGCGGGAATGCATGATTTCGAAGTGGTAATGTTTCTTCCAGTGCTTGCAGAGGTTGGATCGTGACAGCCGATTCGCTCATTGAAGCAATGGCACTTCCCGCACATACGCGGGTCGATCAACGAGTTGCCAAAAAATTATTGCTGGAGAATGGTGCCCCAACCGCTGCCGATAAACGGATCATCAACGATGGCATTGAAGAGCTTATCTGGGTGGCAGCTCTGAAACCCGAATCGATCGGTGTACCATCTTTTCGAGATGCTACTCGTGAATACCTTGAAATTGCTGTATTATCTCTCTCCTTGCGGTCTGGAGCAAAGGCAGTGCGGTTACGGGAGCTTGTTCATCGAGCGATTCCTTATCCGCTGGCGCTTGTAAGTACAATTAGCAATGGGATGACATTTTCTATGGCCCATCTTCGAAAAGCAGAAAATGACTCATCGAAGATAGTTCTTGATGGCGGTATCGTTGGTGTTTCGGTGACATCAGATGAGGTAGATACTGCTTTCCTTAAGCACCTTTCGCTGGCTGGGTTGCCGAAGGAAAATCTCTTCTCTCTATATCAGGGTTGGTTCGATCGCATTACTGCTCTGGATGCTGCTCGATATACGGGTTCATTTGCTCTTGCCTCATCGCGGGGAGTAACAGAAAGATGGCAGATTTCCGTCCGCGAGATTGCCAGGCTCGATGTAGAGATTGCCGCACTCCGGGCGAACGCAGAAAAAACAACGCAACTGAATCGCCGTGTGGAGATGAATCTGGAATTACGGCGATTGCAAGATGAACGATTACAGTTTCTGGCACAACTTGGGAAGGGAGATAGCGAATGAAACCGATTGCAGCAGGCGATCCAGAAAGCCAATCGGCGGACATTGTTGCCGAGAATATCGCACAACTGCGTGGCCTGTTTCCTGAGGCATTCACCGAAGGGAAAATCGACTTCGACGTACTGAAACAATTGCTGGGTAGATCGGTTGATGAACGGGAGGAAAAGTACGGCCTGAACTGGCATGGTAAACGACGGGCTCGGCAATTGGCTCTTACTCCCAGCACAGGCACGCTGCGACCTGCTCTTGGGGAAGGTGTCGATGAAGAGACCACCCAGAACCTCGTCATTGAGGGGGATAATCTCGAAGTGCTGAAACTCCTGCAAAAGAGTTACAGTGGCAAGGTGAAGCTGATATACATTGATCCGCCATACAATACTGGTAAAGACTTCGTCTACCCGGACAACTTTCACGATAACATCAAGAATTACCTCGAACTGACGGGCCAGATCGAAGGCGGAACCAAGATCGCAAGCAACACCGAAACCAGCGGTCGGTTTCATACTCACTGGCTCAA
The DNA here is from genome assembly GCA_041399155.1 of Zavarzinella sp. Classification (NCBI taxonomy): domain Bacteria; kingdom Pseudomonadati; phylum Planctomycetota; class Planctomycetia; order Gemmatales; family Gemmataceae; genus Zavarzinella; species Zavarzinella sp. The sequence continues at coordinate 9,615 of JAWKTI010000003.1, forward strand.
CATGATGTACCCCCGCCTGATGTTGGCAAGGAACCTTCTGCGAGAAGATGGAGTTATATTTGTCAGTTGTGATGATACAGAATTGCTGAATTTAAATTGGTTACTCCATGAAGTATTCGGCGAAGAAAACTTTATTCATTGCCTTGTGTGGCAAAAAAAAGTCAGCCCATCCAACGACTCAAGATATTTTAGCAATGATCATGATTATATACTTACAGCAGCAAGGCAACTTACCCCTCTAGCATTATCGCGTTTGGCAAGAACTGAAGATCATAACAAATATTATTCTAATCCAGATGAAGATCCAAAAGGTTTGTGGAATTCTACAGCTGCAACATGTAATAAAAGCTCGGAAGAACGGCCCAATTTGTACTATCCAATAATCAATCCAAAGACTAAGCAAGAAGTTTGGCCTCGAAAAGAAGCTGTTTGGGCTCTTTCAAGAAGCAGAATGGAAGAGTTGAACAACAATGGAGAACTCTATTGGGGACTGAACGGAGAATCATCATCTCCAAGAATCAAGAATTATTTGAGTGAAGCTAGCGACGTTGTTCCACGGAGTGTTCTGTTATACAAAGATGTAGGACATACTCAGTCTGCAACATCAGAGCTGCGACATTTATTTGAGGATTCTGTTTTCAATTACCCAAAGCCAACAACTCTTTTACAGCATCTCGTCCAAATAGGGGGCACAACACACGAATCTAAAAAAAATGACCTAATCCTCGATTTCTTTGCTGGCAGTGGCACCACTGGCCATGCTGTAATGGCACAGAATGCGGCCGATGGTGGAAACAGGCGGTTCATCCTCGTGCAACTTCCCGAACCGCTCGATCCGGAGAACAAGGACCAGAAGACAGCAGCGAACTTTTGCGATAACCTCGGTAAGCCACGCACCATCGCGGAACTGACGAAGGAACGACTCCGGCGAGCAGGCAAGAAGGTCAAGGATGAACACCCGATGTTTGCTGGAGATACCGGCTTCCGAGTCTTCAAACTGGATTCATCCAATATCCGAACCTGGGACCCCAACCCGGACGACCTCGACGCAACGATGTTTGATTCTGTGGAGCATCTTAAAGAAGGCCGTACATCAGACGATATTCTTACTGAACTACTGTTGAAACTTGGCTTGGACCTTTGTGTCCCGATTGAGTCGAAAATGATAGCGAAGAAGAAAGTGTACAGTATCGGCGGAGGGGTACTCTTTGCATGCCTGGAAGAAACGATTGCAACTGAAACGGTTGAAGCACTCGCACTTGGCATCGCTGATTGGCACCAAACTCTGGCACCTATTGGTGAATCGCAGGCTGTCTTCCGCGACAGTGCTTTTGAAGACGACATTGCCAAAACCAACCTGACCGCCATTCTCAGCCAGCATGGGCTGAAGAACGTCCGAAGCCTGTGAGGAAACAGCAATGAAAGAAGACACCGTACCCGCAGGCGAATTTCTGCTGTATGTGTCCGAAGACGGCCGCACGCGGGTCGAATGCCGTTTTCAGGATGAAACGATCTGGCTGAGCCAGGCACTGATTGCTGAATTGTTTCAAATCGATGTGAGAACTGCAAACGAACACCTACAAAACATCTTTAAGGAAGGTGAACTCAACCCGGGGGCAACTATCCGGAAATTCCGGATAGTTCGAATTGAAGGAACCCGGGAGGTTTCGCGGGAGATCGAACACTACAATCTGGATGCAATTCTTGCTGTCGGTTTCCGAGTGAGATCGGAGCGAGGCACACAGTTTCGCCAGTGGGCGACGACACGCCTAAAGGAGTACCTGGTCAAAGGCTTCACGATGGATGATGAGCGGCTGAAGAACCCACCTGCCGCCGGGTCTGGTGTGCCTGACTACTTTGACGAATTACTGGAACGTATCCGGGATATACGCTCCAGTGAAAAGCGAATGTATCTGCGAGTGCGGGAGATTTTTGCTTTGGCCGGGGATTATCTACCGAATCACCCAGAGACGACCATTTTCTTTCAAAAAATCCAGAACAAATTGCACTATGCAGCGACCGGAAAAACAGCTGCCGAGCTGATTGCCGAACGGGCTGATGCCCAGAAATCGAACATGGGTCTTACAACCTGGAAAGGATCTGTGGTTCGAAAAGGAGATGTTGCTACGGCCAAAAATTATCTTCTGGTCGAAGAGATTGATGAATTAAACCGAATCGTTGTCATGTGGCTCGACTATGCGGAAGATCAGGCCCGTCGACGAAAACAGGTATTTCTAAAGGATTGGGAAACAAAGTTGGAAGAGTTCCTGCAATTCAACGACCGTGCAGTGTTAGAAGGTAAAGGAACGGTGAGCCATACGGATGCTGTGCTGAAGGCCGAAGCGGAATATGAAGAGTTCGCGGCCCGTCGACGTGCGGCTGCTGGAAGCGGAATCGAACAGATGTTGCGGCAGAATTTAGAAGATACTGCAAAGATGATACCAAAACAACCCAAGATGAAGTCGAAGAAAAGGAAAAAATCGCCATGAAGCTCCATTTTGAATCCAATCTGGGTTATCAGCTTGATGCGATTGAAGCAGTTTGTGACCTGTTTCGCGGGCAGGAAATCTGTCGGACAGAGTTTACAGTCACGCTGCCGAGAGATCCAAACTCTTTGTTTGAAGAAAATAGCGACCTGGGGATTGGCAATCGACTACAACTGCTGGATACGGAACTATTGGCCAACCTGCGTGAGGTACAACTGAGACACGGCTTGAAGCCCACGGATGAGCTGGAATCGGGCAAATTCAATTTCACCGTGGAGATGGAGACCGGTACTGGAAAAACTTATGTCTATTTGCGTACGATCTTCCAGCTGAACCGTGATTACGGCTTTACCAAGTTCGTGATTGTTGTGCCCAGCGTGGCCATTAAGGAGGGAGTGTTCAAGACATTGGAAATTACCGAAGATCACCTTCGCAGTTTGTATGGCAATGTCCCATTTTCGAAAGGAAATAATTATTTTATTTATGATTCATCAAAGTTAGGTCAGGTGCGGAACTTCGCCACAAGTTCGCAATTGCAGGTGATGGTCGTAACTGTGGGAGCAATCAACAAGAAAGATGTGAATAACCTTTACAAGTCCCACGAAGCGATCAGCGATGAAAAGCCGATCGACCTGATTCGCGCGACCCGCCCCATCATTATTGTGGATGAACCGCAAAGTGTCGATGGCGGCCTGGAAGGTCGGGGCAGAGAAGCACTTGACGGCATGAATCCTCTTTGCACAGTACGGTATTCCGCTACACATATTGATAAACATGCTATGGTGTATCGCCTGGATGCCGTTGATGCTTACCAGCAGAAACTGGTCAAGCAAATTGAGGTAGCTTCACTGGAAGTCGAAGGTGGGCACAACAAACCCTTTGTACGAGTAAAAGGTATCAAGCCGATGAAGGGCAAGCCACCTGTCGCGACACTGGAACTCGACATCCAGCAGGCAAAAACTGTTTCCCGAAAGGAAAAAAAGGTTTCTGGCGGGGAAGATCTGGAGCAACTGACCAACAGGGCGATTTACAGTAACTTCCGTATTGGGGAAATCAACGCGAAGAAGGGTCAGGAATACGTAGAAATTCATGCACCCGGTGACCACCATTTCTTGAAGATTGGTGAAACCACAGGTGATGTTGATCAAACAGCGTTGAAAAGACAGATGATTCGCAGAACCATCAAGGAGCATCTTGATAAGGAACTCCGGCTTCGTCCGCAGGGTATCAAGGTACTGAGTCTGTTCTTTATCGATGAAGTTGGCAAGTACCGTATCTACGACGTCGACGGTAATCCGCAGAAAGGCGAATACGCCCACATCTTTGAAGAAGAGTATGCAAAGCTGGTGAAGCATCCGAATTATCGGATTCTCTTTGAAGGAATTGATGCGACGAGTACAGCCACGGAGGTTCACGATGGGTACTTCTCGATCGACAAGAAGGGGACATGGCAGGACACGGCGGAAAACAACTCCGGGAACCGCGAGAACGCTGAGAGGGCCTATAACCTTATCATGCGGGAGAAAGAGAAACTGCTGAGCTTCGACACAAAGCTGAAGTTTATCTTCTCGCACTCTGCACTACGTGAGGGGTGGGACAATCCCAATGTTTTTCAGATTTGTGCCCTTCGCGACATTGGCACAGAACGTGAACGCCGACAAACCATTGGTCGAGGCCTTCGATTGTGTGTCAATAGCTCTGGAGACCGGATCCGGGGCTTCGAAACCAATACCCTGACAGTAATTGCCACAGAGAGCTATGAGGAATTCGCAGAGCAGTTGCAGAAAGAAATTGAGACAGATACGGGCATCAAGTTTGGGATAGTGGAGGAGCACCAATTTGCCACGATTGCTGTGCCCGATGGCAAGGGGAGCCACCAGATGCTCGGTTACGACAAGTCTAAAGAAATTTGGGGCTATTTGCAGAAAATGGGGTATCTGGATAAAAAGGGAAAAGTTCAGGATCGACTACGCACCGATTTGAAAGCTGGTATGGTAGAATTGCCGGAAGAATTCGCCCCTTACTCCCACACGATCAACGATATCCTTCGAAAACTGGCAGGGAAACTCGATATCAAGAACGCCGATGAACGTAAGACGATACGCACCCGTCAAGCAGTATTGGAGAGTGAAGCTTTCAAGGCACTGTGGGATCGCATTAAACACAAAACAACCTATCGCGTGCATTTCGATGCAGAGAAATTAATCACCGATGCGGCGAAAGCTATCGCGAATGGCCCACCCATTTCGAAGAGCCGCCTTCATTTCCGCAAAGCAGAACTCGACATCAATAAGGGGGGAGTTGCTGCCAAAGCAACGGAAGTACTTTCACCAACAACACTGGATGAGGACGATATTGATCTTCCAGACATCTTAACTGACTTGCAGGACAAGACTCAACTAACACGGAAAAGTATCGCACGCATCCTGACCAAAAGTGGGCGGCTCAAAGATTTTCGAGCGAATCCGCAACAATTCATCGAACAGGCTGTGCTCCATATCAATTATGCAAAACGCCTCGCTTTGGTCGATGGCATCCGTTACCGAAAATTGGGTGATGAGCATTACTTTACCCAGGAACTGTTCGAAACAGAGGAATTGACAGGATACCTGAAGAATATGATTGAAACATCCAAAGGTACGCATGAGTGTGTGGTTTATCAATCGGGTGTGGAGAAATCATTCGCGGAAGATTTGGAAAATAATGTAGCTGTAAAAGTTTATGCAAAATTACCGAACTGGTTCCGAGTACCTACACCGTTGGGTTTCTACGAACCGGACTGGGCAGTACTGATTGAGGAAGAAGGGAAAGAACGACTCTACTTCGTTGTCGAGACAAAATCATCGCTTTTTGATTTTGATCTCCGTGACCGCGAGCAAGGAAAGATTGATTGTGGCAAAGCCCACTTCGAGGAAATCGGCAGCGGGTTCGATCAACCTGCAAAGTTTGTTATGGCCACAGAGCTTGATGATGTGTTTCAGCACGTTCATTAATTTCATTCGAATTGGCGATTCCTTCATCATTCAGATTTCCAGACTTACAATGCTGGTTGGTCAAAATAGAAACAACATATCACTCTTAAGTGCTTATCAATAAAGGACTTACAAGTGCCGCTTCTCAACTTCGCTGAATTTTGCGAAACCCCTGTATACTATTCGTGTAACTAGCTTTTAGTCCAGTTTACAACTGAATTAAATTGAACTATGCACACATGGTTATTGTGTGCTTTGGTTCACAAAATCAAAGGCCGAGGAAGAACGAAATATGCGACTGATTCCATCGACAATTGTGAATTACGAATCTCCCGAGTACTGGTACAAAACCATCTTTCGCGACAAACACAAAACGCCTACGAATGTGATTGACAAGCTGATTGCAAATTCACATCAACTCGCAAAATCCATCCCATGGGTAATGAGTTCAAGTCACAAATTCAGGCCTATTCGGTCAAAACCAGATCTGCAGATGATCATTGACCGTCTGTACCCACTGGAAAAGACGCCACTTTGGACGTACTTGCATAAGGTCGCCACCATTATTGGAAGAGATGAGGTTGCAAGCATGGTCATCTATCAGCACTACTCTGACAGTTTGTCCTGCTTAATTTTCAACAACGCGTTATCCATCTTGACTCGCAGCCTGGAAGAGGTCCAAACAATAATCTGTGACGTGCTTTTCTGTGCAATCATGACAGGCTTGCTTCCCAAAGAGCTGGAAATCAAGCTACCGAGAGATCCTTGTGATCTTCGATTCAAGGATGAGAAGGAGATTACAGTGCTGGTGGAATTAATTCGGGAATGTTCCTCCGTTCTACGTCAGGCTCAGCGGGATGAAAAACGGAACGAGCTAGAACGCTCAGCGCCCCCAATCATTCAGGCGCAAAGAGGACGCCCTCGCAAGGTACTGACTGCAGAAGAACTGAAGCTGTTCAAAGTTGTCGATCACTGGGAGCGATGGAAGCAAAATGGCAAATCAATGGAGGAATTCTGCCAAGCACATCCCGAATTATTGGCAGAGCAAAATTTGGATCTTGAGAAGTTGAGAAAAGCGATCAGGGATGTTCGCAGGTGGCGAAAATCTATGAAATCCAAGTGTCGTTAGAAGAACACAAAATGTCACCGAAAACAAAAATCATTTTTTGACCAGAGAATTTTCAATTTTTTTTCCGCAAAGTAACGAGCAGTTTTGACTTGTTTGTACGGCTTCTGAGATTTTCCCTAGGAACAATTCGAGATCAAGAAATAAACCAAAAAGTCGATTGTATTTTCTGTCCCCATCTATTCCTTCATGGCGATGCTGCCATACAGGAAAACAACGATGTGGATTTCACCACCAGAACAGAATGATGCCCCACTGGCATTACGGCCTCGAGAAGCGGCTCGGTTATTAAGCATCTCCACCAGAACGCTCTGGGAGTTGGTGCGACAAGGGCGGGTCAAACGGATCAAGCTGGGAACAGCCAAAAACAGTCCGGTGATGTTTCGCCGGTGTGACCTGGAAGCATTTCTGGCTGCGGAAATGCAGCAGGAAACCTCTGGCGATCAGGGAGGTCAGGAATGAACCTCCACCTTGAACGGGTGCTGGCTGCATTCAAAATGGTCACTCCGCAGGGAAACGGTTGGAAGGCCCTCTGCCCAGCCCACGACGACAATCGTCCCAGTCTGAAGATTGATTTGGCAGCAGATGGCAAAATCCTGCTTTGCTGCAAATCACGGGGATGCTCCGCTGAGGAGATCGTTCATGCTGCGAAATTGACCATGGAAGACCTGTTTCCAGCAGAAAAAGTGCCTCCGAGGATAATTCCCAAAAAGCCGGACTTCCCAACTGTCGAAGAAGCGATTTCTTCATGTGGGAATTCCTCATTCGGACGAGAACCAGATCAAGTCTGGAATTATCACGATACCCACGGTGCGCTGGTGGGAGTGGTGGCCCGTTGGAACCAGAACGGGAAAAGGAGATCCGCCCCTTTTCACGTGGCGATGATTCCCAATGGCGAATGGAAGTGATGCCCACGCCGCGACCGCTCTACCGATTACCTCAATTAGCTGCTCAGGATTTGGTGGTCGTCACCGAGGGAGAGAAGGCTGCAGATGCTGCCATTCAACTGGGATTTGTCGCTACTACCAGTGCCAGTGGTTCCCAAGCGGCCCATTACACCGATTGGCGACCACTGGCAGGAAAGACGGTCTGGATTTGCAGGGACAATGATGATCCTGGTCTGAAATATGCAGAATCAGTGGCAACGATCCTGCACAAAATCGATCCTGCTAACCAGATTAAGATTGTTCTATTGCCGAATCTCCCACCCAAAGGGGATCTGGTCGATTGGGTCAAAGCCCATTCCCATGTCTCCAACGATGAACTGGCTACCCAACTAAAGCAAATTGCGGAAGAATCGGAACCATTTGTTGGAATCACTCCTGAAGAATCAGAAGCCAGATCTGGTCTGCTGCCAGCCAAACCGTTTCCAGTGCACTGCTTTCCTGCGCTGTCCGGGATTACATCGGTGACACTGCTCAGCAAATCGGCTGTGATCCATCATACATCGCAGTGCCATTGATTTCTGCTTTTGGCAGTGCGATCGGTAATTCTCGTTGGTTGCAAATTAATGAAACCTTCAAAGCACCGCCGATTATCTGGTCAATGATCGTGGGAGAATCTGGTGATGGAAAAAGTCCGGCATTTCGAGCAGTGATGAAGTTTACTCGTCAAAAGAACAAGCAGGCTTACCAGCAATACGAGCAACAATTGAAAGCCCAAACAGAGCAACAACATTACCAGAGAGAGAATGATCAAGAGGAAATGGAAGAATATCGCCGCAAAAAGGATGCGTATGCAAAGCGTGAACGGGAACACCAGCAAGCACTCAAACAGTGGGAAAGCCAGTACAAGAAATGGGATAAGGAAGGTCAAATCGGAGATGCGCCTTCAGCACCAGTTTGGAATGAGGATCCACCACAAAAGCCCAAACAGAAACGTCAAATGGGCCCCTCAGTCCTGCCCGCTGTTCGGTATCTGATCACCGATACCACGCTGGAAGGATGACTTCCATTTTGCAAGACAACCCTCGGGGCACCATCGTTGTAGTTGATGAGTTGGCCAGCTGGTTCAGCTCCCACACCCGTTATCGAGGCAATGGGAAATCATCTGATATGAAATCATATCTTTCCATGTACGATGGCGATGAGATTGATTATTATCGAAAAACGGGCAAAGAATGGGTCTATATTCCCAGAGCTACGGTCAATGTCACCGGAGGTATCCAGCCAGGAATCCTTCGAGCCATCCTGACCAGAGAGAATCGGGATTCCGGCTTGGCGGCACGATTCCAATTTGCCTGGCCTGAAAGACGGGCACAGTTGTTGCAGGATTATTCGTTTAACCCTCAACTGGACAAAGCCATGTCTTCACTGTTTGAGAAATTATTCAGTTTGGAGATGCTGCGGGGCGAACAAGGCCAACTAGATCCCAAGTTTCTCATGCTGGAACCAAAGGCATTTTCATTATTTCAGCAGCAATTTAATCGTTTGGGAGAAGAGCATCTGGAATTGGAAGGTGACCTGGCTGCTGCCAATGCAAAGCACAAGTCATTACCTGCACGGCTTGCTCTGATTCTGCATATGGTACGGTACGCAGCGGGTGAAAATGTGAATCCAGACATGGTTGATGCTACCAGCATGCAGTATGCGATTGAACTGGCCGAATGGTTCCGCAATGAAACGTTGAGGGTTTATTATCTCCTGGATCATCCGGATGAGGTGAAGGTTGTTTCACAACTTGACCAGTTATCCCACTGGATTCGCAAACAAGGTGGCCGAGTCAGTATTCGGGATGTTCAACGCAAGAAGAACATGAAAACCGCACAGGAAGCGGAGCAATTGCTGAACAGCATGGTGGAAGCGGACAAAGGATACTGGGAAGAATCCGTCGGTACGGGAGTGGGACGGAAACCTGCACGCCATTTCGTGTTGAATCCACCGATTGCTACCCAGGAGCCAGTTTCATCACCTGAACAGTCCCATGATCCGCCGCCGACGAATCCGGAGATTTGGATGGATCACGAAGAACAGATGCAGCAGATGAAAGATACCATTGGCAAATGAAAATTGCCATTCTGTCTTTTTGTCATTCTGTCATAGCGAATCGGTTAACAGAGATTTTGGAAGGGAATCCAGAAGAGTCATGGTGCTCAAATGAACACCGAAAGAACGGTATTCAGACGATCGTCTGAGCAAGATGAAATGCACGTGAATTATGACACAATGCCAGTGGTTTATGACACAACTCCCCAAGAATGTTGCAAAGTGTCGCATGGTTCGGCAAAAGGGTAGTTTTGTCATTTTGTCATGTGTCATAACTGAGTAGTAGATAGGGAAAAAATATTTTTGAATCAGAACTGTCATGGAACTCCATAAGGTCCCTTCCAGGTAAAAGTTGGTAACATGGGACTGTTTAATAAATGAAAAATTAATGAGGATAAGATGGCGAGTATTACAACGGATAGAGAAGGTAGAAGAAGAATTCAGTTCTTCACAGGAGATGGGACCCGAAAGACGATCTACCTGGGCAAGGTAACCATCAAAGATGCTCAGGGCATTCAAAGGCACGTCGAAGAGATTCTTTCTTCAGGTGCCAGTGGACAGCCGATGGCAATGGATACCGCCAACTGGTTAGCCAGGATCGACCAGAAATGGCATGCCAAGCTGGCTGGAGTGGGCTTGGTAGAACCAAAGAAGTTCGAACGATGCAATTGGGAGATTTCCTAAAAGAATTCATCCTATCGCGACCTGATGTAAAACCAGCAACCTTGGAGGTATGGCAACAACCTTGCAGGAACTTGATTGAGTACTTTGGTGCAGATAAACAGTTGCGCAAGGTGACTGTAGGGCAATGTGACCAGTTCAAAGCATGGCTGAATACCCAGGGACTTGCCGCAGCCACCCTTGCAAAACGGCTAGCGTTCGCCAGGACGTTCTTTCACACTGCCCGGAAGCATAAGTTCATCGATGAGAACCCGTTCGCAGAGATCAAGATCCCCCACGCCAATGTGAGTGCGAGGCAGCGGTTTATTGATCGAGAAACCACTCAAAAGCTGTTGGACCATGCAAATCCTACCTGGAGAACAATTATTGCCCTGTGTCGATTTGGTGGCCTTAGGTGCCCCTCGGAAGTGCTATCGCTGGAATGGAGACACATCGATTGGGAGGCAAAAAGGATCACGGTTATCTCACCCAAAACGGAACGCTACGATGGTAAAGGAAGTAGGGTGATCCCGATGTATCCTGAATTACACCATTATTTGCAAGAGGCCCATGAATTAGCAGAACCAGGCCAGACCCATGTAGTGGGGGCTGGGTATCTCAATAGTGCCCAGGGACCGAATGGCTGGAGGAGTTGTAACCTTCGAACTAGTTTTGGCAAACTGATTAAACGAGCAGGGCTGGAACCATGGCCCAGAATGTTTCATAACTTGCGTTCCAGTAGAGAAACTGAACTACTAGATAAATATCCACTACATGTTGTATCTGAATGGATGGGCCATGATGCCAAAGTAGCCTTAAAGCATTATGCCCAAATAACCAATGATCATCTGGAGTCAGCTACCCAGAGTAGTACCGATACAAGAGAACACTATGCGCAAAAAACGACGCAGCAGGATACAGAAGAGTATGGTGAGGTAAGGAGAGAAAATTCTGAAATGCCTATAAAAATAGAGGTTTGCGAAACATCGCTAGAAGAAACTGAACCTTGCATTATGATTTTACGGAGAGGGAGGGATTCGAACCCTCGGTACGGTTTCCCGCACACAGCATTTCCAGTGCTGCACAATCGACCGCTCTGCCACCTCTCCAGAATAATTCGTTCTACTTTTTTTTTAAGGATAGTCAACTCCCGGAACAGGTTCGTTTTTACCCATAAAAACTGGTGGGAAAAACTCTAACACAACCAACCGTTTGGAAATTGAAGCTAAAACTGGGGATTGTCGATTGAAGAGATTACAAAAATGAAAATTCCTAATAAATGCGTACAAGTCTATGATTGATATGGGTTAGCGCTGATCAGTGGCATCGGGCTGCGACGCACATCACCGTGCAGGTTCGCCTGGTAGATGATCTGGGTAGTCAGATCGGCACAGGTCAGCCATTGCCCACCATAACAGAAAGTGTCGATGCACAATAAGTAGCCCACGTTCAGGACAAGGCCAGATTTCTGTGCGGTATGCCCACAAACGATGGTTTTACCAGAAAAATGTGGTTTGCAGCCCAGTGGACCGTAAAGTTTTTCCCACCGCAGCGTGTAAGTGGATTGTTCTGCCATCGGTATGGTAGGCACCACGTTGGCGTGCACAAATATGTGGCTGTTTGTTTCGAAATAATTGTGGCAGGTTGCCTGAAAAAACTGGCGGTGCTTCTTTGACAATTTCCGGCCATCATCGTGGGCTTCCAGATACAGCTCGTCGTGGTTCCCCATTAGTGAAATCACACGATTTTCCCGATGCAGATCAATAAGCAAATCCAGCACACCCGGTGTATCCGGCCCACGGTGCACATAATCGCCTAATGTAACGAGTTGATCTTCCGTCGTCAGTTTTACTGCTGCTAACAGCTTTTTGAGGGCAGGCAAACAACCATGAATATCTCCTATTGCCAGCAACCGAGCCATCGACACTCCATCCATACTGTTCCTTGCATCTTAGCAAAGAAAACCACTTAGCGAAGTAGCCGATCTGCAAGTTCTTTTTCCTTAATGGGGAAATCGGCCAGAATCAGGTTTTCCTTTTTTTGAAATCGTTCAAATGCATTTGCAACTGAAGTAAGTGATTGTTTCGCTGGATCACGATGGATAGTCAGCTTGCCAAATTTCCCAGCAAGAATCATGCCCGATACATCCCCATACTTCACTGCCCCCGGCAGCATCGCTGGGTGGGTAAAATCATTAATTTTTGCGAAGTGAAAATCGCTCAGATCGACAATCGTTTCTGAAATCAAATCTGGTGCCAGCGCTCGGGCTCCCAACGCCCACAATCCTGCTTCTCCGAACCCCACCAGGGTAATCTCTTTCGCTTTCAGGATGTCCCGCGAAAATACCAGCATGTTCAACACATCCTGAACCCGCTGTGCAAGTAAAGGCTGGTTGTAGCCATAGGTGTAACCGGCAAATTGTTTGTTGATTGGGAACGGCTTTGAAGAAACTAATTCCCCAGTCTGAATTACATCAGGAGACAATACGGCATAACCTGCCGCAACCATTTTTTGATATATCGGTTGGAGTTTGTCTTCATCAAAAAGAGCCTTTTTGCCGTCTGGGTGCAGAATAATACAAACTTTCTCGCCACGAAACGCTTTGGAAAACACACCCGCAGACAACGTGAGCTCATTGCTGCCCTTGCGACCCAGGCCGGCCACATGCATCATTGTCTCATCAGCTAAATTCACCGATTTGGGTGGGATTTTGATATCCAGCGTACCACTAGGTGGTAATTCTCCACCTAGTAACACTTTCCAGCCATTTTGTAACACATGTTGATAACTTTCAAATTTCTTGCTTTCTTCCAATGGGATCGTTCCCACCACCTGATCATTCCAGGCTGTAAGTACTTTCCGCACACCAGTGGCATCCACTTCTGTCTTTGGTCGGGGTGTTTTCGCAGTAAAAACTTGTAGTTCTGCCGGAGATACTGGCACAAATGGCTGCTCTTTAACCAAGTGATCTTTTTTTAACAGGTGCTTGTTGAACCAGGAATACATGCTTTCGCGGGCATGCTGGTTATAGTTATGCCCAAACTGCAGCCACGCCTGCAACTGAACATGCTCTTTTTTGCCATACATTTCATAAAGTTGCTGTAACTCTGGAAAACCTTTCGTTTCCATTTCTTTGGTCCAATCATTGGCAGCAGACATGGCCAGTGGTTTCGGTGCGAACATCGCGGCCATCTCGACATTACTGGTCCCAATTCGCAGATACGAGGCATTTTCGCAAACACATCCCCCTTGCATGCCTGTGGAAACCATCACTGCCGGAAATGCCACTGCAGGGCGGTCGTCCAGTGCACAGAGAATGAATGTTTGCGTACCACCACCGGAAGCACCGGTCACTCCGATGCGTTGAGGATCAACATCGGCTAAGCCAGTGAGAAAATCAAGTGCCCGGATGCTGTTCCAGGTTTGCAAACCCATAAAATTCTGCAGTCGCAATTCCGCATCCACATCCGTAAAGCTGGTGCGGTGCTTAATTGCCTGGCTGTCGGCATAACCCACCATATCGTAGTGGAAAACGACAAATCCCATCATTGCCAGATTGGCACAGCGGGCCTGCAATGGATATTGTGCCCCGTCCAGTCGGTCTTCCGCTTTGATTTTCAGTTCCTGTTCTGCTTTTTCCTTGCTGATCTGCTGCAATCTTCCCCCACCTGGGCCTTCAGGCGACCAGTGGCCATGGGGTGATAGAATTGCAGGATACTTCCCTTTCATTTCACCTGTGGGGCGATAAAGATTGCCGGTGACGAAATGGCCTGGCAAACTTTCAAAATGAACATGTTCAATGGTATAACCACGACGTTCGATTTTGCCGCGGATCACCAGATTCAGAGAGGTTTTGGCAGGCATCGGCCACAAGCCAAGGGCCACCTGCATTTGCAACTTCAAATCAGCTTTTCTTTTTTCCCATGCGTCCAGATTTTTCGGCACGCGAAACGGGAAGTAACCGTTGTAATCGATCGGTTTTCCCAAGCGTGGGTCTTTCAGTTGTGTGGGATCCGAAATTAATTTGGTAGGGTGATCTGCCGACCAGACAATGTTACCAAAGAAACAAATAATAAAACCGATACGCCACATGGTGTTCTCCAAAACAATCATCCAAGGATAATCGATTGGTACACAAGTTGCAATGTTGGTAACAAAATTCGCTGAAGAAACAGAGTTTGAATGGAACCGATATAGGAATGTTTATGCGATGATGGCTTTCACTACTTCACCGTGAACATCAGTCAGTCGGAAATCACGGCCGCTATATCGGTAGGTTAATTTCGTGTGGTCCAGGCCCATCAAGTGCAGAATGGTGGCATGCAGATCGTGCACGTGAACCTTGTTTTCCACAGCGGCAAAGCCAAATTCGTCGGTGGCACCGTAAGCCATGCCACCTCGCACGCCACCGCCAGCCAGCCAAACAGAAAATCCGTGGTTATTGTGGTCGCGGCCATCTTTCCCTTCTGTGGTGGGTGTTCTGCCGAATTCCCCGCCCCACAAGATTAATGTGTCTTCCAGCATTCCTTTCCGTTTCAGGTCACGAATCAGACCCGCGATGGCCATGTCGGATTGTGATGCCAGATTTCGGTGGCTCTTTTCCAGATCACCGTGGGAATCCCATGGTTGTCCGCCACCGTGGTAGATCTGCACCATTCGCACACCACGCTCTACAAGGCGGGAAGCCACCATGCAGGCATCAGCAAACTGACCTTTGCCATAAAGATCACGCACGTTTGCTGGTTCCTTATTGATGTCAAACGCCTCCACAGCTGATGTCTGCATTCGAAAAGCGATTTCCAAAGATTGAATACGTGCTTCCAGTTTCGGGTCTCGATCGTTTGATTCCAGGTGCATCTGATTGAGTTGCTGCAAAAGATCCAACTGATCCCGTTGCGTCTGCTCTCCTAACTGGCCGTTCTGGATATGGCGGATAATGTTCTTCGGATCCAGTCGGCTGTTGTTGATATGGCAGCCCTGGTAAATCCCAGGTAAAAAGCGATTGCCCCACAGTGCGGGACCAACGACAGGACTTCCCGGGCATAGCACTACAAAACCGGGCAGATTCTGGTTTTCGCTTCCCAAGCCGTAGAGCAGCCACGATCCCATGCTGGGGCGCAGGGGTTGTGTATTGCCGGAAGTCATCATTAGCAGCGATGGTTCGTGGTTGGGCACATCGGTGTGCATCGAGCGAATGACGCACAGATCGTCTGCACAGTATTTCGCCAGATTCGGATAGATATCGCTGATTGGGAGGCCGGATTTCCCAGACTTTTTGAACTGGTAGGGAGACTTCATTAGCCCACCGGTACGGCGCTCTGTCTTTTTATCCGATGCGGGCGGCTTCTTTCCATGGTATTTTTCCAGTTCCGGCTTGGGATCAAAGGTATCCACCTGCGACGGGCCACCGTTCATAAAAAGGTGGATCACATGCTTGGCACGTGCGGGGAAATGTGTTCTTTTTTCTGCCAGCGGATTCGTTCCTGCCTGGGCTTCGTCTGCCAGCACGGAAGCAAGACCCAGCATGCCCAAACCGGTGCCCGTTTTGGCTAACATTTCTCTTCGAGAAAAGATATTCATAGATCAAGCCTTTATATGCCAAATATTCACATGAACTTTAATTATCAATCAACTAATTACACATCGCCTAATTAACATACATCAGTTCGTTGGTTGCCAGTAACATCTGGGCTACCTGTTCCCAACGATTTAAGCGATCAGAAGCGGAACTGGGTTGTGCTACGAACGCGGCGATTAATTCCAATTCTTTTAATTTGGGCTGCCGACCATAAGCCAGATGGTAGGCATTTCGAATCGTATCTTCATCAGTTTTCATTCCCACCTGGAAGCGGGCTGCAAATGCTTTTGCCTGTTCCAGGAAAAACGGGCTGTTCAGCACAAATAACTGCTGTTGTGGGATGGTCGTTTCTGGGCGAACTGCACTGGTGATGTTGGGATCGGGATAATCAAACAGATTCAGTGTGGGGTCGAGCCGGTGGCGGCTGACTTTTGCGTAAATCGTTCGGCGGTAATTACCTGCGTTGGAAACATCATGCGAAGGGCCACCTACCGTGCGATCTAGTTTGCCTGAAATGGCCAATACAGTATCCCGCCAGGCTTCAATATCGAGGCGGCGACGATTCATTCGCCAAAGGTATTTATTGTCGGCATCTCGCTGGTTGTTCCCCACGTGGGTGGTTGTGGCACGCTGATATGTTGCCGACTGCATTATCGTGCGGTGCAACCATTTGATTGACCAGCCATTTTTCATGAAGTTGACAGCCAGCCAATCCAGCAGTTCCGGGTGCGTGGGTCGATCGCCCAACTTCCCAAAGTTTGAAGGTGTTGCCACGATGCCGGTGCCAAAGTGGTACTGCCACACGCGATTGACGATTACCCGTGCAGTTAATGGATTCTTGGGGTTGGCAATTGCTTCGGCCAGTTCCTTACGCCCAAACTGTTCCCCTGGTGGGGCAGATTCGGGAAGGATCTGCAACATGCGTTTCGGTGCCAGTGCGCCCTGATTGGCAGGATTACCACGGACATACACTTTCATGGTTTTGCCGCTACCAGTAACCGCATGAACTTCTGGCGGCTTGGGTGGGATACCATTCTTCTTTGCTTCCAATTCATCCCGCAGTTTCTGCAGGTGTTTCTGCTCTTCAGCCGAAAGGAGTTTTTTCTCCTGGTCTTTATTCAGTGATTTCTCTTTGTATTTTTTGGCAGTTTCTTTCAACCAGTCATTCAACATCTTCTCGTGATCTTTGAAAGTTTTTTGAGCTTCTGCATATGCTTTTGCCAACTGAGCTGGTGCTACCGAAACTGGCTGTAAATTGGTACCGTTGTAGATGCCCGCAAGAGAATAATAATCCACCGTGGGGATCGGGTCAAACTTGTGATCATGGCAACGAGCACAGGAAACGGTCAAACCCAGAAATCCACGAGTTAACGTATCAATTCGGTCATCCAACTCATCCGCAGCCGCCTGAGCGGCAGCACTGTTTTTGTAATAAAGATGCCCCAGACCAAGATAGCCCAGGCCAGCAAACTGCTTTAATGGCTGGTCTTTGTATTCGGAATACAGATCTCCAGCGATCTGCAATTTAGCAAATTCATCGTAAGGCATGTCTTCATTAAAAGCCTGCACCACCCAATCGCGGTAGCGATACGCTTCCGTAAAAGGCTTGACACCAAAGGTATGGGCCTGGTCTTCCGCAAAACGCGCCACATCCAGCCAGTATCTAGCCCACCGTTCGCCATAGTGGGGGGAGTTCAGCAGTTGTTCCACCACTTTCTGAAAAGCATCTGGTGAAGAATCTTTTTCAAATTGCTCCACCAGGTGCTGGTCTGGAGGCAATCCGGTCAGGTCGAAACTGGCCCGGCGCAAAAGGTCATACTTGGTGGCTTTTTCAACGGGGGTCAATTGTTGCTTCAACAACTGAGCGTTAATGAACTGATCGACTTCATTATAGCTGGGAAAGTTCGATTCGTTATCAGGCACTTGAGCTGCTACCGGTGGCTGAAACGCCCAGAACTTGCGGGCGACATCCCACTGAATCGTTTCAGTGGTAATGTTGGCACCTTCACGTGGATCTGGGGCATTCATTTTGATCCACTGCTCAAAATTTTTGATTACTGGATCGGGCAATTTTCCTGAAGGAGGCATTTCCATGTCGTTCTCAAACCGCATCGCCTGCAGTAAAAGACTTTTTTCAGGTTTACCAGGAACAATTGCAGGCCCACTATCACCCCCACGGAGCAACCCTGCTTTGGAATCAAGCAACAGTCCACCCTTCAATTTGTTCTTTGCTTTTGCCTCTTCAGAATGACAGCGATAGCACTGCTCAATCAGAACTGGCCGGATGGATTTTTCGAAGAAAGCGATGCCAGCATCTTCCCCACGGATGGTGGAAAGGTTACCGATGAACAAAGCGATCAGGAATATCCGTACGTATATCATGTAGTTACCGGTCATTAAATTGCGTGGTTAGGAGGGTAAATACAGTATAAATCTGTGCAAATTACCTGTCAACCAGGAAACGCACCATTTCCAGCAAAAAAGCCACATAATGTGTGGGCTGCAAGTCCGCCTGACAGAATTGGGCAATTTTGATAGACTCCTCATTAATGCTACACGGAAAGTACGCAATAAATTAGGAAGTTTTCATGGGCGAATTGTTTCAACAGATCAAACTGGTTTTCCTGAACCTCTTTAACACACCCGAATTAATGAAGGTGTTGGCAAACAAAGAGATTACCACGGCTGCCTTTATTGCACTTGCCTTGATTATCTTCACAGAAACCGGTTTACTGGTGGGCTTTTTTCTCCCAGGTGACTCCTTGCTGGTTACTGTGGGCATTGTTGCCTACGGTGCGGGCTGGTCGATGCCCTGGCTGATTATCATTCTCAGTCTGGCAGCGATCGTAGGCGACACCGTGGGATACTGGATTGGTGCGAAATCAGGCCCCAAAATTTTCCGCAAAGAAAAATCGTTTTTCTTCCGTCCCAGCCATTTGCAGGCCGCTCAGGACTTTTATCAGAAGCACGGTGGCAAAACAATTATCCTGGCTCGGTTCATGCCATTCATCCGCACCTTTGCCCCGGTGGTAGCTGGTGTGGGGAAAATGGACTACCGCCGTTTCCTGATGTTCAATATCATCGGTGGTATTGGCTGGGTTGCCAGCATGCTCCTTCTGGGTTACGCACTGCCCGCCTTTCTGGATGTGCAGTTCAAAAAGATCTTCGGACCAGAGTTTCAAATCCAGAAACATATTGAAAAAGTAATTATCCTGGTGGTGCTGCTTTCCATTTCCCCAGGGTTGTATGTTGGCTGCAAAGAATTTTACAAAAGATACATTCGAAAAACAAAACCAGCAACACCGCCTGTAACCACTTCAACGCCCGTTGATCCCAGCACCACATTGCCTTCGTAGCTATTTGAGGACCTTGGTAAGATACTCCAGCAAATCCGCCATCTGATCTTTAGGAATTGCTTTATCAAAATCTTCAGGCATCAACGATTTCTTCGAAGGCTGCATCGCTTGAATGTGGGCACGCAGAATCGTGTCCTCTGCTTTTTCGCCACGACGAATGGTGATGCTGGTAGCACTTTCAACAGCAAGCACACCTGAGAGATTTTTACCATCTGTCGTTTCGACCAGATAATTCAGAAAACGAGAATCGATTTCTCTGCTGGGATCAAGGATATCGATCAGCAGGGCCGATTTTTGTTTGGTTTTCAAAGCAGCATTTAAATCAGCCCCCACTTCATATCCCACATTCTCCAGGCGGTGGCACGTGGCACAGTTCTTGCGGAATACTGCACGACCGTTATCCATGTTGCCCGCCTGATTCAATACTGGCAGATACTGCTTGATGACTTCCTCGCGATTTGATACCACGCTGTTCTTGAATACTCGCTGGGCCTGCAGTCGAATAGCAGCATTTCCATGCTGCAATAATTGTTCCTTGCGTGCCGCCTCCAGATGTGTGGGAGAAATCGCTCCTTTTTCCATCGCCAGCAGCAATTCTCTTACCATTGCCTGATTCGAAAACAGCAATTCAACGGCTTCCCGCCTGATCTGTGGTGTCATTAACGGCCACTGTGCCAACAACAGTTGCCCCACTTTGCTGTGGCGAGAACGTGCCATGCTTTGAATGGCAGCCACCTGGATTGCCGGTGCCTCCTGTGGCAGCAGCAATTGTGGCATTGCTTCCAGGAACAACTTGTCATCTGCAAGGTGTAGAACGGCAATGGCACCTGTCCGTTGTTGCTCGGTCAACTTCTGATCCAAGGCTGTCTTCATTGAAGAAGATAATACTTCTGCAATCAGTTGTTTCACGTTTCCCCAGGCGGGTTCATTCTGGCTTAACTTTGCCTGCAACGAATAGTTACTGATGGATAATCCCTGCACCACCGCACCCAGGAATAGTTGCTGTTGTGCCGGGTTGACATTCGACAGGCATTGTTGAAGGTAACTCAACAATAATTTTTCGTTTTTGCTAAGCCCAACCATTCTGCCAAGGTCAACAATCATTGCTGTGGGCACTTGCTTTGCGCTAAGCAATCGCGTGGTGATCTCTGGAAAACAGTTGGCAACACTGCTGAAAGCAGCCGCACGCAACCATTGATCTGGTTCCTGGAGCAGCAAATCCCCAAGCACTTCTGCAGCATCGACACTGGGCATTTCACCTACAGAAAAAGCCAGTTGTAGTTTTACCATGCCATCCGAATCGTTGGTCATTTTTTTCGCAGCCTGCACAAGTTCTTGAGAGCCTTGATAGATTGGCTCGGCCAGCCGCAATGCCACCTGACGCAACAGTGGGTTTGATGATTGCATTGCCAGCAACAATTGCATGGAGGAAAGTTGCTTGCGATTTGCAAGACTGTGCAGAATGTGAATTTGTCCAAGATCACTGGCGGTAGTCATGCTGTCCAATAAGGCTTTTGTGGTTGCCTCATCGGTATGATCATCAACCCATTGTTGTGCCATCGTTCTCACCGCGATGTTCGGATGACTGAACCAGGAAACAACCTGTTGCGGTGTGGTTTTTGCAAAGTTCAAGATGGCATCGGGTGGGACATCTTTGTGCGACACTTTCCAGATTCGTCCGCGGTTGCGACTTTCCAGTTGTAATTTCTTTTTCATATCCTCGGGCAGAGACAACGGGGTTTCAATCACCTCGCGGTAGAAATCGAGAATGTAGAAGCAGCCATCAGGCCCCAGGGTAAGATGCACTGGGCGAAACCAGTTGTCTGTGGACGCAATAAATTCCTTCGATTCATTCCCACGGTGGGAACGATAAATGGATTGATTTGCTTCCAGACGATCAAACGAAACCACGTTATTTGCAGGATCACAGAAAAAGATGTTGCGTTGAAATTGTTCCGGGAACTGTTTCGCCTGGTAAAAGACTGGTGAACAGGCAGACGTGGTGTAGCCACCCGGGACCAGTTCTGTCTTAGGAAAGCGTTTACTGTCTGGCCCTTCCTTTCTGCGTGTGGTGCGTTCGACACGCCAGGCTTCAAACTCGCTGATTCGAAATACCTTTGCAGTCGCACCATGTACAGGAATGTCAGTAGTGACAGCAGTAACGGTACTCATTGGATTACGTTTCAAATAATGATCTGGCAGGACAATCTGACGCAGGTGCTGGCTATTGGTATTAGTGAACCAGTGTCCCACTTCATCACTAGTCAGGCCATATTGTCCCCCACTGGATGTGGGTTCGATCACTCCTGGCTGATCTGGTTTGAACCGAAATGCTCTTCCACGCAACACGAAAGGTGGCATCTTCGGCATGTTGGGACAGGTGATTGTACCACCGTTGTTGCCAGACATGACATATACCCAGCCATCTAGACCATAACGTGGGGTATTGATTAACTGCTGGATATTCTGCAGTGCAAAGCCGGTATACAGCACCTTGCGAATATCAGCTTTGCCATCACCATTCGTATCTTCCAGATACAGCAAATCGGGGGCATTGCAAACGATGAAGCCTTTCTTCCATGGAAGAATACCCGTGGGGAAGCGTAGTCCTTCTACAAAGATATCCACTTTCTCATACCGCCCATCCTGATCTGCGTCGGTGAGAATCTTGATGCGACCACGACTTTCCATGCCAGTGCCCACGCCACCGTTGGGATAGCCGATCATCTCGCACACATAGAGGCGACCATCCCAGCCAAAGGTCATGGCGACGGGATCGATAATATCTGGCTCGGAAGCGACCAACGCCACCTGAAAACCGGGCAACGTGGCAAATGTTTTTTGTTCTTCTGCAGGTGTTTTCGGTTCAACGGCAAAGGTGCTATTCACCACAAACTGCAGAAACACACACAACAACAAAGCTTCTCGATAACAAAGCAGCATTATTTCACCTGTTTGCGAATCGTGGAAATGATCTGGTCCTCAATCGTGGGCGACCATTTGGCTGGCATGCCGTAATAAATCTGCGAAGAATCGGCTTCGTAGCCACCTTCTTTCAGAATTCGTTTCGATGGGATGTATGCCATCACATCGTTGCAATATCCCGCAACCCATAGTTGGGAGTGGGCCTTCAGTTCTTTTTTCAACCGTAAATGATAATCCACAACAACTTCTCCACCCAGAAACACCCAGGTTAATTGATTGCCAAATCGCCAGGATTGAATGGGGTAGTAAGGGTATTTCTGCGGGATCCCTTCACCTTCGATCAACTTTAACATTCGTTGGGCACGTTTACTCACTGCCAACGTTTTGCTTGTCGCGTCCTGCTGCCATTGTGCTTTGCCGGGAATCGTGTCAAATGACAATGCGATCTCTTCGTAAGCAGTCTCGCACGCAGCCGTAACAGGTGTGGTGCTCTTGAGTGCGTGGCATACTGCTTCCGACAATTGTTTGCCGTAGTCCACTGCATATTCCAGTTTTCGCCGAGGTAATGGGTTGGCATCTGCCCCACAGCCAATCCAGAAAAGTGCCGTGACACCAGGTAATTTCTTTTCCAGTTCAATCTGGGCAAAGCCGGCATAGTCCCCACACCATTCATTGAACGAAAGCGTGGTATTGTGGCATGCATAACCAAAACATACCGCAATCAATTTCTTTTCCTGATTATAGACTGCAAGAATTGGCACAGAATGTTCCACAGGTCCCTGGGGATTTGCTCCCAGGATAATTTTGTTTTCTTTGTTTTCCCGCCGATTGACTGCAAAACGTGCGACACCAGATGCCTGCTGTATAGAAACCGATTCCAGTGAATCAAATGCCTTGATGACTGTGGCAGCAATTTTTTCCACCAACTGTGTGGAATATTCCAATACATCTGCTAGCTGCTGAGCGTTCATCGGATACATTTCTACCAGGTTATCCCGCACCACTGGTCCACTGTGGGTGTGCGATGCATTCAGCACCAAGTCGCCCGGTTCTAACTTCACTTTTTTCTGAATTGCCTGTAACACTTCCTGGCGAAACGACCGTGGGATGCCGCATAGATCGAGTGTTACCATTACCTGACGATGTCCACGTTCATCTTCCAACGCCAGGCATTTTACCCACAGGTCGTGGTGGGTTTTGGTGCACGGCTCTGTGCGTGAGGCATAGCCTGCCATCCACAATGGCTTGGTGGGTGTAATCGTGGCCTTGGCCACACCAGCGCGGTACTCCGCAGCATTACCTATTGAAAATACCCAGGTAGCAGCGAGCACCAACATCAGGATGCATTTATTTTTCATTGTTGATCCTTTCCAAGAAGTGTTTTGATGGTCTTCAGTAAGATGGTTTCGGTATCAGGGTGCGCCAGTGCTACTGTTGGTTCGTAACCACCTTCCAGAAATGCATTAGCGGTTGGAATGTAACCCATCCCTCCATCGCCGTAAGCGGCAACAAATAAGGGCTCCTTACCTGCCATTTGGTGTGCTTTTAACTGGTATTCGATAAATGCTTCTCCTGGTAGACACAGCACTTTTGTATCCTCATTCACGTGGAGGCAACCTGCCAGAACTGGTCGATCCAGGCGTTTCAACCAGGCGATTTGAAATGCGGCATTCCCACGTCTGGCCGGGGATTGCTTGCGATCCTGCAGCACTGTGCTACTGCTTTCTTCACCAAACTGCACTTCTGTCCGTGGCTTCAACTGCATTTTTTCAACATGCCAATTCAATGACTTTACAGCCATTTTCCTGGAATTATCGAAAGCACTTTTCATGCCTTGAAACATCCTGTCCATCAAGATCGGACGATTGGTGGGTGCACCATCGTTGTACTTACCAGCAGTAATATTTCCCGCACAGCCTGTGAAATAAATCTGCCTGGTTTTGGGATAACGCTGTTGCATTTTCTCGCGAGCCAGACCACAAAAATCGCAACTTACTTGTCCCGCTCCGTAATAACTCATCGGATGAGTGGCATAAAAGTGCAGGCAAGCCAATGGCGTTTCATTGTCCCACAAACTCAACGTGCGCAGGTTGGGATCGATCAAACCTTCCGGATAAGCCCGAACCACTTCATTTTTCGTTGAACTCGTGCGTGAAAAGATTGCCTTGCCATCCTTGACGATACGTCGCGATGATGCCACCTGGTTCACTGTTGCCTGGCCAACCCCCACGTGGGTAAAGGGTACTACCTGCTCCAGCGCTAATTTGGTTGCCTTGGTGAGACGATCCAACACTTGCTCAAAAAATCGCAAGTCGAGGCACGGTCCAGCACCTGCTTTTGCCAGCATCTGCTGTGCTGCCACATCGGCAAATGGTGCATCGTGGGGGTGAACACAATGCACACTCACCTGGTCTGCCGTGGTGCCTGCCCCGGCAGCAATCGCTTCTCGCACGTGCAGGTTGGCATCGTTTCGCAAGCCAACCCAATCAAAAGCACATAGTACAATCGGTTTTTCAGCACCAAATAAAATCACACCTAGTGCCTTCAGGGGATCGACAATCTTGCGTGCGGGCTCAATCCATCCCCCACAGAGCGGGTGACCTAACGGCGGGGAGATATCCACCTCGAATGTCGCCAGTTGAAATTTTGCCATGATACTGCTCTCATTTTGTTACCATGTTGCCAAGAAATGCCCGACAATGCAAGAAATGAATCCTGAAATTGCGACACCCGCTATTCCCTGCGGGCCATTCCCACGAACACACGTCCCTGAGCAATGATTTACCCAGAAATATTTAGCGTGAAATTTAATTCACTTAATATATATAGTCTTTTGCACTGTCAAAAAGTGATTAAAAATCGATGAAAACAGGCAGAATTCGGAAAATTTCTCAAAAAAGTGCCGCTTTTGGGCCTAATTCGCCAGCAGTGGGGCGATTTTTTCTTGCACCACAGCTTCCGAAGTGGGTTCGGGAATCCCATCATACAGTTCCCAAACTTCTTCCAACTCTGCCGATTGTCCTGGAATCAGATCTGTCAGAATGCCCACAGTTTCCATTTCAAGCATGTCTTCGTTGGAAAATGTCTGATAAACGGTGCCCAGATCGGGATAGGTTGCCCACTCGTGGTGGCGGAACTTCTTGACAAACAGCGTGCCTTGGTTCCAGTACGCTACCCATGGTAAACCTGTGGCAAAACCAATTTTGGTTGGTCCCTTTTTAGCATCCTGTTTCAAAAAGATAAAGCGGCTGCCAAAAGTCCAGCGGCTGTCGGTAAAGTCGAAATATGGCCACAGCACCAAAGACTGATTTGGTCCAAAGCAACTTGGATTTTTGGCCTTTAATGGATGTCCCGGGTGGTTTCGCTTTTCTGGCTGAGGCAGGATTTCAATCCCACCTGGAGCCATTACGGTGGGAGCCCATGGTGCCAGTCGAGTTGTTGTCTGGCCGGTGTTGGTCACAATCAACCGGATTTTCACCTGGTTGCCACTTTCTGCCAGCCGAACTTCCATTACTTTCTGCAGGCCGTATTCCACTTCTTCAGGTGGGGTCAGTCGCACACCAAAATCGCCAAGTGGGGTGCACTGCACTGGCCGATTATCTGCAAAGTAGGTGCGGGTTAAATCCTCCGGAGCAATCCAGAACCGCAGGCCACCGCGGATCTGCCATTCCGTTTCACCCGTTCCACCCATCATTTCATCGTAATTTTTCATTACGTTAAATGGATTGGTGGCTTTGCGAAACGAAATCACCCGCGGACCGACATCCAGCGTACAGATCAACTCCAGCTGATCGTTTGACAGTAGAATGTTGTTTTTCCAGCCACGGTACTCGACAGTTTTCAGCATAAATGAGGTCCTGATAACAGTTTGGGAGAAACAGAGAGAGAATTATCTTCGAATTAAGAATCTTTGTGCGAAGTATCTTACCAGAAAAATACTTGTTCACTAGTCGCGGACACGTTTGAAGCGAATCAGGCACCCTTTGGCTAATGTTTCTTTCTGTGGGGGTGCTTTGCCGGCTTGCAGCGCCAGCAACGCATCTTCGAGGTATTTCACTTTTACATCGCTGGGATTAATTTTGTCGTCAAAAGACCCCATGTAAGCGATTTTGCGTTCGGCATTCAGCAGAAAAAATTCGGGCGTGTAGACGGCACCATAATCGCGGGCGATCTGTTGAGATTCATCATAAAGATAAGGGAAAGGGAATTTTTTGGCTTTGGCCCGCTCTTTCATTTTGTTCAAGCGATCGTCCGGAATGGTATTCACGTTAATTGCCACCAACGCCACATCAGTTTTGGGGGCAGCGTATTTGTTGGCAAAGGCAATAATGCGGTCTTCATAATCCACGGAACAGGCACAGCTATTGCAAGTAAATACAACGATCAGGTACTTTTTAGCCTTCCACTCATCAAAAGAATGATCCTTACCATCGACGCCAGGCAAATCTTTCCACTGCGGTGCGGCATCGCCAACCGACAGCTTTTTGTTGAATTCACCCGCCTGCAAGTCAATCACCAACAGTGTGAACGACAGAATAATGAGAGGTATTTTCATTTTTAGCATGCCCCACGGAATCATTTTCAATCATTTTATTACAGATTGTGGTAATTTGAATTGCAAGCGCCTGAACGATTTTTTCATAAAACAGCCCACAATAAATCAGTTTTGAAGGAGTTTCGCCGATGAATGAAACAAGCGTAATTGCCACCTGGCCATTTGGAAAACTCGCTGCGGAAGTGGCTTCCCGCCAACTGGTCCGTGGTATTGCTGCCCTGGATGCTGCCATTGCTGGTGCTCAGGCGGTGGAAGACGATCCTTCCGTCCGCTCCGTAGGCTTCGCCGGCATTGGCAATCAACTGGGTGTGGTTTCGCTGGATTCATGTGTAATGGATGGCAAAACCCTCGACTGCGGTGCCGTTGCAGGTATCGAAAATATTCGCCACGCTGCTGCACTAGCCAAGCTGGTTTATGAAAAAACACCGCACATTCTGCTGGTGGGAAAGGGAGCAGAATGGTTTGCACTGCAGCATGGTATGAAACTAGAAACGATGCTGACACCGGAAAGTGTGGCGGAATGGTACAAGAATAACCCCAACAAGAAAGCGGAGCCACAGGGGCACGATACAGTAACGGTGCTGGCACGCGATGCAAAAGGCAATCTGGGTGGTGTTTGTACCACATCCGGCTTGTCGTATAAGCTACCCGGCCGCGTAGGCGATTCCCCTATTATTGGTGCGGGCCTGTATGTGGATAACGAAGCGGGTGCCGCAGGTGCCACTGGTGTTGGGGAAGAAATTATCCGAATTGGTGGCAGCCACTTTATTGTGGAACAGATGCGGGCTGGCAAGTCACCCCAGGAAGCAGCCGAATTGGCCGTCAAGCGGATTATCAGCACAGCAGCCCGACGTGGGCAACATGCCAAAAGCGTGGCATTTATCGCGATGGATCCCAAAGGGAATACCGGTGCGGCCTGCACCAAGGGCACAGACTTCAAATATGCCGATGCTCGTGGCGCCAATGTGCAGATGAAGCAAGCAGTAGAGCTAGAATAGGACTAGCTACGGGAGGCTGATTCGCAAGAATGAGAAATTCTAACGTATTCCATTTTGCACTGTCAGAGTTGTCTTAACATGCGGGGCAATTCACAGAAATTGAAATTCAACTTGCAGCAGGCACACTAATCTCGTTAATGCCCGTGTTTAAACGCAGGTGCTTCTGGGTTTCCACCGGCTAGGAGATATGCCAGCAGATCGAGAATCTGTTCCTTATCCAGCGTGTTCAGCACCCCGGCTGGCATGATGGAGACAGGGGAAGTGCGACGTGAATCGATCGATTTTTTCATAATCTTCACTTCTTTTGCTGGCGTGCCAGACATGATCGTGTAACTGGTGGGGTCCTCATCAACAATCACACCGATTTTTGAACTGCCATCTTCCAGTTCAAAAATTACCTGACGATATTTATCTTCAATCGATTTCGATGGTTCCAGGATTTCCTGCAACAACGCTTTGGCATCCTGTTTGTATTTTTTCACAGAATCATCGACATTCGGGCCAACGGCACGATTTTCTCCCATCGACCCAGGAACCATCGGTGAAGCATTCTTGTTCATCTGGTGGCACTGGGCACAGCCAAGAGTAGTAAACAACTGCTTGCCTTCCGCAAAATTGCGATGGTGGGCAACATGCTTCAAGTCTTCGGTAAAGTCAGTCATTTTCCATTCGGTAATTTTGGTTTCTTTCTGTGGGTTCTTGGCAAGAAATTCTTTGAGGTCGTTGGTCACAAAGAGCATCCCGCGCATCATCCGATGGTGGCCAGGGAAGGAGCAGACATAGGGATACGCACCTTCTTTCAGTGGAGCGGTAAACTCAATTACCTGCTCCTGACCAAAATCAACTAGTTTACTGTGCCACAGGATTTCCTTACTTTCCGGGATAAAGCCGACGTCAAATCCTTTGGCACCCAGTTCAATCGCCTTCAGCCCCACCTCATCTGCCTTACCGGGATTTACCAGCATCAGGTTGTGTGGCATAAAGTCGTAGTTGGCAAAGGTCAGCTTTACCTTTTTGCCAGGTTTCACCGTCAATTGCTTCACATCGTACATCATTTTTTCAGGAATGGTGGCGATGCGGATTGTTGTCAGTTCCGGGGTATCGCTCAGGATTCCTGACTTCTGGTTTTTGGCAAGTGCATTATCCGCAATCACCCCACCCCGATATGTTTTTTCAACATTCACCCAGAAATGCTTGACAGTATTTGCTGCAATGCGGGCGTGCGGCTCAGGTGAAGACAGCACCGTTTCCAGCAATTCGAAGTTTTTCACATTGTGCTGCTGATGCAACCAGAGTGCTTCCAACAAGTGGTGGGCATCTTCTGTTTTCTTTGGATCGAACTGCTTCACCCATTCTTTTGTGGCAGCAATCACCGCAGTGCTGTCCCGCCCACTTAGTTCAATTCGGGTGCGGTGGCGAATCCCATCCACGGGAGATTTCAAATTGTCCAACAGTTCAGGGATGGGGCGACCTGCAATCGCGACAGGCTTTTGCAGAGGGCGATCAATTGCTGTAATCCGGTAAATACGACCGTGGGCGTGATCGCGATTGGGATCCCGTACGTTGTGCTGCATGTGACCGATAATGACGTTGTGCCAATCGGAGACATACAGTGAACCATCTGGAGCAAAAATCGCATCTGATGGGCGGAAGTTTTTGTCCCCGCTCATCAAAAAGCCACGTGATTTGTCCTGAGTTTTGCTACCATCCGGATTCAGCCGATTGACGATCAATTCATCACCAGCAGGTTCACCCCACACAGTTCCCTTTACCGGGTCCCGTGTCAGGTGGTAGTGTTTAATGCCCAGGAAGCCAATGACATTACAGATCAAGAAATCGTTTTGCATCGATTCCGGGAAGTGGGCACTGCTGACCACTTCGCTGGCAGTTACTGGACGGACTTCTTTTTTCAGCAGTTCATACATTTTGAAGCCATTGCCTTCCGGACGCACCTGGAAAGCTCTCCCACCGGTGCCATCGGTGGCATAATGGTAGCCCCAGTAATCGAATGAAATACCATGGGGATTGGGCGAGTTGGTGGCATGCATCGAAATGGTATAACGGCGTGGGTCAAACCTGTACATTGCCGATGCGGAAGATTGCAGCGACGGCCCCCAGGGATGTTCGTGATTGTGGATCATAAAGACACCACTTTGCCAGTAGATGCCACCATCAGGACCGTAGATCAGGTTATTGGCACCGTGGTGGGTGTCGGATGAATCCAACCCTTGAAACAGAATGGTGCGGACGTCGGCAATATCATCACCGTCCGTGTCTTTCAAAAACAGCAGTTCCGACTGGCAAGTCACAATTACCCCACCGTTCCAGAATTCAAAGCCAAGGGGGTTCTGAACTTTGGCAAATTCAGTTACACGATCGGCAGAACCATCTTCGTTATCATCATGGAGGATAATCAGGGCATCATTCATCGGTTTCAGCGGTTCCCACTTGGGGTATGTTGGCCACACCGCTGCCCAGAGCCGGCCTTTGGTGTCGAACTGCATCTGTACCGGGTTCACCAGTTGTTTAAAGCGAGATTCATCAGCAAACAGGGATACTTTAAAGCCTTTGGCAACAGCCATCTGCTTGATCGCTTCTTCCCCACTGACGTAATTCAGAGTCCCTTCCTTCACGGAACTGGAACTTTTACTTCCCCCACCAACGTTGGAAATCACAGGCACTGGCTTGGGAACATTGCTGTCATCGATCGCTTTGTCCTTACCTGTTGCTCGTGCCCAGACCCGCTCATCACGGTTGGCTGTCATCACATCAAGCATTTCCAGTTCTGGCTTCAGAACATCTGCATTGCTTTGACCATTCACAAATTTTAATGTGGAACGCCCACCCCAGATATCATTACCATCGGAAGCGTGGTAACGATTCCACCAATGCAGGTTTTTGTCCAGAACTGCCTGACGTAAAGTTTCCAATGAACTGGAAACATTGATTGTCTTACCCAGCAAAGATTGAGTGATCACTTCAGAGAGTTGGCGGTTGCCTTCTTCTGTAAAGTGAACACCATTAATTGTCAGAGGCTGTGCGGCCTTGCGGAATAGATCCAATGAAGGATGGAACAAGTCGACATAACCTACCCCCGCTTCTTTCGCTGCGGCTGCGGTGGCACGAGTGTATTGTGCAAGCCGCACATTGTGGGCCAAGCCATTCGGAAAGTTAGGGTTACGGGTATCTTCAAATGCAGTGGGGCTGAACAGCACTATCCGCGGGAATTGACCACCTGGCTTTGCACCGCGGGTTCGCTGCACAAAATCCAGCAACTGTTTCTTATAATCGTCTGGCTTTCCTTCGAAAGATTCGTTGTATCCAAAAAATGCAAAAACTACTGTTGGCTTGACGAACTGCAGATATGAGGTCATCGACATCTGACCTGAACTACGGGGATAGTTGTTTGGCCGGTCGCCGCTGGTGCTCATGTTGCGGAATCGCACCTGCAGATCAAGCAACTGGCTTTGAAGTGCTGTTTCTACCCAGCCATCATGCTGCATCCGATCAGCCAGACCATTGCCTAGAATGGCAACAACATCACCTTTTTTGAATGCAAACGGTGCTGGATCACGATAATCGGCGGGAACTTCTGCCAGACCAGGTTCTGGTGGGTTGGATTTGCCTGGGTTGTTCGCCACACTTGTACCACCCGCAACAGGTGAACCCGGCTTGCCATCATATGTCAGGTAAGTGAATTTGCCGGTTTTAGCATCTATTTCCATGCCTTGTGGTGCGGCCACATCTTCCGCACGAAAAACTTCTTTCCGTTCCGCATCCAGTAAGGTCAGTGTGAAGCCAGCCAGACGGCCTTCAAATCCTGTGCGGTTCCAGATCCCAATCTTCTCGATATCGATTGGTTGGCTCAGATCGAGTTCCCACCATGGGTTTTTCTCGCCGGAATTCGAAGTGTGGGTTTGCCCACCCCCGTTGTAATCGGGGTTCTTGTTGCCATCAGTCGCCCGTGCGGCATCTGCACCACCGTGGGTGCTGGATTGGGTCGCTTTGCCGGTTTTGGCAATATTCTTCCCACCTTGAAACACTTCTACTTCTGCAAGTGTCAGAATTCGTTTATTTCCAGGTAACTCGATCCTCACATAGCGTGCTGGTTTCCCGGTTGCCGTTACCTTTGATTTGGAGGGATCGGACTTTGGCTCCGGGTTCTTTTTTTTCGGATTTGCCTTTTTCTTTGGTGGTGGGGGATTCGTATCTTTTGTGTTGTTGTTAGCTGGAATCGGACTTGTCATACCCACGTACATTTCCGGCTTCACACCACGGGCATAGGTGTTGTTGCCAAAAGTGTTGGGTTTGAATGGGCCAACAAAGTCAATGTGGCTATCCGCTTTAATCTTATCTTCCAGCCCCAATGCCCACAGGCAACCATTGACCAGCATCCGGCGGTAACCATCGTTCTGCAAATCTTCCGGAGTACCATAAAGTGTTGTAAAAACACGCCCAGTCTTGCCTGAAGGTGACTTGTAGCTGCGGGTCCATTCCGACGGCATTGGTGGTTTTTTGGCATCGACCGGAGAATCTGGCTTCATTCCATTTAACGGCTGAGCCATTGTCAGCACTTCACCATCTGTGGGTTTGCCGACATAGCCTCCCGCCTGCACCCAGACATCCTTGACACCACTCAGAATCGGATGATTCTTCTTATCTTCAATAATCGTAATTCGAGTGCTCTGCTGGTGGTTCGTGCCGTAGTGCCCCACCCATGTCTGGCCCAGCACCTGGTGCCCAAAGCCCAGTTTGTAGTCTTCCGCTTTGGAATCAAACGAGTATTTCGAGAAAGGATCAGTTGCCTTCATCCGAAACGCATGTGTCGCGGTACGAAGACCCACCACAGGGCCACCGCGGTTCAGGTAGTCATCGAGATGTTGCATCTGTTCTTTCGGAAAATTCTGAAATCGCAGGAAAACTACCGCAAGATCTGCTGTTTTCAGCGCTTCCATCCCGGGCATATTGGAATTACCTGGAATAATTTCGTTCGTTGTGGGGTCGACATTGAACAGAACCGTGCACTTGAAGCCGTAATGCTTCGCAAGAATTCTCGCCAGCGCGGGTAACGTTTCTTCCGAGCGATATTCGTGGTCACCCGCTAAGAAAACGATGTGCTTTCCATGACCCGGTCCATCCGTGCCTTCATACACCACAGGTTGAGCCAGCGCGGACGTGGCAAGTGCCAGCATACCCAACGATAGCAGCATGTTTTTCAACATTCGTATCATGATTTCCTTTTTCTTGAAGTATCCTCAACGTTTCAACGTGGCAGACCGTGCCATACACGGGAGAGAGTTCTGCCGAATCAGGTGGGTCCCAACAGATCACCGCCAAAGTGTCAGCGTTGCAACATTGGCCAATTTCAAGTTGCTATTTTACAACGTGAAAAGCACCAATCCTAGCGAAATCTGACCGATTCACTTTTGGCCACCTGCGTTCCCAGCCCTGGAAATTTTCATTATCCTCTCATTTTTGCTTAGTCATGACAAGTCAAATCGGTGGGCATCCATTGAAAAGTGAGCTTTATTACCAGATAATTGCATAGCATTACAAGCTCTTCTGGATCCTCTCATGTTTCTAAAAAACTGGTTACCACTCTGGTGCGTGCTGCTCAATCCACTGTTTTTACTTGCAGCAGACGTAACTCATTACGATATCGCCATTTACGGTGCCACACCCGGTGG
Source organism: Zavarzinella sp. (assembly GCA_041399155.1). Taxonomy (NCBI): domain Bacteria; kingdom Pseudomonadati; phylum Planctomycetota; class Planctomycetia; order Gemmatales; family Gemmataceae; genus Zavarzinella; species Zavarzinella sp. The sequence goes on from JAWKTI010000003.1 coordinate 42,942, forward strand.
GATTGCTGCAGCACGATCTGCTGCAAAAAACGGTGCCAAAGTTCTGTTGATCGAACCCACTGCCCATATCGGTGGGCTGACTACCAGTGGGCTTTCGCATACCGATTTCCGCACCTTTGAAGGCCTTTCTGGTGCGTTCCTCGAGTTCTCGGAACATGTATTAAAATATTATGAGAACAAGTACGGCAAAGATTCCATGCAGGCCAAAACAAGTCGAAGAGGCACGCACGCTGAGCCGCACGTGAATGAACTTGTTTTTGAAAAATTACTTACAGAACTCCCCACGATTACCGTGCTGAAAAACGCAACGTTACAGAGTGTAGAAACCACTAGTGTCGGTGATGAGAAAGTGCTGAAAACGATGCTTATCAGACGAGAACAGAAAAATCTATCAATCGCCGCAACTGTTTTTATTGATGGCACTTACGAAGGCGACCTGATGGCACTCGCTGGGATTCCCTACCATGTGGGGCGGGAGGCAAAATCGCAATATGGCGAATCTCTGGCACCTGACAAAGAAGACAAACAACTTCAAGCGTACAATTTTCGGATGATCATGACCAGAAACCCAGCAAACCGGGTCGAAATCACCCAACCTGCCAACTACAATCGCGACACTTATGAAGATATTTTAACATTGCTGGAGATCGGCAAGATCAAACAGATATTCGACTATCCTTCGAGGTGCGTCTTCAAAGCACAACTCCCATTGTTACCGAACGAAAAATATGACATTAACGATGTCTCCAATGGATTGGTGCGGTTATCGATGCCTGGTAAGAACCTCAAATGGCCCGATGGAACCGCCAAAGAACGTGCAGCAATTTTTCAGACCCACCTTGACTATCATCTGGGCCTGTTGTGGTTTTTAAAACAGGATCCCAAGGTACCTGAAAAGTATCGTTCTGAAGTCACTCAGTGGGGCTGGTGCAAAGATGAATTTACCGATAACAACCATCTGCCCTGGCAGCTATATGTTCGCGAAGCCCGTAGGATGAAAGGCACGTATGTGTTTACGGAAAAGGATACCGATGCAGAGCCGGGAGATGTGCGGGCGAAGTTTCATCCGCAAAGCATTGCCTGCGGAGATTACGGCCCCAACTGCCATGGCACCAGTCATGAAGGCCCACTGTTTGGTGGCAAGCACACTGGGGAGTTTTACAAGCGGGTTAGCCCATACCAGATTCCTTACCACTGTCTATTGGCAAACAAAGTGAATAATCTTCTGGTACCCGTTGCCGTAAGTTCTTCCCACGTTGGGTTTTGTGCACTTCGCCTCGAACCAATCTGGATGTCGCTGGGTCAGGCCGCTGGTGTGTCAGCAAGGGAAAAGGTCCGTAGCGGCGTTTCTTTACACAAATTAGAATTCTCTCATCTTCAGGAGTTGTTGCACGCTGAAAAATCGGCAACGATCTACGTTTCAGATGTGCCACCGGATCACCCATTGTTCCGTGCCGTGCAGTGGTTGGGCAGCAAGGGTGGGTTACACCAATTAGTGGCTGGAAACACCAAAACTTACGGCCAACGTGGGGAAAATATCGAAGGCCAATACTACAAAGCCTATCCTCTCCACGATTTCCGTGCCGAGGAGAAAATTGATGAAAAATTACTCACACGTTGGTTGAGGTATCTGCCAGAAATGCATCGCATAGCCGCTACGGCAGCGATTGCAGAGAAAAAGTTCACCACACGTGGTGAAATCGTTCAAGAGTTGTACAAGCATCGTCAAATGAAGTAATTTCCCCCACTCGAAATCTCCTACCATAGATAGCGTGGGTGGTAATCCACTCACAAAAATTAATATTCTCTCACAATCTGTATTTGACATTTAACTCATGTCCATACGTTTAACCAACCTTCGGTTGCCGATTGAGCACGAACCGGAGGAACTACCCGACGCAGTTCAGGAAATCCTGGGTACCCCCGGTGACGAGCCATTGAATTGGCGTATCCTCCGTAAGAGTCTGGACTTACGAGATAAATCTCAATTGCGATTCGTCTACACGGTGGCGGTTGATTTACCGCCGGAAGAGGAATCGCTGGCGTTGCATATCGCCCAAAGACAGCACACCGTACCTGTTGATCATTTCGCAGAAGAGGCGTTTTCACTTCCCCACCCTGGGGTGGTGCCACTGCAGCACCGTCCGGTGGTGATTGGTTCAGGACCAGGGGGCCTGTTTGCGGCCTACTTTCTGGCCCAGGCTGGTTACCGCCCAATCGTGCTGGAACGTGGCACACCTGTCAATGAGCGTATTCGCGATGTGAAACGTTTCGATGAAGGTGGGGATTTCGCACCTGAAAGTAATTACCTCTTTGGCGAAGGTGGCGCAGGCACCTTCAGCGATGGAAAGCTCACTTGCCGGGGTTCTGGCACCGATTACCGCAAAGTGCTGGAGGTTTTTGCTGAATGCAAAGGTCAGCAACCCGGAAGACCCAGCATTCTGTACTACCACCGGCCCCATTTAGGCAGCAATCGCCTGCCTGCTGTAGTCAAGGCACTGCGGCAACGAATCGAATCGTATGGTGGGCAGGTGGTGTTCCATCGCAAAATGACCGACCTGATCATTGCAGGCGACCAATTGACCCATGTGGTGACCGAACAGGAAACTTTTGCTGCGGATCTGGCGATTCTGGCGACCGGTCACAGTGCCCGTGATGTTTATGAAATGCTGCAGCACCGTGGCGTGGCGATGGAACCAAAGCCATTTCAAATGGGCGTTCGGGTAGAACACCCACAGGATGATGTCAATTGGGTGCAATATGGAAACATGCAGCACGTAGATATCCTTGGAAATGCCGATTATTCGCTGGTGGCACACGGGAAGCAGGCCGACGTCTTTACATTCTGTATGTGTGCTGGCGGTTACATCATCCCCAGTGTCTCGCAGGAAGAATATTTCTGCACCAACGGGATGAGTCTTTCAAAACGGGATTCTCCTTTTGCCAACAGTGGGCTGGTGGTCACCATTCCAACCAGCCAATTTTCGGGTAATGACCTGCTGGGTGGCGTGCGACTGCAGGAACAGTATGAGCGACTGGCGTTCGAAATGGGCAGAGGTGAATATACCTGTCCTTTCCAGCGTGCCGACGACTTTTTGCATGATCGAATATCGTCTGAAAGTGTTGAAATCAGTTATCCACGAGGCAAAGTAGCCGTAAAACTGCGGGAATTGTTGCCCCCACTCGTGGTACAGACATTAATGGATGGACTGCCACGAATGAATCGGATGTGGCGGGGGCATTTTCTGAAAAATGCGGTGCTGGTAGGGCCAGAATCACGGGGCAGCTCGCCAATCCGAATTGTTCGCAATCAGGAGACTCGTGAATCACCCACGCAAGGGTTATACCCTGTCGGTGAAGGTGCTGGCTACGCTGGGGGGATCGTCAGTGCAGCAGTTGATGGCCTGCGAACTGCCAAAGCAATCATCGCCCGGTACGCACCCCCACGTTAAACTGGGCAAATTGCAAAGATTAGAAGAAATTTCCTTTCCAGTATTGAACTTATACCTGAATTGGTTCTAATTTCATTACGAAACAAGGTTCACACCAGAAAACAAATGAAAAAGTTATCACTTTTAATCCTGGCGTTTGGTGTCATTGCCACGGCTGTGGCAATTTCCCAACAGGCCGAATCACCCAAAGCAGCAGTTAGCGGTGAATTGCAGGTCAAGCAAGGTGCTCGTAACCCCTGGACCCACCTTCGGCTGAACAATTCAACGGAAGAATTTCAGTTTGCCATGGTCAGCGATCGCACCGGTGGACATCGGGCGAACATTTTTTCCAAAGCAGTGGAACAGTTGAATCTGCTGCAACCAGAATTTGTGGTTTCGGTGGGCGACCTGATTGAAGGCTATTCCACCGATCGGGAACGAGTAATGAACGAATGGAAAGAGTTCCAGGGCTTCACTTCCAAGCTGGAAATGCCATTTTTCTACGTAGCTGGTAATCACGATATTACCAACAAGGAAATGGAGGAAATCTGGAAAGAAAAGTTCGGTGCACGTTACTACCACTTTGTTTACAAAAATGTGCTGTTCCTGATGCTGCAATCGGATGACCCTCCTGGTACATCTTCCATTTCTGAAGAGCAACAGAAATATGCCACCCAGGTGCTCGCTGAAAATCCCAACGTTGACTGGACCGTAGTTACCTTGCACAAGCCAATCTGGGAAGGGAATGTTGAGAAGAATGGCTGGGGAAACATTGAAAAAGCTCTGAACGGACGCAAATACACCTGCTTTGCTGGTCACGTCCACCGCTATAAGAAATCGGTACGGCAGAACATGAATTATTACCAGTTCGCCACCACAGGTGGGGGTAGCAGACTTCGTGGCACCGAATATGGGGAATTTGACCACCTGATTTGGATTACGATGAAAAAAACAGGTCCTGTGATTGCCAACCTGATGTTGGATGGCATCGTTGGTGAAGATTTAACCCTTCCGAAGACCAATGAAGAAGTGCCACAATACGAACGTAAACGCACTTTCGCCACCAAGGGTTACGTTTATCTTGCTGGCACGCCGGCAGCAGGTGCCACTGTAGCATTTTATCTGGAAGATCCGGCGAATCCTAAACGCACGCGTTTCGCAGCGGATGCAGTTGTGGAAGGTGACGGTTCATTCAGCCTTTCCACATATGGCAAGTTCGATGGTGCTCCCGCTGGCAAGTATAAAGTGGTGGTTACCTTTGATGGCCGTTATGGTGGTAGTTCCGGCAAAAAAGAACTGATTCCGGAAGCATATTGGAAAGCGGATACCACCCCACTGACCGCAACAGTTGCTGCAGGCAGCAATGAGTTTACATTTGAATTGAAGAAGTAACGAATAGATCATTTTTCAACTTATACCCCAGCTATTCCTGCGCTAATGGGTGCTGAGATTCTACTTCAAGCCCAAAAATGAACAAAATTTCATAATCTTATAATCAGTCAATAACAATTCCTGATTTTTTTGCCCACAGCTCAAATCAGCGGATTTTTTCCACGAATAACCCTTTGTAATGCCCCACCCTTCCTGCTCGTCGGTGGGAAGGGGACAGAAATTAAATTCATTTTGTGAAGAATTGGAATAAAACTTCCCCTTCGTGTATCTCCTATTACAGGTGGGTATTTTCATGGGCAAACCGGCAAATGAATCGGAGTTCCGCCGGATTGTCGAAGACTATTATGCCCAACTCTACCGATACGCCTATCGCCTGAGTGGTACCCAGGCCGATGCAGAAGACCTGACCCAGGAAACCTTTTGCAAAGCCCACCTGCAGTGGGGTAAACTGCGGGAAACCACCAAAGTCCGGTCATGGTTGTACACCATTCTGCGGAATGTGTACTTGCACAAGCTGCGATCCGCCAAGATCCGGAAAGAGGTGACACTGGAATCGTTTGGTACTACTGGCAGTGGGGAATTGCCCGCCACGATGCCCGATATTCCTGAAGAACTGGAAGTAAGCCCGGAAAAGCTTCAGGCAGCATTAAATGAACTGCCGGAAGAGTTTCGGACCCCCGTGATTTTGTTTTATTTTGAGGAAATGACTTATCGCGATATTGCAGAGCAGATGGAACTTCCCATCGGCACCGTAATGTCTCGGTTGGCACGTGCCAAAACCCACTTAAAGGCACGATTAGTACCCCAATGATGTTGGGTAGTGAGGCAGGTTTACGATGATCATCGATTGTACGACCGCTCGAATGTTCATCACATTCTTTGGCAGCGACAGCTCGGAACTGTCAGAGCAGGATCGTACGTCGTTGCAAGCCCACGTACAGCAATGTGCGGGCTGTCATCAGGCACTGATCAACGAACAACGCTTTGATCTGGCAGTGGGCAAGGCCATGCATGCAGTTGCAGTGCCTTCGCATCTGGCGGGCAGTCTCAGCGAAGCCATCTCTCACCAACATGTAGGGCGTTGGCGTACCAAAGCCTGGTGGTCGGGATCAATTGCCGCGGCAATCATTCTGACTGTTGGTGGCTGGTATGCTTTCCAGATCTCCACCGCACCGAATCTCGATGCACAACGGATTCTTGCCGAAGCAGATGGCAATGTTTACTCTCCAGAAAAAGTGATCGCCGATCACGGCATTCGATTTCACCCGGAAATGCCCTTTGATCTGAATATGTTGCGTTCGGTAGGAGAAAGTAAGTTCCAGGGTGCTCAGGTACCGATGCTATATTTTGTGAATCCCAACCACAATGCATGGGCGAAAGTGTTTGTGGTAAGAAACACCGACTTCAACTGGAAAGAACTGCAACAGAACATCGATCGGGATGGAAGCGCTGGGATCAGCGAGTTTGGATTCCAACTGCGTGTCGTTGCTGATCGCAGCAAATCGGACATTGCCTACATCGTCGTCTTTACTGGCGATTCCCTGCGGCTATTCCTGGAAACCAGATCGGTCGTGTGAGTACGGTTTTGTTACTTTGATTTAACGTACTCTCTCAGCTCCAAATCGATTGCAACCTCTGCTACCAGAGAATTGAGAGGTCGATTGTTTATACCAGCACCTGTAGCAGTTTCAGCAACAACGATTGCCATTGTGCAAACGGTTCATCCTCCGGATCGGTGGGAGTAATTTCCAGTCGTCGGATCCCACTGTGAATAGTGGGTACAGGCCCGGCTAACAATAGATCCGTTTCCACCACATCTTCAACATCCGCATGGAGTTCCGTTTGCACGCTGCAACCGATCAGGTGGCACATGCTTTTTTCCGATATATTTTCGACGAACTTGCTCAAATGGATTCGAAGTGGGACGATTTCGACCAGATTCTGTTCCGCCAGTTCGCGACACACCATCTGAATAAGTTCGGCTTCCAGTGCCAGTGCATTTTCTCCCTGGGATAGTGGAAAAACGAAGTAAAACTTCAGTGCATCATTTCCCAGCCAGTCTGCCAGTTGGCGTACCGTAGCATTGAGAAAACCCAGCAGCAGAACGATTCGCTGAAAAGGAGACTGTGGGTCTTTTCTGCGACTCTCCACCAGTTCCGGGTGCAGCACAAAAATGTAACTGCGGTGCCGTCGTAAAAACTGGTTTTCATCGCGGGAATAATAATAGAGTTCGTCGCGGACAAACTTAATATCGAACATATCCGGACGCATCGCCTCGTCTTTTTCCATGTAGGCAAGCTGTGAATGCAACAGGCTTTCGATGCTGCCTTTGGTGGAAATTGAGGTAAAACCACCCACGGGATAGGCGTCTTCATCAAACACTTTCGATGGTACTTCCTGTCTGCCGTGCAGGGGCTTCACCATCTGTTTCGGCAAACGCTCCAGAAACCGCTGGGTGGCCTGCACAATCTGGCGGTGGGCAACATATTGCCCCAGATCGGCCAGTGCCGTGCGATGTTCCAGTGCCACAATATCTTCCGGTGCTAGCAGATCCGCCATTCGGCGACAGGCGAGGTGCAAGGAACGGTATTGCTCTGGGATTTCAGGCACCACACCATCATTGCTGAGAGAATCCCAACCTCTTTGCAGAAATTCGGCAGCAGGAATATCGGAAATCGTTCGCAACGTACCTGGAACGCATTCCATGCCCGTAATTTTGGCACGTTCGCAGAATTGCTGCATCAGATAAGCGAACCCACGTGGGCGTTCTTCCTGCTTGAAGCGACGCATCGCATCCACGGCTCGTTCAAAAGACCGATCCAGGTAGAATTTCCCTAAAACGTAATCTTCGTATTCGCGAAATAGCGAATTTTCTACCTGTGGAATTACTGGAAAGGCCTGTTTAGCCACCTGATTTGCATTACCAAATGCCAATATTGCAATATCGGCAATAACACCAAGCGGTAACAGAGTTTGCCCACTGTGGACGATTTCTCGTGCCAGTGGCAGCACCATCTGCACTACCTGGGCATCGGGAATGCGGGTCCGCATGAACCAGATACTTTGGGTTAAAAACTGAGTGGTCTGGTCGGCGTTCATAAGAATAAAAGTGCTTCCGTGGCTGATTTACTTGGAAAGTTGCAGTTCCAGTTCGCTTTGAATCGCAAAGTACAACCCGTGTGGGTTGTTACCGTTGACGATCTTAATGAGAATCTCATTTTTGCCTTCTTTCAATTCAACAGCAATTTGGTGTTTACCTGGCGTTGCTGCAAAATGATCCCGATTGGTAAACACCTTTTTGCCATTTACCCAGATGATAGCACCGTCATCATTACCTACCGCTAGGGTAGCTTTCTGCTTACCAGTTGATGTCACCGACTGGTAGAGATACGATGCACTGTTTGCCCCATTGTCGCCATAGTGGGCAGCCAGATCGAGGTAACCAGAACCGTTTGGCCGCACCGTTGACCAGCGAATTTCCTGCTTTGCTTTCCCCACGTAATTACCCTCGAAGTTGATACTGCCTGATTCGGGGCCAAAATCGGTATCCAGGGCACTATCAGAAGCGTCGTTCGGGAATGGGCCAAGGATTTTCCAGTGATCTGGCGTCATCGATGGAGTGGTTAATGTGAGAAGATATTCCACCATGTCAACCAGTTCTTCTTCGGTCAACGTGGCGACCAGATTGTCCGGCATCAGCGATATCAGGCTTTTTGCCTTATCTTCAGCAAGATCGTCCTTTTTAATCGTGGTATCTTTGCCGTTCGCATCGCGAAGCGTAAGATTTTTCTCATTTTCGGCCACCAGCAAGCCACTGAGCGATTGACCGTCCAGCGTGCTTACTTTCCACTGCACGTATTGGTCGGCAATTGCCTTATTGGGATCGAGAATCGATTCGTATAGATTCTGTTTGCCCGCAGCTTTTTTGCCAATCATTGACAAATCAGGACCAATCTGGCCCCCCTGCCCTCCCACCATATGGCAACGCATGCATTGAGCATCGCCTTTCAGGCTTTGCTTGAAAATCTCTTTGCCACGTGTGGCGTTACCATGCTTCAACACCAGTTCACTGATGGGTGGCAGTTTTTTCGGATCCAGTTTGCCCGGTGCGGGGAATAACGTCAACGCACGGTTTCGCAGTCCCTGATACGGATTGTTTCGCAGTAATCTGCCAGTATCTGCCAGCAGATTTTTCGGAAGTTTGCCACTTTCCTGTTGATCCAGCAACCACTCGCACCCTGCATAAGCTGCGGCAAGACTATTGAGTGCGGCCTGCTGCACCGCACGCGATGGATGGGGGGCGGTCAGGATTTGCTGCAGTTTTTGCATTGCAGACTGCCCCACTGGAGACAGTTTTCTGCCTTCCAACTGATTACCAAGTGCATTGGTGGCTGCCTCCGCAACTGCTTGATCGTCAACTAACAGAGAAAGAGTGGTGACAGCTTTCTGCGATTTAATTTTTCCAAGGGCCAGTATTGCGTCCTTCCGCACTTTCGTGGGCGACTTTGCATTGCTCGCCACATCCACAATCGCCTGACTGTTTACATGATCGTTGCTTGCAGCAATCAGGACAAAGGCGATTGGTTGTGTTTTTTCATTTTTTAATAATTGAGAAATCGCTTGCTGGTATTCTGGGGTCGTTTTGACCGTTGCCCACTTGGTTGGCAGAAATTCGACCAGATTGCTGACGCACTGTTGCTGGATTGGTTCTGACTGGCCTTTAATGAGTAATTCAAGCAGCACCTGGGCCGATTTGATATCGGAACTGGTTGCCAGAATTGAAACAATCTGAGCTTTTTCTGTTGCGGGCAACTTGGGATCTTCCAGATATTCTGGCAGTTGTGGAAGTATGGAAGGTGGCTGCAGTTCCCACACCAGATTTGCCACGGTGGCATTCCAGATGGGGAAATGTTTTGGAAAATCAGCCAACAATGCAGAACGTCGAGCAGGATCTGTCCCACAGGCGATGTTGAGAGCGGAAAGGTAAAACCGATCCTGCCCATCATATTTCTTTGCAAAATCGTAAAAGAATGGCTTGGCCTGCTCCACTGGAAAATGCCGTAGACCAAGGATCACCTCTCGCTGGGTGGCGGGTGTCTTCACCACTAGAATCTGTTTCGACAACTCCGGATCAAAATCTTCCGGACGATGGAAAAACTGTTGATCTCGATAAATGCGGGTGGCCAGGTTTCGCAGTTCTGGATGCTCGCTTGCCAGCAACCCTTCCAGATGGTGCAAAATCCCCAAGCCCACTGGCTTGGTCTGTGGTTCATCCCGTTTGCTGAGTTGGGCAATCTGCCAGCTCACGCGGGCATGATCGTAAGGGTTTTCCTGCGGGCAAGTCCTAAGTGCCTCATATGCTTCAGGCAGTTTGAGCGTCTGCAGGTATTGAATTGCCATCGCCCGCGTTGAGAGGCACGGGGAGTTTAGAAATTCGGGCAGATCGCTGGGCTTGGAAATAGATACCCTACTATGTTGATAGCCCTTATGACCTTTAGGCGTCAGCCGATAGATTCGTCCTCTGGTCCAATCGCCCATCCCGTGGCCACCAACGCCGGGATCGTACCAGTCGGCCATCAAAATGCTGCCATCGGGTGCGACACACACATCAGAAAGCCGAAACCAGTTGTCAGTGCTGGTAACGAGCACTTCCTTTTCCAGTGTGAAGCCAGCCCCTGCAACCTTAATATGAAAGCACCGTAGCTCTCTGGGGCCAGCATCCGTATGCAACAATTGCCCGAAGTACTTACTGGGCAACAGTTTACCTTCATAAAAACAGATACCAGTGGGGCTGCCAAAGCCAGTACGCATTGTTTTGTGCACCACCCCGGGCATATTTTCGTGCCAGTGGTGATCCCCACGGTTTCTGGGCCAATAGCCGTAATTCCCACCGGGCATCACCTGACAGATTCTGGTCTGCTGATTGCCGTCATCATCATTGTCACTCAACCAGACATCGCCAAAACTGTTCACACAGCATTCGTAATTATTGCGAAAATTGTGTGCAATCAGTTCGAGATTGTTCCCTTCAATGTCGCACCGCCAGACGGTTGCAGCCTGACAGTCGGTACGATTCGTGGTGAATTTTGGGCCTTTGCCGTTGCGTGCCTGCAGACCATCAACGCCAGCGTCGCCCACGGTGAAATAAAGTTTGCCATCTGGGCCGATATTGATGCCATGCACCCCATGGTCGTGGTCAAACCCTTTGAAGTTCGTCAAAAACTTCGTCGGTGGACCATCAGCTTTCAAATCGCCATCGTTGTCTTCAAACAGCAGGATATCAGGCGATTGGCACACAAATACTTTGAAGGATTTACCATCCGCACTGGGCAGCACCGCGATGCCCAGAGGTCCATAAAGGTCTTTCCCCTGGTAGAACACTTTGGATTCATCTGCTTTTCCATCGCCATCTGTGTCCACCAGCACTACAATTTGGTCCCCTTCGGGACGCAGAATAGGTTTGCGAAAGTTCACACGTCGATAATTCACTGCTTCGGTTACCCAAACCCGCCCGGCAGGGTCAATATCCATTGAGGTGGGGTTCAGGAGCTGTGGTTCAGCGGCAAAAAGCGTCACTTCCAGCCCATCTGCAACCTTCATTGCTTTCAGAGCATCCTGTGGGGATAGTTGGGCAAATCCGATTGGCACGATGCCGCACAGAATGATTACGGCATAAAATAAACGTTTCAGTGAATGCATTTTGTAACCTGGAGAGAAAGTTGTCTGAAAGCATTACAAACATTGTGGGGATACTGGCAATCATCACCATCATTATTCTAATGATTCGTTCTGGAAAATCCGGTGGGGGCTGAAAGTCGTGCTAAATTACCGGTCGGTAATCAGTGGCTCGATTTACGTTTTTTGTAGATTTCACCTGCTTTCGCGAGGATCGATTTTTCGGTTTCCGTTAAGCTCTCTTTGCCCGATTCAGCAATTTTCGTCAGAATTGCATCTACTTTTGCTTCCAACTGCTCATCCAGGTAGAACCCTTCGGAGTTGTTGGCGTGCGTTTCCTGGGGCACACTGTTGGCAATGGCCGACCCGGCAGGTTGCGGTTCCGGTTCTGGCATGAAGAGCTGAATCCCACGTTTTTTTGCCTGTTTCCGTTTGGAATAACTTTTGCCAATTGCAAAAATGTTGCTGATACGCCAGGTCATGGTGTGGTACATCCAGGCAAACAGCGCAGCGACCACATGAACACAGATTTTCGGAAGTGCTGTCACATTCACTCCATTGCCATTTCCTGTATTCACCAGCAGTGCAATATCAATCAATGCGTAGACACCAATCACGAGCCAGATCGGCACGTTTACGATGAAAAAGACACTGATGTAATATCGTGGGAAGTGAAAAGCAAACAGAAACAGCACTGCAGTGACAGCCGCAGCTGGGCCCATTAACGTTACGGGCACTGCCGCAAGCGTGGCGACGATGGTGAAGATTACCCCACCCAGGAATGTGGTGAACAGCAGATAAGCCAGATATTCTTTACTGCCATAAAGGTCTTCTACCTGCCTACCCAGCCACGCCAGAAAAATCACCGTCCAGATCAACGATAGAAAGTTCCACGGGTGGTGCAGGAAGCCATGGCTGATCAAACGCCAGATTTCGCCAGTAAGAACTTTTTCCGGTTGTAGTTCGCCATAACTGGTCAGTGGGGAATCAACTATCACCTGCCCGACCATATTCGTTTGTTGAGTAGCGACTTGGATCACAAACAAAACAAAGAGAATGATCGAGAAAAGAATCGTCACTTTGCTGCGTGCAAAAGGATTATTCCAACGATGGTCATCGCGGTAATAATCTCGATCATACAGTCCCATACCCAGGCTCACCAGACAATTGGTTAATTTCAACGATACCCATAGGTTACCAGAAACTGTTGTACAGCAAAAGGGCATTCGACCCCGAAAAGATATCAGAAATGCAAATCAATCAGATTCTCCTCGAAGTGTGCGTGGGTAATGTGGCAGATGGGCTGCTGGCAGCCCAGGCAGATATTGATCGGCTTGAGGTCAATTCAGCTCTGGAAATGGGTGGGTTAACACCCAATTTTGGCACGGTGCGACACATGCTTGATCAAACGGATGTGCCATTAGTGGTGATGCTCCGCCCACGTGGGGGTGATTTCTGTTATTGTGGCAGCGAAATAACCGCACTTCTGCATGACCTGGAGCTTTTTCAGAATCTGGGCATCAACCAGTTTATCGTCGGCTGTCTCACGTCCAGTGGTATGATCGATCAGCAAATGTGTGAAAAATTAATGAGAGAGGCCCCCGATGCCACATGGGTATTCAGCCGAGCGATTGACACCACTGCAGATTATGGCGCGGCATTTGAATCGGTGGTGGAATTGGGCTTTCACCGAATTTTAACCAGTGGAGGTGCGGCAACTGCACCACTGGGAAGTGATACCCTGCGGGAAATGCATAACCGCTTTGGTGACGAAATCGGCATTGTTGCTGGTTGTGGCATTAATCAAATGAATGTTTCTTCATTTTTGCAGACAACGGCACTCAAACAGATTCATGGGAGCTTCAGCACCAAAACAACCATACCTGGTACTAACGAAGTGGCACAACGACTTGATTTTCATCATTTACAGAATGTGCTGCGAATTGTGCGGTAAAAATCAACCAAACATCAGCAGTTGACTGATATCGAGTGGCTTTTCAAACTCGCACCCCAGAACAAAATAATCCTGAGTTTCGCGACAGCTACGTACGATCAGTGATACTTTGTCAAATGTATCAGGTGCATTGGTGGGCCGAACATCCAGGAACGTGCCCACGGGTATTGGCTTGTCGATGGCCACTTTAATCCCACCGGAGGAACGGTCCAGTACATAAGCTTCGTATGTGTATGTTTTCCCTTTTGCGTTCACATCAAAAATGGTCAGTGGAGTGGGCATCCCTTCACGTCTGATCGATTTTCGACGCTCATCATAACGTGCAATCGGAGGTGGGGAGCCATCGGTGGGTAGATCGGGATCAGGCGGCACAATAATGTAGGTTTGTGCCACTGGCTTTCTACTCATCAGCATGAAAGCCAGCACAATACCAAATGAAACAGCGGCAACCAACCACAGAATCGGATCTCCGAAAGAAAGGTTACCCAGCCATCGTGTGACGGAATCCATAGTCCCACCTGAAAATCACTGTATCCGTAAAAATCACTACCACAATAGTGGTATATTTTTTGTGAATTTGCAAATTTTGCACACAAATCTGATCTATTTGGCGTGAAAATCGCCCCGTCTGGCGTAAGCTGGGGAAAATTTACCGATTTTTCCATAAGTACACTCAAGTTTCGTGCTCCACCTGCCGATTTCACTAGAGATGCATTTACTTTTCAACGGGGTTGTCATGCGTTTGCTTGCGTCGGTGCAGTTAGCCATTGCGACACTTATGTTGACTGGCTGCATCTCTGGTGGTGGTTTATCTTTTTTTCCAGATCGCTTCCCACTTGGTGAAAAAGCAATTGCTCAGCGTGAATGCCAGAATATCGATTATCCCCGCGAACATTACAAAGCCTGGTTGACCACCTACATCCTGGAGCCGGGCGATGGGTTGTTGATTCTACCCGTCGATATTGATTCGAACGTACGTATCTCTGCCGACCACACCATTGGGCCAGACGGCAAAATCGACCTCGGAAAATATAACATGGTGGTTGCTGCAGGCAAAACAGTTCACCAGCTTGAAGAAGAAATCCGTGCGATTGTGAAAACCGCCTACCAGAAAGAAAAAGGCAAGGAAAATGAAGACCCTGGCTTTATCGATGTGCGTGTTGTGAACAGACTGGGTGCCGTTTACTATGTGCAGGGCGAAGTAACCACTCCTGGAAAATACACCTTAAATGGTAACGAAACCGTACTTGACGGTTTAATTAATGCTGGTGGGCTGACAGATCGTTCCTCCTGGCGAGATATCATTCTGGTGCGGCCGGCAGGTGATGGCCCCGGCCAGGTAATGCAAATCGACTATGGCGAAATCGTCCGTCTAGGTGCTGGTGCCAGTAATTACCAGCTTCGCCCAGGCGATCGGATCTATGTGGGTTCTCGAAGTATGCTGGATTCCTTCTTCAACTTTGATCGCTGGCGATAACAATCGAACCTAACCAGCTTCATTAATCTTCAGCCTGGTAAAGATTGCCATTTGGCTGGGTGCTCCCACCCGTTCATCTTCAGGGCCAATCGGATGTATCTCGCTGGTGTAACCGAATTGCTCCGATACACGATTCACCCACTGTTCGAATTCCCCGCGAGTCCATTCAAATCGGTGGTCTGTGTGCCTCAGTTTGCCTTCCGGTAACTGTTGATACAGTTGGTTGTATTCTCGGTTGGGTGTGGTTATCAGCACATGGCGTGGTGCTGTCATGCGAAATGTCACTGCTTCAAATGCCCCCACCTGAGTAGGTTCCAGGTGCTCAATTACTTCGACAGCAACTAAGGCATCGTACCCCTGCAAACGCTCGTCGCAAAACGTGGCACTTCCCTGCAATAACTGCAGGCGATTCGCTTCACTTCGCACCAGATGCCGACATCGTTTTTGGGCAATGGTCAGTGCTCGAACCGAATAATCAACACCCACTACTTCAGTAATCTGTGGGAGTGCCAACAGGCGTTTCAATAACTTCCCTTCCCCACAGCCCATGTCGACTAATCGTTGAATGCCCAGTCGCTGTAGATGGTGCGTAATCGTATCCAGGCGAAGATCGTGCAGATACAATTTATCTTTCTGCACTTCTGCAGGAGCGTCCTGACGTTCCTCGGTGCCTTCTTCAGACTCAGAAGATTCGATTGCGGCATTTACCAAACGTGTGTGGTTACCCAGGTAACGCCGCACGATCTGTTCGTAGTGGGGATGATTTTCCAGCCAGCCTGCACCGTGACGCTTGATCTTGTCGATCTCGTCTTCGCCAATCCAATAGTGCTTCCGCACATCCAGTACGGGAATCAGAATATACAAATGACTAAGCAGTTCCCGAACAGTCGTCACTGCACGCATCGTAATGGAAACATACGGCGACACCCCATATTCCGGGTGGTTATCGTCCATCAGATGCTGCACCAATTCCAGTTCATAACCCAGTGGAGCAAACAATTCATGGACACGGTCTGGTCCACCTCGACATGGTACCGTGGATAGCTTTGCTTCCAGTCTGAATGGTTGTTCCACCAGCTCTGGGCGTTGTTTACACTGGCCGTTCAGAGCAGAACCCAGCACCTGAGCAATCGCCACGCTCATCAGTGATGAACTGACATAAGGGCGATCATTGACGTAGTTTTCAAAGACCTCCTTACCTACTGGATTTTCCCGGAACATATTCACCAGTAAAATCGGGTCGATATCCAGCACCAGGTGGGCAGTAATCTGAGTTGCCGTCTGGTTGCTGAAAAACAGGTGGGCAAGCACCGCCCGGGAAACTTGAAACTGTTGGACGCGGGCGGGGTGTTTTTGCAGCAGATATCCCAGGTCGCCCGGATTATCCATATGTACGGTAATGGTCAGGTGCATCTTTTCTCTTCCATTTCATTACTTCCGGTTGAGCAGGCTGTTACAAGGACGTCAAACGTTGCCAGTTGTTCGCTTGCACCAAGGTTTCAGAATCCTTGATGGTGGATTCAGGAAATAAACATGTAATTTATTTCACATATAATATATATCCACGAACACCCACAAATGCTCCAGAATTTTTCACAAAATTAGAAAAAGGTGGGAAAAAGCGTGAAATGGCGGAGAAAAAAATGAAAATTAACTCATCAATTTAGAACTTCTTTTCGCAGTAATTTGGCAATTACAGGCAAATTGCAACGATTTTGCATTTTGATCCGCTTCAAAGCAGATCGCCCATCTCATTCGCATTGGAGAACGGAAATTGCAGCAACCGATGGAAAAAGTCAACTACCAAAAAAGTGGGCTGGTAAATTTCGGATTGGTAGTTATTACAATCCTGCTTCCGTGGTAAGAACCCTTGAAAAGCTTCCCCCACCTACCGTGCCGCATGTTCACCTTCGCTTTGATGGTGATCGTGGGATGCTCATTTGGCTGTTCGAACAACAAATGGTCAAAAAATGGTGCAGACCAGCGGATTGAAGCCCCCACATTTCGTGGCAGTGTGCCAGATGAACCCGGCAAAGCAGGTGCCCTGCGTGCCTCGCAATTTATCTTCCACAGCGACGTACCAATCAATCCTAACTCCCCACTGATTCAGGAGTTAAGCGAATTACGCGAACAGGTTTTCCGAGAATTACGCCTGCCACCTTCGAATAATCTGGTGAATATCTATCTGTTCAGCGATCGGGCGGGATACGAAAATTACATGTCCCACCATTACAATGGTTATCCACTACGGCGGGCGTTTTTTGTGAAGAAAAAACGCACTGCAGGTGCGGATCCAGAGTTGATGGTGTATGTTTACCACAGCGAAAAGATTCGGCAGGATCTGCGACACGAAGTCACCCACGCACTGCTGCACAGCACGCTCAAATCGGTGCCCATCTGGCTGGATGAGGGACTGGCAGAATATTACGAACTACCCGATGCCGCCCACGGTAACAATGTGAACCACCTGTTTGAATTGGCCCACCAGCAGGCGGGTGCGAATCTGCCGGAACTGGAATCGCTCAGCACCGTCGACCAGATGGGGCGATTACAGTACCAGCAATCGTGGGCCTGGGTACACTGGATGCTGCGTGGCAATGAAAAAGCCAAAAATATCCTGCTGAGTTACCTGCGAGAGTTCCAGGATGAAGATTTTAATGGCCAGTTGTGGCCACGCCTGAAGACCCACGTGCCAGATGCGTTGCCCCACTTCCGCCAGCACATGACCCTGATGTACCAGTCCCAAACCGTCGGCCGGTAAGTGCTTGTTCAGATACGAATTCGTACTCGCCTAAGAATCTATTGAAAAAATTATTGAACTTTGTTCATAATCTTGAAACAAAAAATCCTTTAACAATCCACCGGGTTAAAGATCCAGAAAAAATTGCAATTCACAATAATTCTCAATTGAAATTGAGACAATATCGCTCGCAATGGCATTTGAACATATTTTAATTTCATAAGCACATGCTTCCGAGGCACACTGTGTAGCATAGTATTAAATTAGCTCTATTCAGCGTACTCCACAAACTCGTCTAGCACGGAATCGGTTGTGTGAGACAAGTATTGCAAATCTACAAGTTCACGCACACTACCATACGACAAATATGTGCATCGTTCAGACAGCGGCGAATGTTCGAGCAGAGAAAATACAGGGCGAGTAATTTCTTGGAATACTTTGTCGCGTCTTGATTCAGGTGCGACTATATGAAGTGACACGTTAATATTTGGCAACAACGCGCATAAATCCGCCATACGTAGTAGTCCTGAATAAATAGCAGTAGTGTGTTCAACCTCGAAAGCGCGAGTGATAGAACGACCTTTTAGCCAGAGGACATCGATTCGCTTGACTGTATCAAGCGTCGTCTCATCATAATTCAACGGTAGGCGATCCAGCAGCACACCTGTTTGGGGTTTCCAATGTTCGGCAACACGTGATCGATCACCGGCAGGAAGCCAAATTTTTAGTCCCATTGCTTCACCGATTCGGCAAAGATCTGCCTGGACGCGAATGGACTCGCGATCAGTTGTAGTTTGGGCAACTTCTTCAGTTTCTAAGTTGTCATCGGGAACAGTGACAACTACGGAACCTTCAGGACGCTGGATACGCCGTTTGAGAGCGCGTTCATAATGTTCAAGGTCAACGTCGAATGGGAGTTTCTCCTTAGCTTGCCGAATCAGAAGTTCATTCAGAAATTGACCATCTTGAACGTCAAGTTTCTGCAGACTTCTGCGTAGGGGGCCGAGCCAATATCCACCATCTTCGACGTTCCGCGTGAACGTGAGCCGAGAAAAGACACTGTCATCCTGGATAGGTATGGTTTGTTCAAGTGGAAGCCAAACGGTGGGTGACACTTTGAATCGGATGATGAAAGGATCATCTTCAGGCAAGAATAGTGGTGTCTTATCGACAAAAGGGCCTTCAAGCACTTCCAGAACACCAATCCAACGTGACATACGAACCATGTAGCAGACAAACTTGTCTCCAATACGAACACGTTCAGCCATGCCACGTTGTGTCTCGCGAAACCCAGATACCATCCTATCTGATTGAGTGAAGGCTTCATAAGTTTCGGGAGTGAATAAATCGGTCCAGTAGTTCATGCAGCCTCAATTGATAGCGGTGTTAATTTCCATGTTAGTAATTCGCGATTGAGCAGAGTTGCGGATTGAATAAAAGCGATTCCTGCTCCAATCGCTCACCTTTAGCCGTCAACTTTAGTTTATCCTGGATCGCAAATCTGTTAAGCCTGCTTTTTTCGCTTTGCGTTAACATTGGGTTTGGCCACAATGGTCCCTCTCAATTCCTTGCGTACGACCAACTTGAGGGCAGACCAGACCTCTGAAACGGCACAGACCTTGATGTCCACAAAACCAAGTGGAAGTGCCACATCTCGGATGACATTTTCCGTAATAGTCGTTGGTACTTTGGATGACTTCTTCGGCCATGAGATCCAAACAGGAACCGTGTCTGCCAGTTCTTCGAGCAGTTGTTTCAACAGAGATTCGAGGTCGAGACGTTCAGTGACAAAGGCATGTACAAGTGTTGTATCAGTGTTCGGCTCGGACTGAATCACGCTGTCTGGTGGCAACTCGCCAAGTAGCGACTCGTACTCTTTGGGTTTACCTAACACTGCGAGCTGCGTTCCTGGCCCAATGCCAAGTTTCTTAAGTAAGGGTGTCCCTGAATAACCGACTGGCATGGTGCCTCCTGTGCGGACTGGTGCGGTCCGGGATTAAGTATAGCGTGGAGTGCTTACAATGCGACCCGGACCAATAACAGGTTAGGCGCCTGCGGCCGTAAAACTTAGTTTATGCTCAATCGCGGACCCGTTAATCCGGCCTGTGGCTGGCTTTGCTCTGTAGTGCTACCCCAGATACCCCACCAAATAATCCCGAATGATGTCCTTCTCCTTCGTCGCGAGGTTGATCCCAGCGGTGAAAGACACCACATCGCGTGTGTTTATCAACTTTAGCTCCTTGATAGTGAGTGGCTTGCCCCCGAAGGGATTAGCGATTTCCCTCGCCGGGACGTTGAGCGAACATTTTGGGTCTCTGGCCTCAATGGCCCCAACGGTTGTCGTGAGTGCGACGGGAAACGTGTCCTCCGCGATTGCGAAGTGATCACCCATCTCGATGGTAATCGTTGCGGAGCGAGATCGACGCAGGATGGCCAGCAACTCACTTGCATACTCCGGGAGTTGTGAAAACTCCGGGAATAGTCCTTCAAAGAAGGGCAGCGCGGTAGTCAACCGTTTAACCGCTTCCGCCCGTTGGGATTCGATACAACCAGTCTTGATGCCACGGGCAACATCGTCTGCCGACGGCAGAGCCAACCAGAGTAAGGGAAGCCAAGTTTTCGCTTCGGAGACCGCCTTAGCTTTAGCTCCAGAACCAACATACAGAGAGGCACGGATCGACATTTTCTACACCCAATGGAAGCCATATACGGCCGAACTAATCCGCAACTGAGCAGAATCGCGAAAGTGAATACGAAGCGATTCCTGCTCCAATCGCACACTTTGAAGGCTATAGATATAAATAAAGATTTCAGCAAGTGTTATTTGTTAGGCTGTAATTGGCTTAAAAAATATTCCATAGCCATCTTTTCTAATCCTGTACTTGAAGAATATAATCGGTAAATTGTATTTAGTTCTTTTTCAGTGATCAATTGTAATACTTGCTCCAGAGGAAATTCTTTAAGTGAGTCAATTATTTCAAACCCAACCCTATCAGGTGCCTTGCAAATAAATTCTAGCAATAATGGCAAGGCCTTATTTGAATCACTAAAACCTAGCAGATTTGCAAATCTGAGCTGCCATTCGGGATTTGCTTGGTACCAGTTCTTGTGAAATCGATTCCAATCATCATCTTCAATATTTTTGCATGATTCTATGCAAACATCCAAGCCAATTTCTGACCAGAATAAAGGATTATCATGATGTAAATTAAGTACATGATTGATTTTATTAAATGTAAACATACTTCAATTTAACTAAAACTTTTGCATCTCGAACACTTGCATACGCTGCGGCTATGGATTCGGGCCTGCGTGAGAATGACGGGGTGGGTATAAGCCATTGGTGTGAAGGTCTTGAACTGCTGGGAGGATTTGGCTAAGTTCTTTAAGAGTAAGGTTTTATGTTTTGTCAAGGATTGACAGATGACTTCAAATTCATTCGCTTCAGAGGCTTTATCACGCCTACCTTTAGCCGAAGCCGCTTTCCTCATGCTTGATGACATTTTCCAAAATAATACGCTTGAAGCGATCTATCAATCAAATCGTGGACGCACCTACACTCGTATTTTGACATTCTCTTCATTTTTCCAATTGTTGCGAGATTCACTGATTTCTCCCGATCACTCTGCCAGGGCTCGTCTGATCGATGCATCTGAAAACGGTGAATTGCCTACATCGCTCAAAGCGTTTTATGACAAATTAGCGCATATGCCGCCAGAGGTTGGGGCGGGGCTCCTTTCGCATTCCTATCGGGCTATTTCAAAGCTTTTGCCAAGAAAAATGACTTCTAAATTAAAATCTCTTTGCAAACTTACTGTTGTCGCCGTTGATGGCAAAGTAATTAAGCATACGATGCGGCGCTTCTTCCTTTAAGAATAAGCAAGCAAAATGCATCAAAATTGCTTGGAGGAAAGCACTTGTTGCAGTGAATCTGAGTACTGGTCTGGTAATGGAAATGGCTTCGGAATTGGATGGAGAAGCAAGTGAAACTACCTTGTTAGCTCCACTTTTGCAACAGCTGAAAGACCATTGCGGCGAGAAATTAATTGTGGCGGATCGATGCTATGGTTTCTACAAGCATATTGCAATGATCAAGGATGACGGGTGCCATTTTGTTTTACGAGTTGCAAGCATTACCCAATTTATTCAAGATCCGGAAAAACCAGCGAGAATTGGCAAAGACCGATATGGCCGAAAACTTATCGAAGAACATGGCTGGATCACAAGTCAAAAGAATACGAAATTGATCGCAGTACGCCGACTGAGCATTATCCGCGATAAAGTGCAGATACAACTACTAACAGACCTGACCGATTCGAAACGATACCCTGCAGACGACATCGCAGAGATATATCGCTATCGTTGGGATATTGAGCGTGTATACGCGACGATTACAAAAGTGTTTCAGTTGCGTCACTTGATAGGTACCAGTCCAGAGGCTGGTTTAATACAAGCATCGCTTTGCCTCATTTTATTTAACATTACAGAAGCAATCAAATGGCATATTTCGGTCGGAAACGGAAAGAAAATAGATGAAGTATCTGGCGAAATGCTCTGGCGAGATATCCGAGATGAGGTGATGGCCGCAACGCGATTGCTTCGAACGCGCGATGTGCAGATGCTGCTTCAAGGGATCAAACAAGAAGTGGGGATATTAGAAAGACTAACTGAATTATTGGGCAATCTGTGGAAAAAGAAGTGGGCAAAAAGCAAAGTAGGGCGTACAGATCCTACAAAAATTCCAAATCCAAAACCCCAAAAACTGAAACAGACAACTTGCCACGATTCAGTCTTTAGGGTGATGAAGCGAGCAAAAAAATGATGTCCAAGACCTTCACATCAATGGTGGGTATAAGCTGCATGGTTTACCTATTCCGGGGCGAAGCCTCGGCGCATGGTGTTTTCCGTAATGGTGCGTGGGAGCAGGAATTGCAGTAAATAATCCGGGCCGCCGGCCTTAGAACCAATTCCTGACAGTTTAAACCCACCGAATGGCTGGCGGTCGACCAGGGCACCGGTGATTTTGCGATTGATATACAGATTGCCCACGCGGAAACGCTGCTTGATCGTTTCGATATTCCGTGGGCTGCGGGAATAAAGCCCCCGGTCAGCGCGTATTTGGTGCCGTTTGCCACCTTTAACGCTTCTTCAAGGTCCTTCACGCGGATAATGGACAGCACCGGGCCAAAGATCTCTTCCTGTGCAATCCGTGCGGTGGGGGGCACATCCACAAAAACGTGGGGAGCAACGTAAAAGCCCTTTTTGTCCCAATCGCCAGTTTCTGGTGCAAAAAAAGATTTGGCTTCGGATTTGCCTACTTCGATCATCCCCAGTATCCGCTGGCGGGCTTCTTCATCGATCACTGGGCCAATTGCCGATCCGGCATCGCTGGCGGGGCCCATCGTCAGGCTTTTTGTGGCTTCAATCACCCGTTGCACAAAAATGTCGTAGTTTGCTTCCAGCACAATCGCCCGACTACCCGCAGAACATTTCTGCCCCTGGTAGCCAAAGGCACTGTCGACGACGCCTTTCACCGCTTCGTCCAGATCGGCATCGGAATCGACAATGATCGCGTTTTTGCCACCCATTTCGGCAATGACCCGTTTCACAAAGTGCTGTTCCGGCAAAATCTGTGCGGCAGACTGGTTGATATTTAAGCCCACTTGCAGCGAACCGGTGAATGCAATCACCGCCACGTCGGGGTGGTTGACCAGAACCGGCCCCACCACTTCGCCCTGCCCAGGGAGAAAATTGACAACTCCTGCCGGAAACCCTGCCTCAGTAAAGACTTGCATCAATTGTGCGGCGACCACCGGGGTTTGTTCGGCGGGCTTCATGATGGTGGTATTGCCCGCTGCCAGTGCGGCAGCAGTCATCCCACACAGGATTGCCAGTGGGAAGTTCCACGGGAAATGATCGCCGCCACCCCACGTGGTTCGTAAATCATGTAATTGTCTTCGCCAGGCACATCCCGCCGATGATGGTGTTCCAGGCGTTCCATTTCCAGTGCGTAGTAATTGCAGAAATCGATCGCTTCTGCCACATCGGCGTCGGCTTCGCGCCACGATTTGCCAGATTCGAACACAATCCAGGCCGATAACTCGAAGTGGCGTTTCTGCATGACCTTGGCCGCACTGCGAAGCAGATCTGCGCGGGCGGCAACTGGCGTGGTTCGCCATGATTCTAACGCTTGTTCGGCTGTTTGAACAGCTAGATTGGCCTGTTCCACCGTTGCCAGTGCGACTCTGCCCACCAGATCTTCCTGCTGGGACGGATTTTTCGAATCCAGCCACGCACCCGATTCGAGTGGCTTCCCACCAATCACAATGGGGTATTGCTTGCCAAACTGGTTCCGGACCTGTTGCAAGGCGGATGCCATGGCCAGGCGGGGCTTTTCCAACGAAAAATCCCGCAGGGGTTCGTTGCGAAAAGTGGTGCTATGGTGGGCATTTGCCGCACCGTGGGAGTCGAATTCGGTAGTTTTCTTCTGTTTTGCTTCAGTGGGATTCATCAGTAACCTATGTTCCGGGATCGACCCGGCCTGACTGACACGGATAAATGATTCGTTAGAGGTATTTTCAAGCAGCCGGCGGACGAGATAAGCCATACCGGGCAACAGTTCGCCATAAGGTGCATAAATGCGAACGCGACGGTCAAAAGAGGCAATGGAATCCTTAAACTCCTCGCCCATGCCATAGAGCATCTGGTATTCATAGGCGTTCGGTGGGACATTTAGCTTTTCTGCGGTCGCCAGTGTGTAGGCGATACTACGCACGTTGTGGCTGCCAAAAGCGGGTCGCAACCATTCATAATTTTCTAATAAAAAGTGGGCACACCGCTCAAAACAAGCATCGGATTCCCACTTCTGGCCCCAAACGGGCACCGGCCAATCGTTTTGGGCGGCGATAATCGTTTCGTAATCCCAGTAGGCACCCTTCACCAGCCGAATCCAGACACTGGTGCCCCGCTGTTTCACCCACGAGAGCAGTTCCTGCAGATCATGTTCGGTATCCCGCAGGTAAGCCTGCATGGCGATCCCCACGTGGGGCCAATCGCGAAATTCCGGCTCATCCAGAACTGTGCGGAAAATATGTAGCGTGGTATCTTTGAAGCTGTGCTGCTCCATGTCGAAATTGACAAATGCACCCTGATTTTTCGCCTGTTTCATAATCGGTCGCAGGCGGCTCAGCACCGCACGGGTGGTGCCTTCCGGATCAATCGGGTCGAACTGGCTGTACAGTGCGGACAATTTCACAGAAACGTTCACCCGTGGGATCGGCCCAAGATGATCGCGATCGATGATTTCAATTTCGGGAAGTTGGTTGATGCAATCGGTCAGGCCGTGCAGCAGGTCGACATATTGCTGCTGCACTGCATCCGCTTCTGCCTCGGTGATGGTGGCTTCACCCAGCAAATCGACAGTGAAGGCAAATTTCAGATCCCGCAGAGACTTGACGGCCTGGATTGCTTCCGGAACACTGGAACCCACAATAAACCGGCGTGCCAGGTGGCGGGCGTTTGCTTTCGCAAACCAGGCCAATAAACGGGCTGCAGGGCCACGTGACGGCAGCCATTTGACACCATGACGAATAAGCCACGGCACCTCATCGCCCGCCTCGCCCAGATCTTCCTTCAGGTGGGATGTTATTGCGGCGGGGTCTGTCAATCGAGGTAAGGCATCCACAAAACGAAACAACTGAACTTTCAGCCCTTCGGCACTCATTGTCCAGTTCATCAATTGCTGGTCGAACCAGCCAGGCGTGAACACAGCGGCACCACTGGCATCCACGCGGGCAAAGATTTCCCTGCCATACGCCTGGGTGCGGTGTTCCAAATCAGCGGACATTCTTACCTCATTCTTTCTACTTGCTTCGATCTGCTATACACTGTCTTAGCTAATTAATAGTTTTCACCGAGTGGGGAATACGTCGAATGAGTGCGAAAAAAATTGGAAAATACCAAATTATCGCGCCTTTAGGAAAAGGAGCAAACAGCACCATCTTTCACATTCGGCGGGAAGAGGACAACCGGGAATACGCTCTGAAAATGATTCCGATCGAGGATGCGGATGATGCTAAGTACATTGAACAGGCCAAACACGAGTATAAAGTGGCCCAGATGCTTTCTCATCCAAATCTCATTAAGATTTACTCATTAGAATTCCGCAAAAGCCTCTTCATTAAAATCAAGAAAGTCGAATTATTGATTGAATATCTGAATGCCAAACCACTGGACACCACCATCGTGCCACTGGGACAATTAGGGGCGATCTTTGCCCAGGTGGCTGCGGGGTTGGTTCACATGCACCGACGTGGCGTTTTTCACGCCGATTTGAAACCGGGCAACATTCTTTACGGTAAGCGTGGCGAAGTCAAAATCATCGATTACGGCCTTTCCTGGATTAAAGGGGAGACCAAAGACCGGATTCAGGGAACGCCGGAGTACATGGCACCCGAAACGGCAGCCGAAAAAACGATTAACGAAACGACCGATATTTACAATTTCGGTGCGACAATGTATCGCCTGACCACCCACGAATTGCCCCCACTGTCGTTATCGTCTGATCCGAACATGATTTTGTCGGCAAAAACATTCCACACGATGCTGAAACCGGTACAGGAATTAAACAAAGCGGTGCCCAAATCGCTGTGCGACCTGATTCATGCCTGTTTGAAGTTCAAACCTGAAAAACGCCCACAGCGAATGGTGGATGTTTTTGAAGAATTAAAGAAGATTGCAGATGAAATGGGAACTCCGATCTACGAAACAGAAGAATAATCCGCGAAAATTGTGGTAAATCGCTCTGCGAAATATCAGAATGACTTAGAGAAACGCTAATTTAGGGTGCCTCCATGGCTGAGTATCTCGACCGCGAACATTTCATTCCCATTCGTTTGCCGGAACTGGTTGATTTTCTTGTTACGGGACGCGGCAGCACCGAACCACAAAGCTTGCCAGCAGATCAGGCAGAAGACTTTCGGCGATTCGCGAAGCTGCTGGAAGTGCACTACACCAACTTATTCCGTGATCAGATGGCGGAAGTCAGCGAATCGTACGCACCGTTCGATCCAGATGCAGATACTGTGCCATTGGTGCCGATGAGCGATTCAGAACGGGATCAATTGCAGCCAAAATTTTATGAATCGGTACGCCATTTGCTCGAAAAAGCAAACTATCGTCTACTCCCACGTGAAAATGCTGCAGAATTGTTCAAAGGCCGCAGCTTCTGGGGCCTCGACATGCACGTGAACTGGGATATTTTCGACCACATCGAAATTTATTACCGTGGCGATACCGTGGGCACCCGCGAAATCCGCAAGTGGTACCGCCTGTGGTTTCCGAAAACCGTGAAGGTGGAACAGTATTCCCGCCTAGTGGTCATGCTGAAGCTCAAGCCCAATTCACGCTACAAAAAGTATGCAGATACCAACTCGGTATATCTGAAAATGTTGAAAGATATGCCCAAGATGGACATTGAAATGGTGATGCCAGGCACCCGCATCCGCCTGACCAAACTGGACAAGGGGCTGATCGTTTATCCCATTGCCTCTGGGGTGGGGCTGATCCTTTACAAAGTCCTAACAAAACTACTTGGAATTAAAGATTATCTTGCACTGGGCACATCCATATCACTAACCTGGGGCCTTGCGGCAATGTTTGCCGGCTACAGCTACAAATCGTTCATCAGTTATACCAACAAGAAAACGGCTTACACCCTTCAACTGACCCAGAATTTGTACTACCAGGGGATCGATAATAACGCGGGCGTCTTCCACCGACTGTTTATTGAGGCGATGGAACAGGAAATTCGCGAAGCAATGCTGGCTTATTATTACTTGTGGAAAACAAAACGCACCCTGACTGAAGAACAACTGGATGACCTGGTGGAAGAGGAACTCGAACGTCAATTGAAGATGAAAGTGGATTTTGAGATATCGGATGCAATCCAAAAATTAGAGAATCTTCATCTTGTTGAAAAAGACGGGTATGCTTACCGAGCGATTCCAATGGAAAAGGCTTTACAACAGATGGATAAGCTCTCGATCAGTGTCCACCAATAATTCATTAATTTTTCATTAAATAATAATACTGTTATATATTTGATTCTTTCTTTTCATTGAGAATTTCACATGGCTCGAGTCAGCACGTATTTGAACTTCCCACGCCACACAGAAGAAGCGTTTGAATTTTACCGCACCATCTTCGGTGGGGAGTTTGAAGGCGGAATTAATCGTTTTAGTGACATCCCACCTTCACCTGATATGCCACCTATCGCAGATGCTGATAAAGATCTGGTCATGCACGTGCAGCTTGTGATTTTAGGTAGTCATGTTCTGATGGGCACCGATGCACCGGAATCGATGGGTTTTCAGGTGACCCGCGGCAACAATATTCACATTAATCTGGAACCAGACACCCGCGTAGAAACGGAACGGATTTTCAATGCGCTGGCAGCAGGTGGTGAGATACTTATGCCTTTGACAGAAATGTTCTGGGGTAGCTACTTTGGCAATCTGGTCGACCGCTTCGGCATCAATTGGATGTTCAACTGCGCTGAACAGAAAGCATGATCAAAAAGTGAATGTAATTACGCCCGTTCGCCTGGTGCGGGTTTAAGATACTTTTTTCGGCTCGCCCAGTGTGGGAAGGTCATCAAGGCTGTTCAGGTGGAAAATTTCCAGAAATCGATTGGTGGTTTCATATTCCATCTGTCCACGTCGGTCGTGGGTGCGGATCAGTCCTAAGCGGAGGAGTTGCCGCACAATATTCGTGGTATCGGTGCCACGAATTTTATCGATGGCTGGCTTGTCGATCGGCTGGCGATAGGCAATAATCGATAACACATCCAGTGCATTCTGGTGCAGGCGGGCTTCGCGTGGGCCGCCGTGAATCTTGTCGCGAATATCGCTGAAACGGGGCAAAATCCGCAGCGTCAGCCCCCCACGGGTATCTACAATGCGGTACGGGCGGTTCTGGCGAAGATAACTGTTGTTCAACTGTTTGATCATCGAATCGAGAATCGTGGCATCCAGCCCACGGATCAGTGAAATCAGCTCCGGGGGGGTGACAGGCTGCCCACCTGCAAAGAGAATTGCTTCAATAATCCGCTCCACCGAAGGTGGGGTCTCTGCCACAGGGACTGGATTGATGAGAGGCTTCTCATCAAGTGGGGGAATTTTTGGTGCTGGCACCACCTCATCGGTGGGAATTGGCTCATCAAACTCATAACTTGGCTGCAGCAAATCATCCAGTTGATCGATCTGCCACAGATCATCAGGTGACGTCGATGGATCAGATTCAGGACGTTCCTTGTCCGGCATGGCACACCTAAAAACTGTGGGGCAGTCGCATTCCCGTGATGAATGTCCCCACCCAGATCAGAAAAAACACCATCCCCAGGCGAGGGTGCCACTTGCGGTGCCGAGCACCGCTCCAGAGCATGATGGGCAGAATCAATGCTGAAGGGATCGCAAAACAGAGATGAATATTCAACGCTCGGCGGGCTTCAGTAGTAAATCCTGCGGTAAGTTGAGGTTCAATAAAGCGAATAATTACCTCAAAAAACACAACTGTGGTGATTGTCAGCAGAAAAAACACCAGATTGATGCGACCATGCAGTTGTTTTCGCCCAAAGGCGAGGGCAACCAGGGAACAAAGCAGTAGCACTGTCACTGATGCTACCGCAACTTTCAAACCCAGAATCACATTGGTGGGGGTAAACAAAAACAGGCTCCTGCAAGTTACAGTTTAGTTTAGGCACTGAATCGTGTACAATCAATTGCATCAACGGATTTGAACAAGGGAGTTAAGAATGCTGCACACTTCTACGGCACTGGTGCTGGCGATGGTTCTGGGTGCCCCGATCCCCAAGCAGAAGCCAAAATCGGAATATATCGGATATTATGTGTGTTGCAAAGAATCGAACGTGCAGACCTATCGCCTGCGGGCAGATCAGGTATTTGTGCCTGATGAAGAGCCCTCCTATCTAAGGTATATTGATGTACGAGTGGTGGATGAAAAAGAGCAGTACGTTGCGGTGCAGGCCGATTCAGAAGTCATCTGGCTAAAGAAGAGCGATGTGCTGAAAGCAAAGGATGCGGTCGATCACTTTTTGAAAGTACTGGAAACAGAAAAGAACGATCAGCGGGCCGTGGCAGTGATTTGCTGGGCATATATGGCGATCCACGACTATGACAACGCGTTAAAATTCGCCAATCGCTGTGTGGAACTGAGCCCCAACAGCATCGCCTGGAAGAATAATCGTGGCGAAGTGTACAACAAACGGAAAGAATACTCCAAGGCAATCGAAGAGTTCACCAGCATCCTCAATAAGTCCCCCACCTACTTCTTTGCGTTGTACAATCGTTCGGAAGCCTACATGCGAACAGGGAAGTTTCAGGAAGCTCTGGACGATATTAACAACGCACTGGAAAATCATGCTGATGTGCCAGGCTTGTTTGTCAATCAGGCCCGCGTGCTCTCGATCGCCAGCGATGCCAAGCTCCGTGATGGGAAAAAAGCGATTGAGATTGCCCGCAAAGCTGGTGAAGTACTGAAGTTTAAGGATGGCTATTACTTCGATACATTGGCTGCAGCGTATGCCGAAGTGGGCGATTTTGAGAAAGCAGTCGACCTGCAGACAAAAGCGATGGCCGATCCGGATTGGATGAAACGCGAAGAAAAAGAGATTCGTTTGCGGCTGGATTTGTATCGTAACAAAAAGCCGTACCATTTCAGTATTCAAAAATAATGCCATGAATCAGACTTCGATCAGTCTGCTTGATCGCCTGCACCAGGACCCACAAGAAGCTGATTGGCGACGACTGGTGGAGATTTACACCCCACTGATCCGGACCTGGTTGCGGAAATACACCGTACCCACCACCGATACGGATGATCTGGTGCAGGAAGTTATCGCCGTTCTGGTGCGTCGACTGCCCGATTTTGAACACAACTCCCGCACGGGTGCCTTCCGCACCTGGTTACGATCGATTACCTTCAATTGTCTGCGGGATTTCTGGAAAGCAAAACGAATCAAGCCCCAGCCCGGTGGGGGGAGTGATTTTCAGGATTTTCTGCAGCAAATGGCCGATCCGAACAGTTTTGCCAGCAAACTGTGGGATGCAGAGCACGACAAGTTTGTGCTTCGGCGGCTGATGACTATCTTGAAAGGAGAATTTTCCGATACCACCTGGCGGGCGTTTGAACTGGTTGCTCTAGAAGGAAAATCCGCCGATGAAGTCGCTGAAATGCTGGGCATTTCCACCAATGCGGTCTTTATCGCCAAATCCCGCATACTGACCCGCCTACGCCAAGAAGCGAAAGGCATGTTGGAAGAAGAGTAACAACCGTTATTTCGCAGCAGTAACTTTCCAAAGCTGGATTTCGTTATCTCCTTGACCAACGCGTAGGAAGGTAATTGCGAAGGTTCCACCATCTGGTGAAAATGCCATCGCACTGAGAAGGCTTGTTCGACCCGGTTGTATCGGTACCCCCACCGTGTTGCGAGTTTCCACATCATAAACGGTGATGATCGGTCGAAAATGTTCAGGATTGCTATAGCGAACCATTCGGACAACTGCAATTCTGTCGCTATTTGGCGAAAACAACAGTGCGTCTTCCATGATCTGCAGATTTTCAGCTTTCGTCAGCGGTTTACCAATTGGCTTGCCATTGGCGTAATCCCAGATGATGACCGTGCCATTGCACCCACTGCTGACGGCAAGTTTGCGATTGGGGCTGATCGCACAAGCGGTGGGACCACCACAGTTCTCGGAATCGTCTGGTACTTCCAGAGCAGTCGTTTCCGCTGCGGTGGGCAGCACTGGTCGGCCATCATTCCCAAATGCTGGGGACATGCCCTTACTCCACCCTGCTGGCTCACTGATGCGAGGCGTTGATGCGCGTTCCTCTTTCCAGAGTTCCCGTGGCCACGGTTGTGATTCTCCAACCATTTTTCCGGGTCGGGTATCCACCGTATATGCTGTGTAGGTAACCCGGCTTGCTTTAAATGGATCTGTGAATCTTTTTCGAAAGTCTGCACGAAGTGCCGTGAAAGTACCGCCATCAGGTGAAAAAGCAATACGATCGACTCGTCCTTGATACCACTCGCCTTTGTGAAGTGGCTTCAGATCAGGCAGGCTCCACAATTGCCACCCTCCAGAAAATGAACCAGTCACAGCCAATTTGCCATCGGAACTGATTGTTCCTGAAGCTGAAATGTAGTCGCTTTTTACCGGACCGGCGATCAATTTACCGTTAGTGGCATCCCAAAGTTGCAGTTCATGATCTTCCCCACCTGCACGATCGGGAAATTTACTGGCCGAAAGCAGTGATTTACCGTCAGGCGAAAAAGCAATCCAGGGAATATCCCCACGCGTCTTCAGTACCAGTGCAGGTTTTTGCTCCTGGGTGAAGCTGTCTGAGGGAAAAAAGAGCAGGAGAATTCCAGCAAATAATATCGCACTTTTCATACGAAACTCCAGGTTAGGCAACAGTATTACCTGCGGGTTTGCAGAAGAGTTTCATCAATTCCTGGAATTTTTCTCTGATATGTCGATGTCACTCAATTCAGTCCTGCTCAATCGTATCGCGTTCTTCTGGATCATAAGCTGGCATCCTATAGAAAAGAACTACCAAACCTCCATGAATCATTCCAACGCAACATCCTGCCAGTAAACCAAACAACCCTAATACGACTGCAGCAAAAGGATCAATACGTCTGTGGTAAATTGGCCCAAGAAAACCAGAAAGTGCAAACCCGATAAAAGTCTACCAGAAGACATCTCTGCCATGGATTCTGCGTTTAACCGAGCCAGAGCCAATGTCTCTACGTAGAGCAGCACCTACTCTGAAAATAACAAAAATCCCATACAGTTGAATAGCAATGAAATTAAAGTATTTTTCCATGGATTTTCTGGTGAATGTTAACTGAGGCATTAACTTGTACAGATAATCAAAATTCTACTTCTTGTGGTGCTTCAGGATTTCAGGCAGCACAGAGAACAGGTGCATCGCCGCTCCGACGTGGGTGGCTTCATACCAAATGATTTTCTGCTTACCGGTTGCTTCCCACAACATCTGCGAAGCGGAAGGTGGGACGATATCATCTTTACTGGCAGCTAACATCAAAAGATCTCGCTTGCCCAGTCGCTCTGCGTACGTAATCGGGTCGAGTGGGGCGACCTGCTCTTTGACGTAAGCCTTTGTAATACCATTATCTTCCAACTGTTTGATATACGGTGCGGCTTGTGGGTGTTTCCAGAATGCATCCACCAGTCCCCCTCCTCCCAGTAACAGCGACACTCGAGACAAGCGTGGGTCTGCTGCAGAACTGAGTGCGGCAATAAAACTGCCCAGACTGGTGCCATGGATGCCCACTCGTTTCGGATCGATTTCGGGCTGACTTTGCAACCAGGCGGTGGCCAGCCGGATATCTTTCACCGTTTGCTGAATGGCGGCCTTTGTCAGCACAATATCGGTGCTGAGCAGCCGTACCTTTTCTGTTTTGGGCCTGCGTGGGCCGTAATACGCCATATGCACATACAAGCCAGCCACGCCATTCTGGGCCAGCATTTGGGCTATTGTGCGGGAAATACTGCCATCGCCATTCAAAATGTCTAACACTATGACCGCAGGGTGGGGCCCCTTACCCAGTGGGCGAAAATATTCGCCATAGACGGTATTATTCACTTCGTAGGGCGATTTCACTGCTGATGGATACTCGATTTCGCCCACCGCAATTTTGCTGATCGGCAGTTCCCGCTTGATCTGTAGTTTCACGGAAAAATCCTGGTTTTCCATGCGAAACAGGTCGGGTACCTGCTTTTCAGTGGGCAACGAACGAAACTGGACTGTCTGTTGCACCGGTTCTGCAGCTTGGCAAATGATCGTTGCACCAAACAGGAAAACGGGAACAAATAATGAGTATTTCATGAAAAATCGATCCTAAAAATGAGCATTTAATGAGAGCCTGTTATTTTTTGCACTGATTCAATATTTTTCCCTGGTCATCGTAATGACTGATCTTTAACGTGGGCATTTTCTCATCAGTGGCTTGTTGAACGAAAATAAACCCGCCGGTGGGCTTATCGTACAGATACGGCTGTTTCAATAACCCCATTGGATCGGTGCTGTTTTTCGTGCCAGGCTTCACGCCACTAATCGCATTCTCATCATTTAACGCACCGCAGCCAAACTCTTCGATGCCACATGGGTGGATACTGTGGTACTGCCAATGGCGATCCCCACAGAAGATCAACAGATTGTTCTGTTTGTTGGCCTTGCACCAGTCAAAAAATGCCTCCGCTTCGTGGCGGTAACCATTCAGATTCGTGTGGTTGTCTTTTTTCGATGCCCGATCCGGCCCCACCATCGGGGTGGGGCTGATCAGGATCTTATACTTCGCATCACTTGCCAGTAATGTTTTTTGCAGCCAATCCCGCTGCTCCTTGCCCCAGATGCTTTTTTCCGGCCCATCCTTCATTTTAATGGGAGAACGAAAGTCTCGGCCTTCCACCAGCCAGATTTGCAGGTGCTTATTAATGCGGTGGGTCCGATAGGTAGGGGTTTTCGTATCATCTGCCGCAAAAATGGGCATTTGCTGCCGAAACAGGTCGATACCCGTTTTCGCCAAAGGCAGCCGTTGCCCTGATAAATCGGAATCATTGAAGCGAAAATCGTGGTCGTCTTTCGACCAATAAGCCGGTGTGCGGGCAAAAAATTCCATCAACCGCGGGAAACGAAACTGTTCATGCCATTTTTTGTGCAATTCCGGCAAAGTGGTTGCGGGCATATTCCCTGGGTGATCGTAATAAACAATATCACCCGTTCCAATGAAAAAATCCGGGTTCTTTAGATGCATCGTTTTGAATACACGGTAGCCGAGTTCTTTATCTTCAGCAGTGGCGGTAACAGGTCCGCCGCCATTCGCTTTTCCAGACATAAACGAGTGGTAGTTCATGCAACTACCCATGCAAAACTTCACCTGATCGGTGCTGTCGGGTGCTGGCAATGTGCGAAACTGGCCCACCTGGCCTGGTTGGGCAGTGGCTTCGGTTTTGCCC
The DNA here is from genome assembly GCA_041399155.1 of Zavarzinella sp. Taxonomy (NCBI): domain Bacteria; kingdom Pseudomonadati; phylum Planctomycetota; class Planctomycetia; order Gemmatales; family Gemmataceae; genus Zavarzinella; species Zavarzinella sp. The sequence continues at coordinate 77,677 of JAWKTI010000003.1, forward strand.
ACGATCGAACGGAAGTAATATGTTGTAAATGGCTGCAGATTCGCTATTTGCGCTCGAATGATGAAGTCGTTCGGTGCGGTTGCCAGCAGCCACTCTGTTGTTTTCGTATCGGTGAATTTCGGTGACGTGCCATATTCAAATCTGCCCACGCCCGCACTGCCGGGAACATCGTTTTCTGCATCCAGTTTGGGGCCTGCAATCGCCGTCAGACGGGTTTGCAGCAGTACGCTGGTTGCGGTGGGTTCACCGATGAAAACGCCCTGAGCCTGGTGAATAGCTGGTTCGGCACCGGAAACCCCCACGGCCATTACCAGAGTGAACCAGCAAATGCGAAAGCTGTTCATTGAACCCTCATCGGTGGTGAATTGCTATGATTGATTATTGTAGTCATTTGTTGGGATCAGTAGGTGTTTTCTGCGGCCATGGTGGTTTGTTCGCACAGATTTTGAGCAACGGAATCAAATTCAGTGAATCGTTTGAATCGGATACAGACAAACGCGACGGACACCCTGGCCTGGATCTTCCTGTCAGACTGCAGCGATCCGTGGCTGACAGCCCAAAAACTGAGCGATCTGCCCCACCTGTTGTTTCTGGATAGTGCCGATCGCCATCCCCAACGTGGGCGACATTCCTACGTCACAGCCGACCCCTTAACTTGGTGGCAGCACCAGGCAGAAGATCGGACAATTGATGACACATTAGAGCATTTTCATCAATTATTACATCACAATCAATTGGAACGGGTGCCAAACCTGCCACCTTTTCAAACAGGATTGGCGGGATTGTTCAGTTATGATCTAAACCGCACCTTCGAAAAAATTCCTGCCCCACGATGGAATGAGTTTGCCACCCCCGCCCTGGCAGTGGGCTGGTACGATTGGGTTCTGGCGTGGGACCACCAGAATAGCGAAAATAGCGATGGATGCTGGCTGATTTGCAGCACCCTGCCCGGCTTTCGTCGCGAAATCTCTGCTGCAAAACGCATTCAGCAGGTGCAAGCGTGGCTACAACGGCCCTGCCAGCCTGTGAAGCAGCCGACCTTTACTAAGTTGCTTTCAGAAAAGGATTTAGCACCAACTTTCCCCCTTGAACTGTGGGGCAATGTACGTAGTAATTTTACCCCACAGGCGTTTCGGGAAATCATTCAGCAAGGCATCGAATACACCCACGCGGGTGATTGTTTTCAAGTGAATCTGGCCCAGCGGTTGCTGGTTCCAAGTGCCGGACCGTGGCAGGAGATTTATGGTCGCTTGCGGCAGGTGAATCAGGCACCTTTTGCGGGTGCTTTTGATCTTGGCCACTCACAGATTCTCAGTGCGTCTCCAGAGCGATTTCTGGCAGTTAACGACCGTACCATTGAAACGAGACCCATCAAGGGCACCCGCCCCGTGGGTGGCACATCGGCAGAAAATGAGAAGATTGTGAAAGAACTGCTCGCCTCACCCAAAGATCGTGCGGAAAATGTGATGATTGTTGACTTGCTTCGCAACGATCTGGGACGTGTGGCCGCTTATGGATCGATACACGTGCCTGAAATCTGCCAGTTGGAAACGTACCGTTATGTGCATCACCTTGTTTCGCAGGTGCGTGCCACGCTGGCACCGGAAAAATCGCTGATTGACCTGCTGCGGGCCACTTTACCGGGTGGCTCTGTGACGGGTGCCCCCAAAGTACGGGCAATGGAAATTATTGCCGAACTGGAACCCACCGCACGTGGAGCCTATTGTGGCAGTCTCGGTTTTCTTTCTGCCAATGGTGCCATGGATACCAACATTCTGATCCGCACATTCACCTATCAGGCGGGTTGGTTGCAATTCCCTGTTGGTGGGGGCATTGTTGCTGATAGCTCGCCGGAACTGGAATATCAGGAAACCCTGCACAAAGCACTGGGCTTGCTGAAGGTGTTTGTACCATGAACCACCCGGAATACACCACCGTTATTGTGGAAGGGTTGCTGACCACCAGAAATGCGGATGGATTGTTTGGCACCGATGGGCCCACGAATTTCCCCAAATTGGGAATGGCTGCTGCTGCGTCCTTTCAGGCTCTACTACTTGTGAAAATTTATTAAGAAATCGGGCGGGTGTATTCCATGTATTCGATAATGCACTGCTGATTGCCCAAACAGCCATTGGAATAAAGCTTCCCCCACCTGCCTGTCGTGGTGCAACTTCAATTTCGGGCGATGTGCTGGAAAACTGTTACAAATTTTTCGAATTCTGTGTGGAAGAGGTCGAAATGGAAGGTGAACGCTACCACCTCCATGCTCAGGTGGTGCACCACGGTCAGGTGGGGGATTTTCTGGGCTTCAATCGGGCGAAACATGCGGTCATCGAAGCAGCAATTATTGCCACCCGCCTGCACCTGCTGAGCCCAGCCGAGATTCCCACGGAACTGGCCCGTTTGCAGGTGATAGTTGATAAAACAGGTGGACCAGAGGAACACGAAGCCATGGCACTTCTTCGTAAATACTGCCACCAGCACGGAATCGACCTATGACCCGCTACCAGGCGCGCTCTCGCTTACATTTCGGCATGCTGAACCTGCAAAGCCCAGGTACCAGCAGTTACTGGGCTTCAGTAGATGGAATTGCAATACTACCGATACGTGCATTTGGTGGTGTGGGCCTGATGATTGATGAGCCCGCAATTATTGTGGAAGTAGAAAAAGCCCCCACGTGGCTGTGCAGTGGGCCATCTGCCGAACGGGCGATGGGCTTCGCACAGCAGGTAGTTGCCAGACTAGAAACTTCCCAGCCACTCCACGTGCGAGTAGTGGCCTGCCCGGAAGAGCACACCGGCCTGGGTGTGGGCACCCAGTTGGGCCTGGCCGTTGCCACAGCCACAGTGCAGGAACTTGGCTTTCCCCACGTTGCCCCACAGCAACTGGCAGCATGGATCGGACGTGGGCAGCGCTCCGCTATCGGCGTGCATGGCTTTGAACATGGGGGGCTGATCTTCGAAGCGGGCAAACTGCCCACAGAAACGCTGTCGCCAATGGTGCATGCCTACCCTTTTCCGGCAGACTGGGAAGTAAAATTACACTCCTCACCGGTGACCGATCGGTGGCACGGCCAGCGGGAACTGCAGGCTTTTCAACAGTTACAACGGGTGGAACGCTCGCTGCGGGAAACGGAAACCCTTTGCCGGATTGTACTTACGGGGTTGCTGCCCGCACTGCTGGCCCACGATTTTGAGCAGTTTTCTGAAGCAGTCTACGAGTTCAACGCCCGAAGCGGGAAATTATTTGAACCGGTACAGGGTGGCCGCTACGCCAGTCCCACGATCGAGGCTTACATTAAAGAGCTGCGATCAAATGGCATCCGTGGCGTTGGGCAAAGCTCCTGGGGCCCCACCGTGTTCAGCTTGCACAAACGGGGGTAGATCGACAAAGAATGCACTCTTACGATTATGCGAGATTCATCACTGCGTAAGTTCGGAATTCAGTCAGGTAAGAGAATCAGGTTTCAGGAATCAGTAAAGAATGTCACTCTTTGACATATTTGGGAGCAGGCGGCGATTCGCCTGGATCACGCCGAAGTGTCTCCGATGGCAACTCCCCGAAACAGGTCTTGTAGGCATGGGAAAAATCGCCGAAGTGCCAGAAGCCCCACTTGAGGGCCTCCGTCGTCACTGTGGTCAAGTTCTGGTTAGCTGCCCGCAGCGCCTGTCGCACTCGATGAAGACGGAGCCGGGTGAGGTATGCGACCGGGGTCATCCCCATTAACTCTTTGAAAGCATACTGCAAAGTCCGTTCACTCACACCCGTCACTTCACATAGGTCTGCTACATAGAGACGATCGGAGTTGTGCGCCAGTACGTAATCCTCAGCGACTTGCACAACACGGCTGTAAACCTGCCGAGTTCGGTCCTGGAGTGGAGGAGTGACCTGGAGGGCCGATCCGATGGTCATCATCAAGGTTTCAAGCAGCTCGACCTTGGCGGCGCTTCTCGTCTCGTTTTGATCGAATAGTTCGGGCTGTCTTGCAGCAAGGTCAGTTAGTCTGCGCCCAAAGCTATACAGCCCGTGAGCGGCTGCGGGACATGGTGTGAGCAGCTCAACACCGTGTGGAAGATGAAAATCGGCTTCCTGATGCCAGCTATTGAGCTGTGACTGCATTTCGTCGGGAGGCAAAAGAAAGGCCACACTCTCATAGCCAGCCGCAACTACAAACTCCACTTCAATGTTGGGCATGCAAGCAAGCATCCGATCCGGGCCAACCGGTGAACCATTCAGCGTCCCAGCAGCACTGGGGCCAAAGGCAACGTAAGCCATGAAACCGGGCAACAATCTTGTGCGCGTGCGAACCGAACAATTCGTTGAGTGATATATCACGGTGATTGCCCCCAGTCGGACGATGACTCTGCGGGCCCGCAGTGGTCTCGATTCCAGTTGCACCGCGTCCAGTTCAATTAACTCAATGTTTTCCCCGATCGCCGTGGGGTCGCATATCTCAACCACCGTAACGGTCGGCAGTGAGCCTGGATAGTCGGAATTAGCAAGAAATGGTAAGTTTTCCATGTTTTGCGGAATTTCGATAGACGGCAGTGACAGAACGAAGATAATCTACGTTAATTCAATGCGTCAAGCTAGTGCTTTGTCACATCTAAAAAGTCGGATTGGCAATTCCAGTCAAATCTGCAATACTGCATGGTACAAGGAGGTTGCCATGCGGAAGTTGTATATCATTCGACTGACAAAGCAAGAACGAGTCGAGCTTCAGAGTGTCGTCAAGAAGTTGAAGGGAACCGGGCAGAAAGTTCGACGTGCTCAGATTCTGCTGAAGGCAGATGCCGATGGTCGAATTGGACTGATGAGCGTATTGCCGAGGCGTTTTCGTGTCGGACTAGAACCGTGGAACGGCTTCGCCAGCGGTTCGTCGAGCAAGGATTTGAAGAAACACTCAACCGAGCTAAACGTCAGCAACCACCCGTGGATAAGCTATTGACGGGCGACCAAGAGGCCCGCATCATCGCGACTCGGCTTGGGCCGCCTCCGAAAGGCTACAACAACTGGACGCTTCGGTTGCTGGCACGCAAGGTCGTGGAGTTGGAAATCGTGGAGTCGGTGAGCTACGAAACGGTCCGACGCACGCTAAAAAAATGGCATGACGAATCGGAAGATTGAATATTGGGTGATTCCTCCGGAGGCGGACGCCGAGTTTGTCGCCCATATGGAAGATGTGCTGGAAACCTACGAAAAACCGTACGATCCGAACGTGCCGGTCCTGTGCATGGACGAACAACCGGTGCAGTTGTTGAAAGAAACACGCGTTCCTATTCCCGCCACGGCCCAACATGCCAAGCGGGTTGACTACGAATACGAACGAGCGGGCACGGCGGCTATCTTCATGTTTACCGAACCGCTGGTCGGTTGGCGTGAAGTCTCCGTTCGCGAACGGAGGACGAAGATTGACTGGGCCATCGAAATGGCTCGGTTGTTGGAGGGTCGCTATGCGTCATGTGCCAAAGTGATCGTGGTGTGTGACAACCTCAACACCCACACCAGGGCGCGTTCTATGAAGCGTTTGAACCCGCGTGCGCGGACCTTGGTTCGACGGATCGAATTCTGCTACACCCAAGCATGGAAGTTGGCTGAACATCGCAGAGAATGAACTGAGTTCGTTAACCCGCCAATGTGTCGCGGACCGTCGCTTTGAAGATGTTGCCACTTTGAGTGAAGAAACCGAGGCATGGTCGAACGATGTCAACACCACACAGCGTGGCGTTGACTGGCAAATGAAGATCGACGAAGCACGAACGAAATTAAAATCGGTTTACCCGACAATTAAGTCGTGACAGAGCACTAGGAGCCGCGTTAATGTTGAAGGTAAGAGCAGTGGTGGCTGCCATAACTCTGGCAACTATACTGGCTTTTGGGCCATGTCCAAGTTTATCAGCTGTTGAACCGAAAAGCAAACCAAACATTCTGCTCATCGTTGCCGACGATATGGGGTATTCGGACCTTGGCTGTTACGGTAGTGAGATCAAGACACCAAACATTGATGCCTTAGCCAAACAGGGATTACGGGCAACCAATTTTTACGTTTCACCAACCTGCTCCCCGACTCGCGCGATGCTGCTCACCGGTGCGGACAACCACGTGGCTGGCCTCGGCACCATGGCCGAGTGGATCGGCCCGATGCAGCAGGGCAAGCCGGGCTACGAAGGGCACCTCAACACACGCGTCAAAACAGTTGCGGACCTGTTGCGGGACGGGGGATACCGAACTTGGATGGCCGCCAAGTGGCACCTTGGTGAAAAGCCCGAACAGTGGCCATCCAAGCGGGGATTTGATCGTGATTTCGCGCTGTTAGAAGGGGCTGGCAGCCATTGGTCTGACATGCTCGGACTGCTCCCCTCGGAACCCAAGGTGCATTACACTCGCAACGGGAAGTTGTTAGAAGAACTACCCGACGATTTTTACTCATCAAAGTACTTCACTGATTTCATCATCGAATGCATCGATGAAAATAACAGCGATGGGAAGCCTTTCTTCGCCTACCTCGGCTACCAGGCCCCTCACGGCCCGCTGGCCGTGCCGGCCGAGTGGCGGGACAAGTACAAGGGCCGGTACGACAAGGGGTACGACGCCATCCGGGCGGAGCGACTGGAGCGGCAGAAGAAGCTTGGCATAGTTGGCAAGAAACGTGGTCACGTTTCCGCGTTTGCCAAATATTCCCGCCTGGGACAAGCTCACGAACGACCAACAGACTTTGGTTGCCCGCAAGATGGAACTCTACGCGCCCATGATCGAGTATATGGATGACCAAATCGGCCGGCTGATCGCCCAACTGAAGAAAGCAGGAAAGTACGACGATACCCTAGTTGTCTTCCTTTCCGACAACGGGGCAGCAGGCGAGGACATGGCCCAACTGGTGACCAAACTGGCCCCCACGGCAAAAGACTGGTTCGATAAGACATTCGACAACCGGCCGGAAAACTGGGGCAAGCCACGTTCAGCCACCGAATACGGGCCCTCGTGGGCACAGGTAAGCAGCGTGCCCTTACGCCTGTTCAAAGGAGTCGTTTCCGAGGGTGGCATTCGTGCCCCCCTCATCGTGTGTGGCCCTGGTGTGAAGCACGCAGGAGTCATTAATCAGTCGCTTCTGCACGTGATGGATATTACTCCTACATTCCTGGAGTCTGCTGGTATCGAGCACCCGGATAAGAAGAAAGGGGGCTTGGTCGCACCGATGCAGGGGAAGTCGATGTGGCCTCTGCTCACCGGCTGGGAGAATGCGACCCGCACAGATTCTGACTGGCTCGGCTGGGAACTGTTCGGCAATCGAGCGATCCGCCAGGGCGACTGGAAACTCCTCTATTTATTGAAAGGGGCTGGAGGAACCGGCACCTGGCAGTTGTTCAATTTGAAAGAAGACCCAGCCGAGATGCACGATCTTTCCGCAAAGTATCCCGAAAAGCGATCTGCACTCCTCAAACTGTGGGAAGAATATGTCAAGACGAACGGTGTCATTGTTACCGAGTGGGGCCCATTTGCTGGGAGCCATCCTTGAAAAGGTGCTTGGTGCAAATGATTAACTGAGCACTGGAACCACCATTCCTGTTGAGCTGTGTTGCTGGCAGAAATCTGGCAATTCCATGGCAGTATTCAAATACGCATGAGGCTCTATTCGTGAATCTGGAAAAGATAGCGGAGTACCTTATCGAGCATAACGCACGACGATATGGTGGGCGTAGTCAAGGCCAGACTACATGGAGCGCTACAACAAGTTCGCCGGTAAGATTCGCATGGCAATTGTTGCATTGCAGAGATAATCCAGGCACTACTTACAGTTGATACATAATGATGAAGCAGCATGTGAGTAATAGCTGTTTCGCAGTTTAAAATGAGAAAAATCGAGGGCGAAGTTGAATTCTGACATCTATTGAGAGATTGAGAAAACCAAAACCGAGGTAAATGCTTACATGAAATTTCCAACTATCCAAACAAATGAACAAGGTGAGACTTGTTTCGCCTTGCAGGATCTGCCCGAAAAAGAACTCGCTGTCGGCCCGCCTCCGAATCCCATGGGGCGAATGAGCGATTTAGGGAGCGTGACGACAATGAGCGTCATTCAGTTCGGCGCTGGAACTGAGGCACCTGCCCACAATGCTCCTCAACCATACGTTGTGATTGTTCTGTCCGGCGAAGGGGAGGTAGTCACGAGCGATGGGGAAGCTCGGCGATTTCATGCAGGCGAACTTCTCTTTTGCAACGATCTTACTGGTAAGGGGCATGTTACTCGGGCGATTACGGACTTGACTTTGGTTTTTGTTAACCGGGCCAAATCCTGACAAATACTTCGTTGAAATTAACTAGCACTAGAAACAATGTGGAGAACATCATGGCAATCGTTACGAAAACTCTGGTCGACACGACAAAGGGTCTCAAGTTTACAGAGAGTCCTCGCTGGTTCCAGAACAAATTGGTTTATCGATATTCACGACAAACGGATCAAAACGGTAGATCTTTCCGGATCGGTAGCCACAGCGCTGGAACTACCATTCATTCCGAATGCCTTTGGAATGACTCCTGAAGGATCTATCGTGGTTGGGGATGCTTTTCAACGAAAGATCTACCGGTCCGAAGCCGGGGGGTCCCTGCAAGAATTCGCCGACATCAGCAATATCACCAAATTTTGTTTGAGTGACGGGATTGTGGATAGCAAAGGCCGTTTGTATGTCGGGGATATCGGCTACAATTTTTTGGACCCGGCAGCTAAGCCAGTTGAAACCTGTGTCATGGTCCTCATCGACTCGCAGGGGCAAGCATCTGTTGTCGCGGACAACCTTTTCTTCCCGAACGGTATCGTGATCACACCTGATGAACGAACGCTCATTGTTGGAGAAACAATCGGCCATCGACTGACAGCATTCGATATCCAGGAAGACGGATCTCTGAGTAATCGGCGCGTATGGGCACAATTGCCACCATCTGTCGGTCCTGATGGTATATGTCTTGACGCTGAAGGAGGAATTTGGTGCGCCAACCCCGAAGGCGAGGACAGTGTTGTACGGGTTTGTGAAGGCGGGGAGATCACCCATCGAATCAAGATCGATACTCACGCTTATGCGGTGATGCTGGGCGGACCAGATCGAAAACACCTTTTCATCTCTGCATCTGCCTCCCATGACCCGGAAGAAATTCATCGAAAGGCGAGCGCGACCTTTCAGGTTGTTGAGGTTGATATCCCTGGCGCGGGAACACCCTGATTCAGTGGATGCTTCAAGGCCATCTGCCGGGTGGCAAAACAGTCATTCAATGAACTGGCGTTATTTCTGCTTCAGAATCTTTTTCAGAATTGCCTGTTCCAGTGGGATAGAACGGCCTAAATCGATCCAGCGTTCGCTATCAGCCTGCTCTGTCGTGCCAAAACCCGGGTCAACCACCGTGAACTGGGTGCGGTCGACACTGATTGCATCCTGAAACGAACTTGGTGCTGAATATGGTGCTGAAGGTATCGGAATATCCTTTAATTCTTTGTGCACGATCACCTGCACCTGGTAACCCTCTGGGCTGTCGTTCAGAATGCGGACTTCGCACCGATGTCGCATCGTTTGCAAAGTGGCGAGCTTTCGTTCGTGAAAATCGGGTGAACCAGGTCGCCAGGGCTGTTCGTAACCCGGGGCCAATGTGGGCACCGCAACGATTCGACGATCATAGCGACTGGAAGATTGAATGGGAAAATAATCGTCCACCGCATCCAGCACGCGATCAAATACATCGTTATAACTGGCTTCGGATATTTCGCAGGCATGCACCAGACACGGGTTCTCGTGGGAATGATTTGCCGAATATTCCGATACAAACGCTGGATTATCAATCAGCGGCCGTGCCAGAAAGCACCCAGAAAGTGCCAGCAGGCTAAAGCCCGAAATAAATACGCCCTGAACCCACGGCACCATGTTGCATTCCCCCGCATCCATGCATGGAATCACGTGCAATCGCAAAGTAGGAGTTTCTTGTCAAGGTCAATGTGAGTTATCGCTGGTTTCTCACCTACGGTGGGAGTCTGAACTGCTTTGGATAGAATACCCTGCAAACATAAACTTCACCTGGGGAGAACTGCACCATGACCTGGAAATATGCCATTTGTAACGAAACATTTCAGGATTGGCCGCACGAAAAAGTCTGCCAGACCGTGCGAGAAATCGGGTATACTGGTCTGGAAATTGCCCCATTTACCATCGCACCCTATATTACGGAGGTTTCTACCAGCCAGCGTCAGGAATTACGACGGGTGGCTGAAGCCAACGATCTGAAAATCATTGGGCTGCACTGGCTGCTGGCCAAAACAGAAGGTTTTATGCTGACATCGCCCGATCCAGCTATTCGGCAACGCACTGCCCTTTACCTGGGGGAACTGGCACGTGCCTGTGCCGATCTGGGTGGGGATATTCTGGTGCTGGGCTCGCCGATGCAGCGAAAGATTCCCCCCGGGGCCGATATTCCCTCGACGACCTCCTATGCACTTGATACCCTGCAACAGGTGCTGCCATTTCTGGACGAAACGAAGGTGGATCTGTGCATTGAGCCACTGGCACCCACAGAAGCAGATTTTCTGCAGACGGCTGCTGAAGGGAAGGCGATGATGGACCAACTCAATCACCCCCACGTGCGGCTGCACCTGGATGTCAAAGCAATGTCTTCCGAAGCGGTGCCAATCCCACAAATATTAGAAAAGTTTCATCAGGAAATGCGGCACTTCCATGCCAACGATGCCAATATGCGTGGGCCTGGATTTGGCGACACCGATTTCCTACCCATCTTTCAAGCATTAAAAAATATTCATTATTCAGGATGGGTATCGGTCGAAGTGTTCAATTATCTGCCCGATCCGGTAACAATTGCCCAGAAAAGCCTGGAGTATATGCACCAGGTGGCAGGGAAATTGCAATAATCTTAGGCAGAAAACATTGACGCTCGTACGAATATTGAAAATGTTCCACGTGGAACACTGATATCCGTACGAATGTCCCTACGACTTACGCCGCAGCTTTCAGTGCAGCAACTGCCGGTGCGTAATCCGGTTCGCTGGTCACTTCGCTGACATATTCCACGTAAGTCACTTTGTTCGATTTATCCACCACGAAAACCGCACGGGCCAACAGTGGGATAGCCAATCCTTCCAGCAGCACGCCATAGCTGGTGCCAAAGGAATGATTGGTGGCATCGGACAGTGTCTGCATATTGGTAATGTTCGCTTCGGTACAGAATCGCTTGTGCGAACGGTAAATCGAGGTTGATTCGTGTAACACGCCACCTTATCGCGCCCAAGTTCTGCCAGGGCTTCTTCGAATTTTGGTCTGGGTACAAGCCACAGGAGTATCCAGCGATGGCACCACGCTGAACAGCTTTTATTTCGCCGGCGTGGTCTGCCAGTGTCACTTTGCTGACTGCGGAATTGGCACAGGAAAAATCGGGGGCAGCGTCGCCCACCTTGATTTCCGGGCCAACCAGAGTCATGGGATTGCCTTTAAACGTCACCGCACTTTCGCGTTTTTGCATGTCGATCCTTAAGTTGTAATCTCGTTAGTATAGTGGGATATTCCAAAGCAAATTTTCCGATTCAGTGCAGGATAGGCAAGTGGGGAAATCAACATTCCCACCGATTTGCAGGAAATGAAAATGAAGAAAAGATGAAAAGGCGAGAAACGCACCCATCGTGGGCGTGACAGGTTGCCTGGATCAGTCGGAATCTGGGCGGAAGGTTAACGTGGTGCCATCAGCATCTTTCACCACAAGGTTACCTTTCTCATCAAAAGTTAATGTTTCTACGTGCTCTTTGCGCCCACCAAGTTCTTTTTCGAGCTTCCACTTCACTTTGTTGTCTTCCATGATTTCGTACTTACCACGATAATCATCGCCGGCAATGTCGTAAAGCATGGTACCATCTTTGTTGAACTCCAGTTTCAGCAAACCAGCGGGAATATCCTGCCCTTTCACTTTGCCGGCAATATTGGCCCACTTGGTGCCGGGGAGTTTTTCTTTGTTCCCTTTGGCTTCTTTCTTGGGCTCTTGTTTCATTGGCTCTTCTTTGGGAGCTGCTTTTTTCACCTGAGCGAACTCCAGTTTGGTGCCATCGGAATCGGTCACAATCAGATTGCCATTTTTGATCTCCATCCCTTCGATGTGATCCTTGCGTGATCCAAGGTCTTTTGTAAAGAGCCACTTCACCTTGTTTTCTTCTAGAAATTCGTAGGTTCCTTCATACAGGTTCCCACCCACATCGTAAACCATTTTGCCATCTTTGGTGAATTCCAACTTCAGCAGACCGGCCTGAATCTTCTGACCTTTCACATCACCTTCAATGTTGGCCCATTTGGTATCGGCAATCAACTCTTTGGTAGTTTTTTTAACGACAGGTTTGTTCTTGCCACCAATTTGTTCAAACTCCAAGCCAGCACCACTCGTATCCGAAGCAGTCATTTTGTTGCCATTGATGACAATTGTTTCAATATTTTCCCGGCGACCACCAATGCTTTCTTTGGTAATGAGTTTTACTTTCTTGCCTGGGAGCAATTCATATTTTCCCTCATACGCCCTGCCGTTCAGGGTATAAACCAGTGTGCCATCCTTGTTGAATTCAAACTTCATAAAACCGGCTGCAACGGGAGTGCCTTTAATCTCACCTTTTAGGTTGACCCACTTCGTACCTTCGATCAACCCCTTGTTATCACTTTTTAATTCGGGATCTTGTTTCGGTTCAACTTTCGGCTTGCCCACAATTTCAAAATCAAGTGCGGTGCCGTCCTGATCGGTGACGGTCAGGGTTTTCCCTTTGATTGCCAGTTTTTCAATGTGTTCTTTGTTGCCACCGAGTTCCTGATCGAGCTTCCATTTAACTTGCTTGCCATCAATCACTTCGTATTTGCCGGTATATACCATATCGACAATCTGGTAACGCATGGTGCCATCTTTGTTGAATTCCAGTTTCAGCACACCAGCGGGAATTTTCTGGCCATTCACCGTGCCTTCCATGCTGGTCCATTTCGTTCCGGAAAGCTGCCCTTTCAGCTTGGCAGCTTCCTTATCTTCAACCTTTTCCTCCACATCCACCTGGGCAACCGCCAGATTGAACGCGAGCAGACCTAAACAAAGTGTGTATAACCAGCGAGCACGCAGGAACATAACCAAATCTCCCACCAGGGGTTTGCGAATACGCCACTATGGCAAAGTATTTTCTACAAATTTCGACAACTCTACCAGAATACACGATTCGGACTGTTACAAAACAGGAAAATTTACTGAAAATCCGTACGGTCGCACCCAAAATACCTGAGTTAGTGGAGAATGATCAATTCATCAAATACTCATTAAAGAATAATGAGCGAACAATTGTTCCTGGCTTAGGAATCGGGCAGATGCATATCAATTAACGGGTTTCAGTCACAAAGCTGCAAATTCGACTATTCCGGGGTGGCATACATGTTCATAATCTGGATCGCACCCTTCGACGAGATGGAGAGCTTTCCTTCTTTTGAAAGCTGGCGCCAATCTTTGATGGTGCCCGCCGAGGTGTTATTCAGCAGAACCACGACAGATTGATCTTTACGAACTAACTTCAGGCGATTCCAGTTGGCACCCATCTTCCCCTGCAGTGTCTGAGGAGGGTTGGTATTGGCCGACATGTTTCCATCGGGGGAAACAGTCAGAGTCCCCATGGGTGGGCCGTACCCGTAAGAAATCTGAAAGTCGGTCTTTTTGCCCGCTTCTGGATAGCGGAAGTCAAACTGCAGTTCACCATTGGCAAGTGGGGTTTCAAAAGTCAGCGGAATTGGCCGATCAGTGGCTTTTGTTCGCAAATTGCCACCACCGTACGACCATTGTTTTGCATGCTCTTTTGAAAATTCCCAGCCAGTCATATCCAGGCCATTGAACATCAGCAAGTGATCTTTGGCCAGTTCGGCAATTTCTGTTGCTTTGGGCTGGGTGCTGGGCAGTTCTTTGATGCGAATATTGCGAAAGTGACATTCCGCACCTTCCGACTCCAGTGCAATGTACCCTTTCCGTGGGCTCGATTTCGTTACGCCAGAAACCTCTTTGCCATTCACATGAAGCTTGACGCTGCCATTGATAGCTTCCACACGGTAGTGGTTCCATTCACCACCACCTTTGCAGCGACGTTCGCTGGGCAGGCACCGTGCCCAGCCCATCGGGTGGGGACGATCCGGCACGCACGTCGCACCCCAGATACTGAAAATGTCGCCGTGGCTTGTATAGGCATTCTCTTTTTCCAGATTCACCAGCACCTGAACTTCAATGCCACGGGTATAAGGCGAACCAATTGCGGGCAGCGGATCGCCCCAGATAAACAGGCCGGAATTGCCCACTTCTTCTTTGTTAATGTGCATCCACTCCATTTCCAGAATGAAGTTTTCATAATGTTTTAATGAACGCAGAAAGCCAGTGGGCTTTCCTGTGGTGATAATTTTTCCGTCTTTCACAAAAAAAGTACTGGGGTGGCAGTTCACATTGTGCCACCCACTGAGATCTTTCCCGTTAAAAATCGAAACAAAGCCATCTTTGTCTTCTGCAGTCGCCAGTGGCACGCAGAACAGCAGTGCGGCACATGCCCACCAATTGGGTTTTGCACTCATGGTGAATCCTCTGATATTTGTTGAACTGCTATTGTCCCACAAAAGAGTGCAAAAAGCACGAAATCTTCTATCGATGGAGAAAATGGAGTCGGTTTTAAGAATTGCCTGGATGAAAAGGTACGTGCCAGCAAGAATCTTAAAAAACTCTCACACAAGCCGCAAACGGATTCAATTTGTCGCTGCAGTGGCATGAATTTCAGTAATCATTGCTGTCGGCTCAATCGGCATGAGATGTTCTCCACCAGCAAGGTGGTAATTGTGGGCAGATTCGATTGCCCCACCCTTGACAGTTTTTGCATGTACGAAAACATGCGTGTATCCTAAGGTGCGGCAAAACCATTCGAACGCAGGGTAGAAATCTGCCCATGCTGCAAGGAGTTCTCCGATATTCGCGGAATCTGGATTGCCGTCGCCCGGCGTTGAGTTCTCTTCTTCGCCCACACTCCACCAGGTATCGGCCCGTTCGCGAAAGATGAGAAGCCCTTGCCCCTTGCTGATCCAAAATGCAACCGCAGACGCAAGCTGATCGCGGAACTCTTCCAGCCACCGCAACAGAGTCGCCGCTTTAGAAAAGCCCGTAGTATCGAGCCATTCTGCCCAGTCCCGCATTGCATTTGGTTCTGCGTTAAAGCTTGCAGCGAGATCTTCGGGTCGAATTGGAACCGATGTACCCGCAGCAGGCGAGGACACTCCGGTCTTTGATTGGCTGTCATCACATTTTGCAGTGAGTCGAGAGATCGTTTCTCGCAACGACATTACGATTTCCGGCACGACATTGCTGGAATCGACGAGAGTCCGCCACACGACTAATGGGCGGGTTGCCTGGAAACCACCAGCGTTAGCCCAGGCATCAATCACAAGATCCGTCAGCACAACACAATTCAGTTCAGTGAAATTGTCGAACGACAGGTTCATCGTTGCGAACACCGTCGGTTCGAAAGGTATCGCCCCCGCTGTCACCACAAATCGAACGCTCGGCGATCTGCTGCCTTGATCCCAGTTGAAAATCACCTCATCGTATCCGAGAGAGGCAACCAGCGCGGTGGCCTTTTTGGGAATTCTGGAAGCTAAGATCTGGCGTAACACTTCCTCGAGAGCTTTGCGATCATTGTCATAGCGATGACGGATCTTACTTCGGTAGTTTTCCAGAGCTTGTAAAGCGCTTGCCTGATCGTTGGACATGCCTGATAGTCCGTAACAAAGAAACACCATGCCGCATTTTAATAGGTGATTTTAGAAAAAAATACAGCAAAGTCGGATCAGTTTTAGTGCTGCGAATGGTACAGAATTTCTGTAACCAGGAGATTAGGACAGCCAAATGGCAAAATGGGGCTACAACCCGGATTCTTTACAAAGTCGATCAATTTAGTCTGGATTGAGGCTGCCCCACTTATTTGGTGCTGTTACTTTGCCATTCCGTGGGAATCGGATGCCGGGTTTCTTCATCCTCATAATTCCAATAGCCGACATTGTCTTCGTCTGGCTGCCAGGTAAACATCGCTGGTCGCCCATGAATCTTTGTGGGAAATGCCACGCGGCCCACTTTCGCATCAATCAGCGAAATCCCAAGAGATCTCAGTTCTTCCAGAATCTTTTTGTATTCCGATTCGATACTGGATATCTGATCGTTAACGGTGTATCGGCGTTCTCTTTCCTGCCACTCCAGCTCGCGACGGTGGCTTTCCAATCGGGCTTGTTCTGGCTGCAGTCGTTCCAGTTCATCCGATTTTTCAACAATATCGCGTACGATGCTGCGCACCAAAGGAAGCATCTGTTGAGCGGTGGTCAGATCGACCGATTGTTGATTCCTTGACGCATTCTTTACAGAACCGAAAGTACGTTTTGAATCGCTCATGATAAGCCTCCCGAGAAAGTTTGTTCTCTTCCTCTATTATTGCGGCACCCCCAAATTACCCGATTAATGGTTCGGTGGGAATGTCAGTAAATTAGACAGTGAAAATTCGAAGAAGGTTCGAACTTATTAGTCGTCTTTCCACAACACAAACGCCTCCAATGCGTAAAACTCTGGCAAGCCCAGTGCGTCGTACAATTGAGCCGTAGCACGGTTTCGCTCTTCAGCCCGCTGCCAGAATTCCCGTTTATCACTACCACCTGGGAACATAGCGCGGTCTTTTTGCGATTGGTGCCTGAAAATGGCCTCCTTCTTTTTCACCACCGTTTCCGGTGACAGTGGGACTGCCCGTTCAATCTGGTGCGGTTCCCACTCTTCCCATGCACCACGATATAACCATACCTCAAATTGCTGGCCTTTGCGGCGAACTCGTCTGACAGATTCGTAAATTGCCTCCGCACATAGTCGATGGGTACCATGTGGATCGGATAATTCACCGGCAACATAGATCTGTGCTGGCTGTAAACGCTCCAAAAGGGCGACAATGTCGTCAATATCTTCCGGTTGTACCGGCATTTTTGCTTTCGTACCAGTACGATAGAAGCGCAAATCCAGAAAATCCAGTTGTTCCGGTGGGATCCCACACGCCAGTGCAGCCGTGCGAGCTTCAGTTTCGCGAATTAAAGACTTGATTTTCAGCACATCGGGGCTGTCGTTCTGCCCTGGTAGCTTGGAATCCAGAAAATCCTGAATTCCCGCAATTACTTTTGCGGTTTCTTCCGCACCAATGTTGAAAAACTCATTAAAAGAGGCAGCGAAGTCGGCAAAACGACGGGCATCGTGGTCAAAAACGGCAACATTGCCGCTGGTCATATATGCAACATGCACTTTGTGGTGCTGTTCATGCAGACGAATCATCGTCCCACCCATACTGATGACGTCGTCATCCGGGTGGGGGCTGAACACCAGCACGGTTTTGCGAATTTCACCTGCAGGAAGATGGCAGATCGTCTTTTCACGATCATTAAATACCCGCTCTCCCAGTTTTTCGGCGGGCCCATGTTCACGAATCAGTTCAAACAGGTGGTGGTTGCGAAAATCATCCTCAGAAAGTTTTAATAAAGATTTCCCCACCTTCAGACTCAGCCAGATCACCGCTTTTGTGATCATGGGTGGGGTCCAGTCGACACTGCTCACTTCCCACGGTCGGCGAAAGAAACTCAGGTCTGCGGCAGCAGGTTCATCCAGCAAAAAGCGGGCGTCCTGGTGACTTTGTAGAAAACTGGCGGCAATCGCTTCTGTTTCCGGTTCTTCCAGTGCTTTTCGCACCACAGAAGCTTTATGTTCGCCAAAAGCGAGCAAAATGACCTGGCGGGCATCCAGAATGGTGCCGCACCCCATGGTAATGGCCTGCAGTGGGACGTTTTCTTCACCAAAAAATGCACTCGCAGCATCCCGCCGTGTGACGCGATCCAGAGTTACCAGTCGGGTGCGGCTATTGCGGGAGGATCCAGGTTCATTAAAGCCAATGTGGCCCGTTCTGCCGATACCAAGCACCTGCACATCCAGCCCACCTGCAGTGCGGATGGCAGCTTCATACTCATCGCAGTACCGTGGGGCATCTCCAGGAGAAATGGTCCCATCGGGTATGTGGATATTATGCTTCCTGATATTTATATGATTAAACAAGTTTTCAAACATGAACCGGTGGTACGAGTTCTGATCGTCCGGTTGCATCGGAAAATATTCATCCAGATTGAACGTGATCACATTCGAAAAATCGAGACCTTCTTCGCGATGGAGACGAATCAGTTCGCGATAGAGTTGCACAGGTGTTGAACCAGTGGCAAGCCCCAGCACCGTGCTACGCCCCGCAGCAGACTTTTCACGGATGATCCGCTCGATCAATTGTGCCGCATGCCGCGAAACTTCGGCAGGTGTACGGAATACTTGCGTCCGAATGCGTGCATTCGGGATAAACGTTGCAGCCATGAACCTCGATGTCCTCTCTGTTTCAGATTTTTTACGCAGATGTTGCCCGAGTTCAATTCATTCGAGGTATTTCTCTTCAGAAGGTACAGATTGACTTGGTTATCGCTGAGAAATCAGAATAAATGAGAGAGAAATGAGAAAAAGGAGGCCGCCCACCATAAAATGACGTTACAGCAAAGATCTTCTCTTAGCCTTCGCTTGTTCAGATGGGCTTCAAGTTGGGTGTCAATTATGTGTCGAATCATTCTGATCAGTGGGCTATGCCTGTACTTTGTGGGCTGCCAATTTGCACTGTGCGAAACCCGCACAGAACTGGAATATGCCACCGCACCAGTGGATAATCCGTTGAAGGGGTTAGTGCCATACCAAGGTGATCGGCGACAATTTTTCCCACACAGTATGGAGTTTAACTACATCCGGTATTCCGATCTGGTGCACGGATATCAACTGTTCGATTGGAAACCATTGGAGAAAATGCTGAACGACATTGCTTCCCGTGGGCATCAGGCGGTGGTGCGGGTCTACTTGGAGTACCCAAACAAAACGGGAGCAATTCCCCAGTTTCTGCTGGATGACGGTTTGAAACTCCACAAATACACCACCGACAACGGCCGCACCATATCGGAAACACCGGATTATGAAGACAGGAATTTACGCCGTTCGTTGCGGAATTTTATCGCAGCATTCGGCAGGAAATACGATGGCGACCCCCGCCTGGCATTTATGACCGCAGGATTGTTGGGTGCTTGGGGGGAATGGCACACCTATCCCAAAGAAGAGCTCTTTGCCAGTAAAGAAGTACAGAAAGAAGTGATGGATGCCTACGAGAAAGCATTTCGTACAACTGCGGTGCTGCTGCGCTATCCCGCAAGTTCCACCCATCCGCAGTATGCAATGAACGCAGAACGCCATTTTGGCTACCACGACGATTCATTCGCATGGGCAACACTCCATACCGGAAAAAAAGGCGATGAGTGGTTCTACATGACCACCTTGAAGGCAGCAGGCACTGCAGCAGAATCGAAGTGGAAAACCAAACCAATTGGTGGGGAAATTCGACCGGAAGCATGGGGCAAGGTTTTTGATGAATTACCTGGTACGAATAAGATTCAAAACTTTCACCAGTGCGTGGAAACCACCCACGCTACCTGGTTAATGGACAGTGGGATGTTTCGGAAAAATCAGCCCCAGGAACGGATCGATAGAGCATTGAAACAGGTTCAGCGGCTGGGCTAC
The DNA here is from genome assembly GCA_041399155.1 of Zavarzinella sp. NCBI lineage: Bacteria > Pseudomonadati > Planctomycetota > Planctomycetia > Gemmatales > Gemmataceae > Zavarzinella > Zavarzinella sp. The sequence goes on from JAWKTI010000003.1 coordinate 97,360, forward strand.
GAATTTTATTGTCCAGTGGTCACTATTAGCGAAGTAAGCAACAACACACTCGAAGTTTCATTAGAAATAGTGAATCGTGGTGTGGCACCATTTTATTACGACTGGCGAGCGCAGTGGGGTTTGCTGCACGACGGGAAAGAAGTCAAATTGTTTCCTGCATCAGGCAAACTAACAGGTTTGTTGCCGTCAGAGCCTACGCGAGTTTGGAAAAATACGCTCGATCTTGCTGGAATCGACGCAGGAACCTACAAGCTCGCTTTGCGAGTACCAAACCCGATGAAAGGCGGGAAACCTGTGCGGTTTGCAAATCGCACGCAGCAACTAGATGGTTGGCTGTTGCTGGACAACATTCAGATCAAATAGCCATTTGGTAGTGATTCCAGCTCATCACAGCGGGGGGAGTATCGTGCGAACAAAGTGGCGGCGTTACTGGCCTGTTTACACATTAGGCCTCATCTCGACGCTTCTGGTAGCGTTTAATTTTCTTGTGGAGAGATTGACGCAGGAACCTCCTAATTATTCTCAAATAGAAGATGGTCTCTGGCTGGGTGGGTATGTTGCAGAGCCACCTGAGAATACTGAAGCGGTACTGAACCTCTGCGAGGTACCCGATCAATATCAAGTGAAAGCCCACCAGTGGGAACCAATCCGAGATGCAGCACCCGCACCCACTTTGGAATGGCTACGGGGTCAGGTGCAGTTTATCAAAAATCAACGTGCGGCAAAGCGAACTGTGTACGTCCATTGCATGAATGGTGTCAGTCGCAGTGGTATGGTGGTAGTGGCCTATTTGATGGCACGCAATCAGTGGTCCCGCGATCAGGCAATCGCCCAGGTGCGTACAAAACGCCCTGGTTTACGTCCAAATCCAGCCTTTTTGCAATTGCTTCTCGAGTGGGAACAGGCAATATTCTCGAAATAAGCGGTCCCTGAAACCAATTTGCTTCCAATCAAGATTCTTAACGAAAAGTATATTACCAGATAAATAGTTGATAAGCCAACTATTCACCGAAGCACCTTGTTGCCACTTGATTACGATTCTGTTACAACTGAAACAAAGAAATGTGGCTCAAATCACATTTCAGAATCGCCCACGTCTTATTGCACATGTGTGGAAAGTCGTGGGGTGCTTACAGGCACTAACTTCTTACCAAACAAGAGGATACCCCCACATGAGCAATTTCGAAAGCCACGATCCTTATGATGATGGCGAACCACCTTATCATGCAAAACCTGTGTTTTCTCACTACTCGGAAGTTCCGTGGTATCGAAAGAGTGACAATTGTTCTGCACTGATTGTTGCCCACCTCGTATTAATGATCATCGGTGCAGGGATTCCCTTTATTGCCTTGTTGGGCCTGTTCACCTTTTGTGGATTGATTTTCGTTTGTTTCGTTGTGTTGACAGGACCGGTTTATTACAAAAAACGGCGAAAGGATGGCACTCTCAAAACGTGGGGAGTGGAAAACAAAATTGCCGCAGTAATCCTGTTGTTGCTGTTTGGCTTAGGAACAGTCTACTCCATATTTGGTTGAACCCTTTTCATCGCTGCTATTGATGCAGTCGGGGAATCTTGCAACGATACTAAACTTATTGAAATAGGAGAAATTCAATGTTGGCATTGATAATTGGCGCTGGAATTCTTGGATTGATCATCTCGTTTATGGATGATGGCGAATTTCCAGGGTGGGGAAAAATGTTGATTTGTGTGTTCGCCGCTCTCCTGCCGGCAAGTATTATTAATTACCTATTACCACCAGAACTGTTTTTTATTGGACTCACAGTCGGGGCAATATGTGCTACATTTGCCATTATGGCCACTTGCGGCATGACAATAAAAGAAGCTGCAATTGCTGCGGGTATCTACCTTGGCATCCAGATTGCATTGACTCTCGGAATTCGATCCATGTTCTAATAATCGCACTTTCCTAGCTCTTTTCCTCAAAGCCAGTTAGTGCTTTTGGTGCCACTGTTACAATTTGTTACACCAGACAATCCCTGTTACTGCTACAATCACATGCACCATTCAGTCGTAACTTCGGCAAGTAACAGGATGCAGAACGATGTGGCAACAACTCAGTTTCATGGCATTAGTGGCGATCGTATTTCCCCTGGGTGCCCAGCCGGCAGGTCCATTCACCAGCAAACCACCCCAGCTTGTTGATGTGGTACTGACTGATAAAAGCAAAGTTCGTTTTCAGATACTGGAAGAAAAGCTGCAACTGAAAACAGAATACGGTATGCTCGAAATACCTATGAAAGACGTGGTTTCGATCAAAATAGGATTGCGGATTAGCGAAGCAGAAGAAAAAATTATTGCCAATGCGATTGCTGATCTTGGCAATGCGGAATTTCGAACGCGGGAAGGTGCTGGTAAGCTCCTGAAAGAGTTTCGGGAAAAAAGTTTGCCAGCATTAAAGGTTGCATTGAATCATGAAGATGGGGAAATTTCCAAACGTGCGGAAGAAATCCTGTTTCAAATGGAAAATCTGATTCCTGAAGAGCGTCAGCAATTACCACCTTACGATGTGGTTACCACAAAAACTTCGAAAATTGCGGGCGTACTGCAAAAAGACACCATCCAAGCCAAGTCGATTGCTTTAGGTGAAGTGACCTTAAAGCTGGATTTCGTTGATTTACTGGATACCGGCAATCGAGAAGAAGAAAACCTGGCGAAACTTGCCGAACCAGCACCCACAACACTTACCACGCACCAGCAACATGTGGGCAAAACTTTTGTTTTTAAAGTTACCGGAAAGTTGGAAGGTGGTTCCGTGTGGGGCACCGATTTCTATACGTTGGATTCCGACCTGGCACGTGCGGCGGTGCATGCAGGATTGGTCAAACCTGGCCAGACCAAAATTATCAAAGTTGCTATTCTTGGCCCTTCGGTAAACTTTCAGGGCACAGAACGCAATCGGATTGTGTCCAGTCCTTACCAGAGCTATCCAGGGGCCTACCGATTCGTTAAGTAACTGTTGAAAAACTCAAAACCCTGCAGCGGCCCGAAGTTCCGCATTGGCCTTTACGGTAGCTGTTACAATTTTCTCTTCCCACTGTGGGTCTTCCGGGTGGTAAGGAAAAGTGATCCCACGCGAACTGTTAATAATCGCCCCCAGGTGGTCTGACCGAAAGGCACTCATTAAATCTTCAGATTTACCACCCTGGGCACCATAGCCAGGCACCAAAAACCAGACCTGGGGGAGCAGCTGTCGTAATTCTGCCAATTCCGTGGGGTGTGTTGCACCGACAACGGCACCGATGGAGCCAAGCGAACGAGCACCGACAGTGGGGGCGTTCCATCTCGCAACTGCTTCTGCCACATGAACATAGAGCGGTTTTCCGTCTGCGATCAAGGATTGAAACAGGTGGGAACCTGGATTGCTTGTCCGCACCAGAATAAACAACCCACCACCAGCAGCCTGTGCGGTACTGACAAAGGGTTCCACCGCATCCTCACCCAGATAAGGATTTACGGTTAGAGCATCTGCCTGCCAAACCGGTAGCTGATTCCCTTCAAGCATCATGCCGGTAAAAGTGGCTTCGCCATAGGCCGTTGCGGTGCTGGCAATGTCCCCACGTTTGGCATCCAGAATCACAATTAATCCCGCAGCACGTGCGTAATCTATAACTTGCTGCTGTGCGGCAAATCCAGCGGGGCCGAGTAGTTCAAAAAAGGCACTTTGTGGTTTCACCACACCCACATGGGGTGCCACCAGATCAATCACTTTTTTGCAGAATTGAGAAACTCGGTGCGAAATTTCAGCTAAGTTCTTTTCTTGTAAGGATTTAGTGAAAGAAACCGGAAGTGATTCCCAGCGGGGGTCCAGCCCAACACATAGTGGGGTGCGTTTTGCCAACACCGCACCTGCAAGACGATCACCAAAACTCATGAATTTTTCACAAAATGGGTGGGCGGTGTTACGAAATTACAAAATTTGATTACTTGCCAGCTTTGTATTCAATCAATTCCAGCACTGCTTCCTGGGTGCCCAGGGTAAAGCGGAGCTTGACAATACCAACGTCTTTGGCAAACCAGTAATCCACCGTGGTCTTGGAGCTGCCAATCTTCATATCTTTGCCAGTGACGTGCAGGGTTTCGTATTCCTTGTCGCCAATTTTCACTTTTTCTTCATCAACGGTGAATGTGCCTTCAATCTCTTGCTTTTGTGCGGTGCTTTTCACTTGCCAGGTATCGCCCTTTTTGGCACCCGCTTTCAGGAAAAGGATCGGCTGATCGGGAGTCACGCCATTTACTGAGTAACGCATCACACCTTCTGCAGTAACAGCAACCAATTCAGTGGCAGCGTCTTTCCCACCCATGCTGGTAACCAGTTTCAGGCAGGAAACACCTTTCACTGTCTCTTTTCCAGCAACTTTCACTTCCACCGGCCCGCCAGCAACCTGGTATTTCCATACAGATCCTTCTTTCAGAGGATAGTACGGATTGGTGACAGGTGTATCCGCAGAACCCTGGGCAACCAGCGCCGAGGTTCCGATCAGCAGCACGGAACAGGTGAAGAACAATCGCAGCATGAACAGCTCCCTAAGCACATTATGAACCAAATTAACTACGTTATGATACACGATTTCGGTTCGCTGGCTAGAAACTTCTGATTCAGCAATCGATTGAATGTGGGGCAAAATTGTTCGAACAAATCCTGTGAATTGCAGCCAGTCCACGACATGTGAAAGGGCGGGCGATTGCATTTAGCCACATCGGGCAGATTATTTCTTCGGAGTGAGCTTTTCCAGCAGGGCATCAAACTCAGGTGCCACTTTGGTCGCTTTTTTCTTCAGATTCTGCAAAAATTTCAGTGCGACTTCTGCGAAATGCTTTGGCTTGACCACCAGTTCCTGTGCAAGCGAGGCTTCTTCTTTGGAAATGATTCCGTTGCCCAGAATGTTGTCGTGAATCGCCTGCAAATAGAATTTGTCGAATGCAGTCAGGTCGATTTTCTTACGAGCTGCAACCGCACGCAGATCGGTCAAAAACGCCACTTCATCGCGAGTCAGCATTTTGTCTGCATACAGCGACTTTTTGATCAGCTTGATCTCGTCTGCTTCAATCACACCGTCTGCCACTACCAGGTCAATCACTAATTTGCGAAAATCGGCCATGTCTTATTCTCCCTGTAATCGAGTCAAAAAACCATTAATGAAACGTAGTGTCTCAAACGGAATGATGTTAAAAAAATTTGTGCTTAACCATGAATGCACAATCATAATGTTTAAGTTATAACAATTACGTAAAACGCAACACCATCGTTATGCGAGGAAGTAAATAATACTGTGGGGAAAGATGGCCAGTTAACACCGGAGCAGTTGCATGAGGCAGCTCTACAATTAGAAAAAGGTGTGCCGACAGCAGCCCGCCTTGCTGGGATGGTGCCGCAAATTTACGCTCAGTTGTTGTGGGATCGTCAGGACCCAGGCCTTCACTCATTCTGGGGCCTCGCAGCAAACGAAGATGAGTTGGCCGGAAAAGAAATTGTCGCCCCGGCAATCTTGAGTGTGCTGGCAGAAATTGCCGATGTTCCACTGGATCAGGTGGGGGTACCTGCTGGTTTGCAGCACACGTATGGCTATCTGTTGAGCTCGCTGCTCACTGAGTATGGTTATAAGCGAAATCGGTGGTTTCTGGACAGCATCGACGACTTATTTGGTTTCCCCCACGCAGTGGTCTGTGCGGAACCAGAGCATGGGACGTTGTTGGGAAATGTGACCAGTCTCCTGTTAAGGATCATCCTTCGAGATGAGCCAGAATTATCACATGAGGTGCTGCAAATCCGCACCACAGCCGATCCGTTGATTCAACGTATCTCCATACAAAACATGCACTTAACAAGAATTGTAGAATCTGCCCGTGTGCGGGACAAACATGGCCGTTTCTGCCAGTTACGTTGCATCACCGACCTGGTTCCGTTTCCCGCTGGAGGGGCCTGGTTGATCTATGCCATTCAGCAACCAGCCACTGACCAACTGCCAAAACTGATCACTGCCTTTCCCGTTTCACAAAGCACCTACGATACAATGCGGACGGGACCTGAAATCCTGGACCCAGCGATGGTAAAACCACGCTATAACGCGGTATTCCCAGGTAGCCAGGAATGGCCAGTATTTGGTTCCCGCATCAGAATTGAATCAACACCAGGTAAACCAACGCCAGCACCGAACTGAGGCCAAGCACTTTGATTGATTTCGTAACTCGTTGATACTTCGCAGATGAAATATGAGAATCAACTAATATCCCTGAGGTTACTTCAAATTTCAATTCCTGCATGGTCAGTTGGTCGCACGCATTAGCAAATTTCTCAGGATCATCGAGTGGGTAGTGCACACTGATCGATGCGGGGTGAAAATGTTTGCAATGGCTCAGCGCGGGATGAACGCCTTTGCGGCGAAAAGGAATGATGCACAGAAAAGCCAGAATCGAGGAGTAAAGCATCACCAGCAACCACGCAAAAAAGCAGAAAATTGCCACGTAGAACTGAACTGGTTTAGGATCGGCAACAGATTTTAAATACCCATTGAGCGAAGGAATCAGCAAGCCAGCCAATGCACCGGAAACTGTCAGAACTGCGGCTGCTTTGGCATCGGCAAAACGGATCCAGCCCGCAATAATCTGATAGATATCGATGTAATTTTCCACTTCCAACGTGGTGCTGACTGCTTTGCGTTCCTGTGTTGTCGCGTCGTTACTCATTACTCGCCTGTAGAAATGGGATTTCGGACAATATTTGCTGTAAAATAACTTCAAGTGATGGTATTGTAATAACTCCAGACACTGTGGGAGGTTGGGCATGTTGTGGGGAACTCGTCGTCAATGGTTAAGCTCTGCCGGAAATGGATTTGGACTGCTGGCGTTGAACGCACTGTTGGCTCAGGAAATGACTGCTCAGGAAGTGGCAGGTCAGGCACATCCACTGGCACCCAAAAAGCCGCACCATCGCCCCACAGCTAAGGCGTGTATTTTCCTTTTCATGGAAGGTGGGCCAAGCCATCTGGACACATTCGACCCGAAACCACTGCTGAATAAATTGGCGGGCAAACCGCTTCCAGATAGTTTTGGCAAAGTAATCACTGCCATGGGGGAAACGAAAGCTCCCCTGCTGGCCAGTCCGAGAAAATGGACGCAGCACGGCAAATGTGGCACATGGGTGAGTGAATTATTGCCCCACACAGCAGAAATGGTTGATGATATTGCGGTAATTCGTTCCTGTGTGGCAGACGGGATTAACCATTCGGCAGGTGTCTGCCAGATGAATACGGGCTCGATTCTGGGTGGCAGGCCATCGTTGGGAAGTTGGGCCACATACGGACTGGGGACCGAGAACGCCAATCTGCCCGCCTTCGTGGTGATGCAGGACAATCAATCGCAGGTCACGAACGGCCCACGCAACTGGAGCGCGGGCTTCATGCCTGCCGTTTATCAGGGAATCCGCATTCAAGGTGGGCAGGAACCTATTCCCAATCTGAACACTCCTGAAGGGGTTACTTCTGCCCAGCAGCGTGGAAAGCTGGATCTGTTGAAACAGATGAATCAGCGATTTGCACAGGAATTCCCACAGCAGACTGAACTGGATGCCCGCCTCAACAGTTATGAACTGGCTTTTCGCATGCAGGCAGAGGCACCGGAAGCCGTGGATCTGAGCAAAGAGACCAAAGAAACCATTTCTCTCTACGGAATTGAGAAAAAAGAAACTGCTGCGATGGGGCGAAACTGCCTGCTTGCCCGCAGACTGGTAGAACGTGGGGTGCGGTTTGTACAGATTTATCATGGTGCAGGCAGTAAGTGGGACGCCCACAGTAAGCTGGAATCGAACCACGGTGGGCTGTGCAAAGCAATGGACAAACCCGTGGCAGCACTGCTGCAAGACCTGAAACGGCGAGGCTTACTGGAGAGCACCCTCGTCTTCTGGGGTGGGGAATTTGGCCGCACACCAATGAGCGAAAAAGGTGATGGTCGCGACCACAATCCGACTGGTTTTACGATGTGGATGGCCGGTGGTGGGGTAAAAGGTGGGCAAGTAATTGGCAACACCGACGACCTGGGCCTGCATGCTACCGAGAAACGGCTACACGTGCACGATTTGCATGCCACGGTGCTCCACATGATGGGCATTGACAACATGGAGCTTGTCTACAAGTATAAGGGACGACCGGAACGCCCTACCTTGAATGAAGGGGAAGCTTACCTGCCTATCCTCGGCTAGTTATTCACACCCTGATTATCCTCTCTCGATCATGAATAAATTCTCATTCGTTACCGTATTACTGTTCTGTCAGGCTTGTGCTGCCCAGGATCGGCTGGTCCCACTGCCGTACAACAATCCTACTCTGGTGGTAGACCTGGGCGTGGGTTTGTGGGCCTGGCCCGTGCCGTGTGACGCGGATGATGATGGCGACTACGATCTGATTGTTTCCTGCCCTGATAAACCATCCAACGGAGTTTGGCTGTTCGAAAATACCACTGGTGACACGAAAAAGCAGCCCAGACCCATATTTCAGCCTGCCCGCAAGCTGAGTGCAACAAAACACTACGTGATGCCCAGCTATCTTCCCGATGGCATGCGGGTCTGCACGCCGGGCACAGAACACCCTAATTTTGTGAAAACAGGTATCCGCGAATCCATCCCGCTGGGTGTACCCGCAAATTTTAATCGTCCCCTGAAACCCGATCAGACTCGTGGGCCAAAAATTCGCCACCGGCAATGGCGACTGGTTGATTTTGATGGTGATGGTAAGCTCGATATTGTGACTGGCATTGAAGATTGGAGCGAATACGGTTGGGACAATGCATATGACGCAAAAGGGGGCTGGCAGAATGGTCCTTTGCACGGTTTTGTATTCATCCACCGTAACATGGGAAGTAACGAGCAGCCGAAGTATGCAGCACCGCTGAAATTGCTGGCGGGTGGCAAACCGATCGATACGTACGGTTGCCCAAGCCCGAACTTTGCTGATTTCGACGGTGATGGCGACCTCGATTTGCTGTGCGGAGAATTTCTGGATCGGTTGACCTATTTTCAGAACATTGGCACCCGCACAGAGCCCAAATATGCTGCTGGTGAGCGTCTGACTGATCAGCGCAAGTTGCTTATTGCCATGGACTTACAGATGATTGTGCCCATTGCTTTTGACTGGGACCGCGATTCCCACATCGACCTGATTGTGGGAGACGAAGACGGTCGAGTTGCCTGGATTCGGCACACTGGAAAACTACACCCAGACAACACCCCCATCTTCGAACAGCCTGTCTATTTTCAACAGGTGGCCGACACCTTGAAATGTGGGGCACTGGCCACACCAGTGGCATTCGACTGGGATAACGATGGCGATCAGGATATTCTGTGCGGCAATACTGCTGGTTACATCGAATTTTTTGAGAACCTGGTTATTGATAAAGACAGTTCCTTGCCCAACTGGGCCGCACCGAAACGCCTGGAAGTGAATGGCAAACCATTTCGTGTGATAGCTGGTCCGAATGGCAGCATTCAGGGACCTGCCGAAGCCAAGTGGGGCTACACCACATTTTCTGTGGCCGACTGGGATGGAGACGGCTTACCGGATATTATTCTCAACAGCATTCTGGGCAATATTGTCTGGCTGAAGAATGTCGGTAAGTTGGGTTCGCCACAACTCTCTGCACCGCAAGCAGTTACGGTCGCATGGCAACATGAAGCTCCCCACCTGCAGTGGGGATGGCGAAAACCACACGGCAATGAATTGTTAACCCAATGGCGTACGACACCTGTGGTGTACGATTTCAATGGAGATCAATTACCCGATCTGGCCGTGCTGGATACAGAAGGCTACCTTGCACTGTTCGAGCGAAAAATGCAAGGTGGCAAACGGATTCTTCTGCCACCCAAACGTGTGTTTGTGGATGAGAACAGCCAACCACTTCGTTTGAACAGCCGCACGGCAGGTGGTAGTGGCAGACGCAAGTGGTGCGTGACCGATTGGGATGGCGATGGCACCTTCGACCTGTTGGTGAATTCCGCCAACGCCGACTGGTATCGTGGCATGGGCGTCAAAGAAGGTAAATGGCACTTCGCAAAACCAGTTACGTTGGCCAAACAGAATATTGAAGGCCACGATGTCAGCCCCGCAGTGGTAGATTTTGACAATAATGGCATCCCGGACTTTCTGGGAGGCGCTGAAGATGGACGCTTGTACTTACTGAAGAACCCGCGAAAAAAGTAACTGTAAAAGGCATCTGGGCAGTAGGGGTGATCGCTATTTTGCAAAAAAGTAGAAAATTTTTTAAATTCTTATCTGACAATAACTTATATCCGAAAACTGTTTCTAATTTTCACGAAAAATTTGCCTGAAAATCTATGACAAGGATATATTATATTAAGTGAAAGCAGTTTCACTGTCACTGTAGCACCAAATTTGTTGTTTGGTGTTGATTATGGGACTACCGAAGAGATACGACGATGACCGTTGCAGACATTCGCAAAGAATATACCCAGCAGGAACTGACCGAAGACAGCGTGCTGGAAAGCCCATTTGCCCAGTTCGATCAGTGGTTTAATCAGTCACTTGCTGCGAATGTGCCAGAGCCTAACGCAATGACGTTGGCCACAGTCAACGAAAGTGGGCAGCCATCCGCCAGGATCGTGTTGTTGAAAGGATACGATGTGCGTGGGCTGAAGTTCTTCACGAACTATCTCAGCCGTAAAGGTTTAGAACTTGCGGGTAATCCCCATGCCGCACTGGTATTTTTTTGGCCAGAACTGGAACGCCAGGTGCGTATCGAAGGCACTGTGGTAAAGGTTTCGGAAGAGGAATCGGACGAATACTACCACAGCAGGCCACGCAACAGCAGGCTGGGTGCGTGGGCATCTCAGCAAAGCGAAGTGTTAACAACCAGAGAGGAACTGGCCGCACGCCAGGAAGAATTCGACCGTCGTTACGCGGGGCAGGAAATTCCCCGCCCCCCACATTGGGGTGGGTATATCCTGCAGCCAGTGATGTTTGAATTCTGGCAGGGAAGACCAAGCCGCCTGCACGACCGCATCGTTTATCAATGGCAGGCAGGTAGTTGGCACCGACTGCGGCTATCCCCATGAGTGTTTCAAGCAATTTAGTTCAGCATCTTTCAATTGAATAAGGAACAGAACTGATGCACCGAAGAGAATTTCTAGCTGCTTCTGCAGGCATGCTCGCAGCGTTTGGGATTAGCAATACCGCAGAACCAAAACGAATTATTCTGCGCTCATCATGGCAAACGGAAAATATTGGCGACATTGCCCACACACCTGGGATGCTGACCTTACTGGAAGAACACCGCCAGCAGGATGTGGTAACTCTCTGGCCCAGTGGTCTGAGTGAAGATGTAGAGCGATTGTTGCTGAAACGTTTTCCCAAGCTAACCATCGTCAAAACTACTGCGGAAAAACAAGCCGCACTCCAGGCGTGCGACTTTTTTCTGCACGGTTCTGGCCCAGGACTGGTGGGAGCGAAAGATACTGAACTGGCACGCACCGCGGGCAAGCCTTACGGTTTTGCAGGTGTAACACTTTCCGATGCAGAATTGAAAACGCACCGCGAACTGCTGGCGAATGCCAAATTTGTTTACACTCGGGATAGCGATTCTCTGAAGGCACTGCAGGCCACAGGCATCAAAGGCCCCACAATGGCATTCGGGCCGGATGCCACCTTCGCCCTGGATATCCATGATGAGAGTGCTGCGGATAAATTGCTCAAAAAGTATCAATTGGAAGCGGGAAAGTTTCTCTGTGCCATTCCCCGCCTGCGCTGGACACCTTATTGGGAGATTCGTCCGGAACGGGTGAAGCCCAACCCAGAACGCAGTGCGGTGAACGAGGCTTTTGCCGAACGCGACCACGCCAAGATGCGGGAAGCCATAATTGCCTGGGTAACCAAGTTTGAACAAAAAGTGTTTCTGGTTCCTGAGATGACCTATGCGGTCACTCGGTTAAAGCCATTACTGTTTGATCCGTTGCCAGAAAAAATTAAGCAGCACGTGGTAGTCATGGATCGTTACTGGTTGACTGCTGAGGCTGCCAGCGTTTACGCACGTGCGGCTGCGATGATCAGTTTCGAACAGCACTCACCCATTATTGCCGTTGCGAATGGTACACCGGCGATGCTGCTGCGGCAGCCCACTGATACCAGGAAAGGGCAGATGTGGCGTGATATCGGACTGGATCGCTGGATTTTTGAAATTGATGATGCCACGGGTACCCAGATTGCTGATCGTTTGCTGGAACTAGGGAGTGATTTGCCCAAGGCACGCGAAGTAACAAAAAAAGCTCACCAATTCACTTTGGAGAAAATGGGCAAAATGGTGGCTGCGATTGGCTGAGCCAGGCATCTTGCTTCGCACCTTACTGATCAGATTCTGACACATTAGGCAAACTGGACAATCTTTCTTTAACAGTTCATCCAGTTGACCTTGCTTAACTTATCCATTTCGTTATTGTGGGGAAAATTTTCCAGCCACTCGTGGGGAAACTCGATGCGCGCACCCGTACTGATTGCTGAATCACCTCAAACATTGGGGCACGGTCCACGTTTTCTGGCCCCACCCAATCGCAAGGTGGATAGTGCCACTGCAGCCCATTACATTGGTCGGGCACGCGATGTGGAAGATGATGTAGAAGAAATTGAAGGTGACGATTTCCTGGCGGTCCGTCATACCATTGAATTGGAAGATGGCGAAAGCGGCACCGAGACACTGGTGCTGGCTGGGCTGGAAGTGGAGAAACTGGATGACGCTCAGCGTGATGAATTGCTGGAGCAACTGCACGAACGTCTGGAAGTGTTAGGTGATGCGATGGCCGCGGTGGATTGGGATATTGCCCGCCACCAGTTTGTTGTGGAAATCGGAGAATTGGAAGAATTTCACGAATCGGCCTGGGATGATCTCCCACGTGGGGGGTATTGGGCAAATTTATTACAGAACAGTCAGCGAACGCTCAATTCCAGTCCGTTGCTGCAGGAAAAAGTGGCAGAACCTGCCCCAATGATTGTGGCCATGCCGGAAAAAGAACTCGTTTCTGAACCGATCATCCCACCAGTGCTTGAACGCATTACTGCTGAAGAAACCACTTCCACGAAGACGATTATCACCCGCGAAAAAATCGTGGAAACTATTGTGGAAGAACGCACTCGGCCACACGAAACAACACCCATACTGCATATGCATGTGGAACCACCGAAAGAGGAAATTGTTGCAGAACTGGAAACTGAAGAGGAAGAACAAGAAGAACCCATCGCAGATCAGCCACCCGAAACAGTGGCGGACCTGGCGATACTTCGCCGAGTGGAGGTAAAACCACTGGTTGTAACTCCGATGACCGTGGAGCCTTTGAAGGTAAAGCCACTGGAGCAGTCACCCAAGGCAGTTGAAAAGAAACCCGTGGAAGAACCTGTCAAGCCCGCGCCCACGCCAAAGAAAGCTCCGGAGCCAGCAGCCAAACCCGAACCAGTTGCAAAGGCCCCAGTACCCATCTATCGTGGGACGGACAAGCCCAAGAAAGAACCTATTCAGTATGAAGATCGCTTACCCACAGAGCCTGTTAAACAACATGCAGAACGGGTCAGTGAGTCAATCGATCGTAGTCGCTCGCTGCTTGATCCGGTGCCGGAGCAGAAAGTCCCCGGTGTCATCGGTATTACCAATCGTGCAGATGAAACGCCCACCCCACCAAAGGTGGTGTATCGCACTCGCCTGTTTCCGTGGTACCTGGTGGTAATGCTGGCTACCGCAATCGGCATGTATCTGTGGGTGATTGATACAACGTGGAATCAGAAGGTCACGATTACATCGTACCGCCCATCGCGTGAAGTTGTTAAGCGGATTGAAGTGCCTGTCGAAAAAATCGTTGAAAAAATCGTACAGGTGCCCGTAGAGAAAATTGTCGAGAAACGAGTCGAAGTACCTGTCGAAAAAATCGTACAGGTGCCCGTAGAAAAAATTGTCGAAAAACGAGTCGAAGTACCTGTCGAAAAAATTGTCAAAGTGCCAGCTAAGGATACCAGCAAAGAAGATCAGTGGGCCTTTTTTCAGCAGCAATATTCTCAATTAATGCGAACTGAAGATATCACAGGTGCGGCATATTTACTGAATCAGTCAGCAAAATTCCTGCCCGCATGGAAAGATATGGTCCCACTTGATTTAAGTATTTTCAAGAAAACGTATGCCGATGGGATCGAAGCAGCACTGAAAAAGCGGATTGATCTGGATAATGCCACGCACCAATTCAGCCGCGCGTACGATCATCTCGATGCCTTCGCTGATTCCCCGGATGTACAGAAATTATTACCACCAGGGGAGCAGCTTCGCCTGCGTTCCAAGTTTTTGCCTGTGATCGAGACGGAAGAAGATCGCTACCACTACGAACAATTAGTCAAGCAGGTCAATGCACCAGTTGCGAATGATCAGGCACTTCAGGTGGCTTTGGCAAAGTATCTGTCGTTGCCACGTCGGGTGAAGATGCACGACCAGGCATTGAAAGTAGTGGAATACCTGCTGTGGGAGAAAAATGGCCGTCCCACCCAGACTGCAGTGACAATTCAATGGGGAAATCTGCCCGCCCGCGAAACCCAGATTCAGATGGAACTGGGCAAAAATCTGGATGGCACCCCAAAGAAACTATTGGCACGCACCGCAGTACCCGAACGTGGGAAAACCTGGACCGAAACCATCCCCTGGGATTCAGACAAGGGGGATATGACTGGTTATCGTATCTCGATTATTCGCCCCACAACTGCGGTGGAAGGGTTTGCCGAATTTACCGATTCCAAGCGTGAAGTGTTTTATTCCGAACCTGGACAATCGAAACAAACCGTGGTTGCCCAGGAACCCGCAACCGGCACCAAGGTAATGGTCGATATCATTGGTAAACTGGATAAACCGGTATTGCCACCCTGGGATAAAACCACGCTGGCTGTGCCGGTTGCTTTACCCAAGGTCGGGCCGTGAATAAGCTGGCAATCTCTGCAATCGTCGTCGCTTTCCTCTCTTTAACTGGTGCTGCTGTCACCCTCTACTGGGTTTCCAATAACGATCCCATAGATCAATCCGAAACTCAGGCCGCCGCAGCCCAGAAGGATGCATTTTTAGAACTGGTGGGCAGCCTGAAAACGGATGAACAGCAATTTCTTACTGAAATGCAGGAAATTGTGGAATCATCCAGCTTTCCGTGGTCGGTAAGTGACGCAAAGTTAGTGCTGGATGCCACTGGAAAGTTTCCCTCTCGTGAGAAGTTGTTTGCTATCGATCACGTGACTGCGTTCACGATGTCATTGCCCAATCAAACGGAAGATCCTTTCCATTTTGTCAGTGCTGAAGACAAACGCCTGATTCAACTGCATGTGGGCGGCACCTGGAATCGTACGCGGGTACTTGAAGTGCGGAATGCCCTGGCGAAAATTGCCCCCACTTTCAAGGTGCTGGCATCCCCACCGGATTGGGAAGTGGAATCTCGTGGCGGCCCACGTCCCCAGTTGGCATATCTGGAATGGTTGGAATCAGCCCACAAAGAGGTATCTGCTGGGGTGCGTCTGACGAAATTGGAACAGTGTTCGATTCCAGCATTCAGCACATTGGACGCACAGTTATTGCGGCACATGGCAGCAGTGTGGAACTGCCCGGCAGCTAAAAAGGCATTTCCCCCAGAACTGTTTGGAAATTTGTATGAGGGAAATCGCTTAGTTGCACTGCCTCCAAGTTTGAAGACGTATGAAGCACTGATCAGTCAGCGTGTCATGAATGAAAGGCAACAATTGTTCGGTGGGGAACCTTCCGAAGAAGCAATTAGTGCGTTGAACGAGATTTATGGGATCCGCATGGGCCAGTTTCTGGAAACTGTCGCCGGTTTTCCACATCAATAGTGTCAGCACTTTCTTCAGCAATCAACCGATCTTCAAAGCACAAATCGCTTTCTATTGTCTAGGATAATGAATGAGAATATATTCATGATCCTGAGGACAGGATGCATCTGATTTCAAAAACTTCAATAACGTTGCTGTTGAGTTTCCTTCCGTGTCTTCCTCTCGTTGGTGCAGAACTGATCGACGATGTTCCTACGTTACAGAAGCGATTACAATCTGCCAAGGCAGGCGAACTACTGGAGTTGGGGGCAGGAAAGTTTGTCATCCCTGGTTCAATCAGCATCCCCAGCGGTGTGCAGTTGAAAGGCGCTGGGATTGATCAGACGATCTTGCTGCCCCACCCAGATTGGCAGCCAGCCACCACAAGTTTGCCAGATCCTGAAATGAAATTACAGGGTCTGGATCGCACCGCATACCTGTTACAAATCGCGGACAAAGGGGAAAAAGTTCAGATCAGTCACCTGACATTACAGGGGCCCCAGGTGCATGGAGCCCTCTTTGCCTGGCAGCCAAAAGGACTGCATCTTCATCATGTCAAAATTGAAAACACTTTATGGTCAGGTATTCGCACATTTGGAATGTCGCAGGCAAAAATCCACGATTGTATTTTTGTCAATGCCGGTGGGAAATGGTCGAAAGGCCAGCCATCCACAAAAGGTGGTATTACAGGAGGGGCATTTTTGCTATCTGGATGTCTGATACGGAAATTTTCAACAATCGATTTCTACGGACAAAAGAGGAAAAAGGGTACGAGTACTACGGCATCAAGGTGCGACAAGCGAAACGTTGTCGCATGCATCACAATACGATTGAAGTGAATTTTTCAATGGAGTTCCCGTTCAAGAACGATGAAGATAACGAAATTGATCACAATGTTTTGCACGGTACGATTTCGATACCAAAGTATGCTGGTGGTGCAGTACCGAAAAGTGGAAAAACATTTCATATCCACCATAACTGGTTTCGCGACAGCTATTCGATTGAGTTTGTGCGAAATGGTGTTGAAATTGACCACAACCTTTTTGACTTCGACCTAAAGAAAGACCACGGCAATCTGATTTCAGGATTTGGGCAAGCTGCTGCAAAAGGCCCAGCAACTTTTCACCACAATCTTGTGAATAACCCAGGGCGTGGTGTCATCTGGATTAACGAAGTTTATAACTATCTGGCTGTTCGAAACAACCATATTCGCACCCAAACGACTGCAACTCCACGCAAGGAAGGTCTGTTTGGCTTCAATAAAGAATCCGATTTTTCTACGATCGAAATTTCTGACAACATTATTGAATGCATCGGGGAGAGTCGTCCTTTACTGCGGAATGAAGCAAGTTATCTGGCAAAGATTGAAAATAACCGACTGAGCAATGTCGCTGACAGTGGGAAGTATGAAAATAAAAAATTGAATCGTCCTGTAGGACCCGGTACCGCTACCCCTTTTCGTTGCGGTGTGGCTGGGGAATACCTGGTCGATGGTTGGAAGGTGTCTCTGATGAAAAGAGATTGAGGATTTTTGATTAGATGAGTCCCAGTTCTCGTTCAATGCGCTGGATCAGGTCTTTAATCCGCCATTCACGGTCACCACAGCGGATCCGTTCATTCTTGTCGAGCCAGCCACGTACTTTTTTCTCGGCCGCAACTGCCCCACTGTGGGTCTTGTTGCCATAGTGCCTGCTGATTTCCTGAAACGTCGCAGGAGTATGCTTACGCGACAGGTAAATCGTCAACATCCGGGCATGACTGACCGACCATGCCTTACTGCGGGAACGTAAACTACTCAGGCCAATATTCACCACACTGCAAATGGCGACTTCAATCTGCTCCAGAGTGATTGTTTTCGCTGATTGCTTTAACAGATCACCCAACGCATCTTTCGCCAGCTCCAGGTTGATCGTTTTGCCCGAGACGCGTGCATAGTGCTTCAAAGTATTGATGGCACCTTCAATCTCGCGAATATTACCCCGCAGACGGGATGCCAGGTACTTCAGCACCTTTTCCGGAATGCTGATCCCGGCGGTTGCCATTTTCGACCGCATCACCTGCAGACGCGTTTTTTCGTCGGGTGGAAGCACACCAACAATGGTGCCCCCAGTCAGACGATCCAGCAGCTCGGGCATCAGGTCTTCACAAAACCGTGGGTGACAATCCATCGTCACAACAATCTGACAACCATCAGAAAGAAGGTTATCAAACGTGTGCAGAAACTCTACCTGGGTCTTCTCTTTCCCCACAAGGAAGTTCAGATCATCCACCAACAGTGCAGCACAATTGCGAAACTGTCGCCGAAACTGGCTTTGTTTGCTCTTGTGCATGGATGAAACGAAGCGATTGACAAAATCCTCTGCCGCCAGGCACATGATCTGACCATCGTTAAACTTTCGTTTCAATCCAACATACACCCCATCCAGCAGGTGGGATTTCCCAGTGCCTGTAGGGCCGTAAATCACCAGTGGGTTGGCATCCTGGGCAGGATCATCCACCACACTCTGTGCCGCAGCCAAAGCCAAACGGTTACAATCGCCCGCGACAAAATCGTTCAACGTTTTCCAGCGTCGACTCCCCACCGTTTTTCGAGGTGGTTTCGTCGTCTTACCAGAACGAAGTTTCGAGCTTGCAGCATGTCCTGGCTCAGTTAATGGCTGAGTTGCAACAGCTTTTGCCTTCGCAGTTTTACGTTTGCCAGCTGTGGCATGAGCCTGCTCGTCCTGACGAGCTTGCTGAAACAGTTGCGGGTCGACACCAAATCGACATTGAACCGGCATTCCGAGAATCTCTTCTGCCGATTCCACAATGTCTACTGTGAAGGTCTTCTGTATCCAGTCCGAGTAATAGTTATTCCGGGCACCAACTGTAATGATACCATCCTGGAATGAAAACTTGGCATTATCCAAAAACCATAGGTCATATCGCTTTCCAATGCGGCGGCGGAGTGCTTCCGCCATGGTTGCATTCAAATCACCATTTTCACGACCACGCGGACCAACCTCGTGTTCGGTCTCAAGTTGCGACGGCACGGAATCTCTCCCGATTTGGCAGTGCAGATCAATTGCACCGGCTCAAGAGAGGACTTACTTGTCGGATCGGTTGGGAGACCGATATGTCGACGGCTCGGAATTACCTTGGGTAGGCAGGATATATTCTGGAACCTAGACGGGAAGATGCAGCAAAAAGAATCTTTAGAAATATGATCGAATCAAGAAATTTTGAAGATAATCCGCACAACCAATGGAAGTAATTTCTTCGAAAATCTGCGATATGAAACCTTGCAGGCTGGTTCTAATTACTGGATATGACGGGATTTAGGGAAAAAGTGGCCCAGAAATGTGTACACAAGTTCAAAAAATGATGCTCTTTTGAGCGTTAAAATGAAAATCCGTTCACTAATTTCGTTAAAATGAAATTTTGGTTATTTTATGGTTAATTCGCACTAATTGGCACAAGAATTGATGTAAGTTCTTACGCACGAACCACCTGCTGTCTGTGGGAACACCGCGTTTGCCCAACCATGGTGCGGTGCATACCATAACGATAGTTCTGTTTGGCACCCACTTCGGAGATATCATGATTGCACCAGTGCAATGGCTTGAGAAAAATCATGAGAATATTGTGAGAAATTTGGCCGATCTGGTTGCCGTTTCTAGCATCAGCACCGATGGCGACCATGGACCAGAGATTGAACGCACGGCACAGATTACCTGCCAGCAAATGCGGGAAGCTGGTTTACAAAATGTGGAAATCCTCAAAGTGGGTGGGTCGTTGCCCTATGCTTACGGCGAATGGATGGACGCACCCGGCAAACCGACAGTGTTCCTGTATGCCCACCACGATGTCCAGCCGATTAACTACCCCGATCAGTGGGAATCGGCACCTTTTCAACTTACCCGCCGTGGAGAGCGTCTTTATGGTCGTGGTTCTGCCGATGATAAAGGTGCTATCGTTGCCCAGCTCGCAGCGATTGCTGCCTACCTGAAGACCGAAGGCAGCTTGCCGGTCAACATCAAAATGCTGGTGGAGGGTGAGGAAGAGATTGGTTCCAAAAACCTGATTGAGTTTTTTGAACGCCACCGCGAAAAGCTGTTTTCGGATGTGATCGTAGTATGCGACACCGAAAATGTTGAAATTGGCCTGCCCTGCATCACCTATTCTCTTCGTGGCGTGGTTACACTGCATGTCGAAGTGCAAACTGGCTCAATACCGGTCCACAGTGGCATGGGGGGTGGCTCAATCGCCGATGCTGCAATCGCAATGAATGTCGTGTTATCGCGACTATTCGCCCAGAATACCCCCTATCCGATCCCAGGTTTTTACGACAATGTTCGCCCAGTATCAGAAAAAGAACGGGCTTCCTACGAAAAAATTCCAGGTGATCTGCAAAAATGGCGACAGGACTGCGGAGTCGTTGGCGATGTGCAGTTGGCGATGGAAACAGGTTTAACACCCTACGAGCAAACCTGGCGTCGACCTGCGATCACAATCATCGCACAGGAAGCTAGTTCGATCAAACAGGCCTCGAATCAAGTACTGCCGAAAGTGCAGGCCTTGGTCAGTTGCAGGATTGTGCCCGATATGGACCCGAAAAAGGTGGTCGAAGATCTGACCAAAGTCCTGACTGACAACCCACCGTGGGGGGCGCAGGTGCGTGTCAAAGAACATGGGGCTGCAGTCAGTTGGTGGATGACTGATCCCAACGGGCCGGCATTCGAGGCCGCCATGGCATCACTCAGACAAGGATTTGATCGTGACCCGGTGGCAATCGGCTGTGGGGGTACGATTGGCTTTGTTGGCCCGCTGGCAGAACTGTTTGGAGGGGCACCAGCTTTGTTACTGGGTATTGAAGACCCAGCCAGTAATGCCCATGCACCGAACGAAAGTCTCCATGAGGGCGACTGGAAGAAACTGATGGTTTCGCTGGTGCATCTGTTTCACCACTTAAGCAATGTTCCAGATGGAAAGGTAAAATGACCGCCCACCCACCGTTGGTAAGCATTGAAGGGCTGTGCAAGACGTTTCCGGGCCCTGATGGAATGCCATTTGCTGCCGTTGATGACCTTTCTTTTGATGCGTTTGCGGGTGAAGTAGTGGGTTTGCTGGGTGCGAATGGTGCCGGTAAGACCACTACGCTACGCATCCTGTGCACGCTCTTAAAACCTACCGCTGGCTTCGCGACCGTGGCTGGCTACGACATTCTTCAAAATCCAGACGATGTGCGTCGACAGATTGGCTTTCTTTCTGCGAATACGGGCATTTACGAACGACTCACCGCACGTGAAATGGTTGAGTACTATGGAAAGTTGCACGGTTTGACCGGAAATGAACTTCGGGAGCGTGTGGATAGTCTTTTCGATGCTTTTCAAATGGCAGATATTGCACAAAAGAAAGGCGGTACACTCAGCACCGGTCAGAAGCAGAAAGTTTCCATTGCACGTGCTCTGGTCCACGAACCCCCAGTTCTCATTTTTGATGAACCCACCATTGGTCTGGATGTGCTGGTGCAACGGATCGTTCTTGATCAGGTGTTGGCACTTCGAGAGCAGGGAAAGTGTATTCTTTATTCCACCCACAACTTCCGGGAAGTGGAAAAACTCTGTACTCGGGTCATTATTATCCACCAGGGCAAGATTCTGGCTTCTGGCACATTGGCCGAGTTGAAAGCCACCTACGGAAAAACAGACATTGAAGAGATATTTTTTCACCTGGTGGAGCCAAATTCGCGCATCAGCTGAAATTTATGGTTTGACAAAATTTTCTGCTAGTAACTACCCGAATTCTGCCCAACTTGTGGTCATTTCCTGCCCACAAACACAAAAAATTCTTGTCAGTGTTACAGAATTATGAAAATCACAACATATGCTACTTTTTAATAACGAAAATTCGCTCGCAATAGGCTTTCTCGCTTGAACGCCGTGTCTCACTCTACACAGAAAACAAAATTCCACGAGCACGTATCGGCGGATGCTGTGCGGCTACTGGAAAACCACCATGATTCGGTCATCATTACTGACCTGCAGGGGATCATCCGCTATTGGAATCCGCAAGCCACTGAGACGTTTGGCTACCACGCAGATGAAATGGTGGACCAGCTGCTTTGGTCGCGGTACCCTGTGGAATTGCAAGGTGATTTGCAGGCAATTATCCAGCAGGTGGCCGATGGCGGGCGGTTTTCGGGGGAATACCACGATTTTCGCAAAGATGGCAGCAGAATCTGGATCGAAGCCACTGTAGAACAATTTTTCGATCAATCAGGGAATCTTTTTGGGCTGATAGGCATCTCAAAAGAGATCACAGCCCGAAATAAAGTTTTTCATCATCAGGTAAACCGATTTCAACGTTTGAACGTAGCACTTTTGAAGAGTGGGGTTGCCTGTTGGGAATTCCGATGCGATACGTTTGCAATCAATTGGGAGGTGGGTCTTCCTCAACTGCTGCACCGCCCACCGCAAACCAGTTTTGCGCACCAGGATGATTTGACAAGACAAATTGTCCCTTCAGATCGATCCCGCCGAGAGCAGATTGTTCGCAGCGCAGCGACAAAACAGGAAAATTATGAAGTAAATTACCAGATTGTCACCAGTACTGGTGAGTTTTATTGGGTAGGAGAATCAGGGCAATTTCAGTTGGATGCGGCGGGCCAGTCGAACACATTTCTTGCAATTGCTCGAGATATTACAGAAAAAATACTACGTGAGCAGGCATTGGAGCAGCACCAGAACATGCTGCTTTCTGCCCAGAAACTGGCACGAATCGGCTCCTGGGAATACGAGGTCAGCAGCGAAAAATTTCTCTGTTCTGATGTCTTTTGTGAACTGCTTCGAATCACCGATCAGCATGCTGGGATCAAAGTGGCAGACTGGGTAGGGTTAATCCCACCGGAAGAGCGGCATACATTTGTTGAATCATTTAATATTGCTGTCAAGCAGGGAGTACCATTTGTACTGGACCACCGCGTCATCTACCCGGATCTGAAAGAAGCTTATTTTCAGTGCCGAGTCGATATCATTTCTGATCCATTTGGTAAAGTTGTGCGGCTGCGCGGAACCACGCAGGATATCACGGACCAAAAGAAATATGAAAATATTCTCAGAACCAATGAAGAGAGATTGTGGCAATTAATCCATAGCGTCGATGCAGGGATTATGCTGATTGATCCCAATTTCCGCATGCTGGATCTCAATCAGCGTGGGATGGATATACTGGGCATTTCCCAACGTGATGTTGTGCAGAAAGGATTGTTTCAGCGGGAATGGCTATTGCGGGATCTTGATGGGAATTTGATTCCCAATGAGCAATATCCCGTTTACCGAGCAAGAATGTCTTTGTCGACGATAAAGGCGGAAGTCTACCAGATCGACGTCCCGAATACCAATGAACGGCGCTGGTTGACCGTAAGTGTTGATTTGATTTTTGATGCTGCCAACGCGTTGCAATACATGGTCTGTTCTTTCGTCGATATCAGTCGTGAAAAGAAATCGGAACTGGCAGCGAAACAACAAGCACAATTGCTGAAAACAGTCTATGCTGGAGTTGATTTTGGTATTTTCTCAATTCAGGTTTGCCAGGGAATTGCACTTGGGTTTACCAGCATGAACAGCTTTATGGAAAAGCTGTTTCAAGGAAGAATTGATGAAGTTTGTCATCAGGGATTGGAACATCTGGCGCCACAGTACCTGAGCGAAGATTATGTGTGGCAGTTGCAGTTACAACTAGAGCAGTGCATAGAAAACAAATCCCCATTTTCATACGAGGAATTTCGCGAGTTTCACCATCATTCCGGCTGGTGGCTCACACGATTGTGCCCAATTACGGATCGCAACGGCGAAGTCCAGGCGATCTTGGGGATGATTCTGGACATCACCAGCCAGAAGTCAGCAGAAAATGCGAATCTGGAATTACGTGAACGCGCGTTGCAAGCACAGAAACTTGAAGCTATCGGCCATCTGGCAGCAGGAGTAGCCCACGAAATCAACAACGTTCTTACCGTTGCAATATGTAACGCAAACGAAATCCATGAACGATTGCCCGCAGAATCTGAAATGCGTAATGATGCGATGGAAATCGTAGCCCGTTGCGAACTTGGCACGGCAATAACCCAGCAATTGCTTGCTTTCAGTGCCCGCCAGGTGCTGCAACCAGTAATTCTGCATATCCCCGAAGTAATTAAAACGCTGCGTCGTTTCTTACAAACCCTGCTTGGCGAAGCGATCAGCATTCAGACATTCGTGCCGCACGATCTGTGGGTCTGCAAGGCCGACTACTATCAATTCCAGCAGGTGCTGATGAACCTGATGGTCAACGCCCGAGATGCCATGCCTCAAGGTGGCGAAGTGACGATCCAGGCACAGAACACGCTGGTTGATGATGGATTGAGTCTGTTGCTGTCGGATGTTCCGCCTGGGGAATATATCGAATTATCGATTACCGACACCGGAACTGGAATGTCCCAGGATACCCTGGAACATATTTTTGAACCGTTTTTTACGACTAAACCACGTGGGAAAGGAACTGGACTGGGGCTTTCTACTGTATTTGGCATTATTCAGCAGTCGGGTGGTTACATTACTGTAAACAGTAAACTCAATGTTGGTACTACCTTCCGGATGTTTTTCCCAAGAGCCCATCGTCAGGAACCACTTTCACCGCTGCCACAAGGTAGAGATTTGTCCCACCTGGGGAATGAAACGATCCTGCTTGTGGAGGATGATCAGACGATTCGGAAATCCTTGTCGCGGGTAATGGACCGGAAAGGTTATCATGTGATCAGTGCCAGTAATGCTGCGGATGCCTACGAACTGATTTCGAACATGGACCAGCCGTTCGATCTGATGATCACCGATGTGATTATGCCTGGTATGACCGGTTACGAACTGGCAGAACGCCTCTGGCTGACCAATCCCGATCTACAAGTGATCTTCATTTCAGGCTATATGGAAGACGAAACACTGAAACAGAACATTAAGCACCGTTCAGTAGCTTATCTGCAAAAGCCATTCAGCCCCACCCAACTGCTGGAAATTATCCGGTTGCAACTCGACCCATCTCAACAAAATCACAATTCATAATACAAATCAAGTTCTACCCAAGTTCGGTATTGGGCACTATTTCCAAATTCGTTGGCATAGTGCTGATAACAATTTTTTAAAAATTCACAAAATACTTTTGATCGACACAAATTATTACCAGATAAGCAGTTGCGGCAAATATTTTTTTCGAAAATTCGTCCTGGCGAGAAAAAAGTTGTCAGAATTGAGAAGCTCGTGGATATATTATATAAGCGTGGAAATAATTCCATGCTTTAAAAGTGATCTTTGACAACTCGGTAAATTTGATGCCCCTTACACCTGCAGTACGCCCGTTTGCAGTGGTGCGCTGCCTGGGTTTCTGCACGCAATCTGCAAATAACGAATCAGCCTGGTTCGGGTATCTTCGGGTGCGATAATCGCATCCACCCACAAGCGGGCTGCGGCATAGCAAATGTCGGTTTTCTGCTGGTATGATTCCCGCACTTTCTCTGCAAGGTCTGCCAGTTCGGTGCCTTCAGGTTCTTTACCTGCCCGCTTTAACGCAGCTATCTGAATATCCAGGAGTGTGGCAACTGCCTGGTCTGCTCCCATAACTGCGTAACGTGCGTCAGGCCAGGCAGCAATAAACCTCGGATCAAACGCCTTCCCGCACATCGCGTAGTTGCCTGCACCAAACGAGCCACCAGTAATCAGCGTGATTTTGGGAACCACAGAATTGCTGATAGCGTTCACCAGTTTGGCACCCGAGCGAATGATTCCGGACTGCTCTGCTTCCTTGCCCACCATAAAGCCGTTGACGTTTTGCAGAAAAATAATGGGCAAGCGTTGCTGGTTGCACACCAGGATAAAGCGTGCGGCCTTATCGGCACTTTCTGCATAAATCACTCCGCCATATTGCATTGCACCGTGGGCAGGCTTCGTATGCTGACGCTGGTTGGCTACAATACCCACCGCAATACCGCCCACGTGGGTGGTACCGCACACCAATGATTGACCGTATTCCTGTTTGTATTCATCGAATACGCTTCCCTGGTCGGCAATGGCAGCAATTAATTCTCGGCAATCATATTCTTTCTGCTCAGTGAATTTTTTCCAGTTCGTCCCACGTGGGAGTTCATGTGGTACATAAGGCAACGTGGGATCTGCAGGTAAATTGCTGACCAGTCGCCGTAATCGTTCCAGGCAGGCAGCATCATCCGGTTCGTGATAATCAATGGTACCACTGATCGAAGCGTGCATGGTAGCTCCGCCCAGTTCTTCGTGGGACACCTGTTGGCCGATTGCAGCTTTGACGAGCGCTGGACCTGCCAGATACAGTCCACTGCCTTCCGTCATCAAAAGTTGGTCGCAGAGCACGGGCAGATAGCCCCCACCAGCAACGCAATTGCCCATGATTGCGGCTATCTGTGGGATGCCTTTGGCGGAGATGACGGCATTATTGCGAAAGATTCTGCCGAAGTCATCTTCATCTGGAAATACATCTTCCTGCAGTGGCAAAAAGACACCAGCACTGTCCACCAGATAGATCAGGGGAAGTTGGTTTTCCATCGCAATTCGTTGAGCCCGCAGCACCTTCTTGCATGTCATTGGGAAGAACGCCCCAGCTTTCACGGTGGCATCGTTGGCAATAATCATCACACTCCGATCTGCCAACTTTCCAATGCCGGTGATTACCCCAGCCGAAGGTGCCCCGCCCCAATCCTGGTACATGTCCCACGCGGCCCACAAGCCCAGTTCTTCAAAATCATCCTGAACCAGGTGGGCAATCCGTTCGCGTGCGGTCAGTCGATTTTTCTGGTGCTGGCGTTCAATTGCAGTCGCACCACCACCTTCACGGATTTTTGCTTCGATATCACGAAGTTCACGCATGATTTACTCTTTCGGTGCCAGGGTAGAAGCCTTCGAGCCGGGCGGATGTTGCTTAATACGGTCAGCATATTCTTTACTAATTCGATCTTTCACAAGCCCACGTCGAATCAATTCTGTTTCAGGAACTTCGCCAAGATCGTTGGTATCTTTAATCCACTGATCTAGAGCCTTGCGAAATTCCTGGATCTTTTCCTGGTGGGCAGGAGAATCAATCAGGTTGACCACTTCATGGGGATCTGCCTGAGTATCATAAAACTCTTCTTTAGGCTTGGTGGGTGCAAAGAACAGTTTCTGAACATCATTCAACTTCCCTTCGGCAGCCAGTCTTCGCCACTCTTTCATCGTTGGCATTTCGTCCATGTATAACAGATGCTGGGCGTAGGGCAGCTGAGGGTAAAAATTGCGAATATAACGATACCGCTGATCCCGCACCGAGCGAATACGATCGAACGTTTCGTCCATTCGGTCACGCGCAGTAAAAGCATATTTCTGCACAACCGCAGTTTTACCTAAAAATGGCTTCCCTTGCATATTCGTTGGGATTTGTACATTTGCAAGGTGCAGCATAGTGGGGCCAAAATCAATGAAGCCCACCAGGTCTTCCCGCACGGAACCGGGCTTGGTCCAACCGGGTGCACTCACCATCAAAGGTGCCCGCGACCCGCTATCGTAACACCAGCGTTTCCCACGTGGCATCCCCCAGCCGTGGTCACCAAAGAACAGCACCACTGTGCTTTCCCACAATCGGTGTTTATCCAAATAAGCAAGCACATCTCCCACCTGATAGTCGAGTGCGGTCACATTATCGTAATAGTTGGCAACGTCCCGCCGCACCACGGGCGTATCGGGATAATACGGTGGCAGTGGGGCTTTTGCTGGATCATGCAACTCTGCTGGTTTTAACCGCACTTTGTTTTTCTGTTGCTGCCCGGCACCTGCACGGATCTGGCTTTCGTGACTTATTGTAAAGTTGATGTATGCGAAAAATGGTTCTTTCGGCGGTGCCTGATTCAACCACGGTTTGGTGCTATCAAACGCATCTTCCGGAACAGCGAAATTGAAGTCTGTTTTTCCCGGCCACATCACGCGGTACCCCGCTTTACGCAGTTCTGCTGTGAACGTGGTTGGCGGCTTCAGCAACGTCGATCGCATGTGGTGCGATCCCATCGTGGTGGGGTACATTCCGGTGATCATTCCAGATCTTGTCGGAGCACACACGGGTGCGTGTGTAAAACAGTGAGTGAAACGCGCAGATCGTCCGGCTAACTTGTCGAGATTGGGTGTGATAGCGTATTTGTCGCCATAGCACCCCAACGTGGGGCTGATATCTTCCGCACCGATCCAGATAAAATTCAGTCGTTTGCCTTCCTGGGAAAAACCGATCCCACAGAACAGCAAACTGAAAACAACGCCCAGGTGATAACGCATGGAGAGACTCCCTCGGGTATATTTGCAAAGCTTATTTTAGCTGGTCTGTTTGCTGTGCCCACCAAAAGACGGATTTGGCAGGTGATTCGCTGGCAATGTTAATTAAGTAGTTGAACGCATTTCCTTGATTTTTTCTCGTTAAAGCACATCAAATAACTGATATGACCACGTTGCTGACCCTGACACCTGCCGGCCTCTACTGCCCAGTGGGGGCTTTCCACATTGATCCATGCCGTGCAGTCCCACGGGCAGTGGTGACGCACGCCCATTCTGATCATGCTCGCCCCGGTTGTGAACGATATCTTATCCTGGAGGATGGCATTCCCGTTTTTCGCACACGGCTGGGAAATCGGTGCGATGTGGTTGCACTGCCCGCGGGAAAAACGATCCAGCGTAACGGTGTTACTATTTCACTTCACCACGCTGGCCATATTCTGGGATCTGCCCAGGTGCGGCTCGAATATCGTGGGGAAATCGTGGTGATCACGGGCGACTACAAAATCCAGTCCGATCTCACATGTGCAGCTTTCGAACAGTTGCGATGTCATACGCTGGTGACCGAATCAACTTTCGGGTCTCCACTTTATCGGTGGGAAGAACCACACGTGGTGATCGACCAAGTGAATCGCTGGTGGCAGTTTAATGTTGATCATGGTTGTATTTCGGTTATTTTTGGCTACTCTCTCGGGAAATCACAGCGGATTCTTGTGGCACTCGAACGTACAATTGGCAACATTTATGTGCACAAAGCGATTGCCCAAATGAACGAAGCCTATCGTGCCTGTGGAGTAATTTTCCCACCGATGACCACTTTGGAACTGGATACGATCATCCCCACCAATTCGATTGTTGTCCTGCCACCGGGTTCGCGTAACGCCATCGAACAATTGTCCACAATCGCCCCTGTTCGCACAGCAACGGTTTCCGGTTGGATGCAGTTGAAATCCTTTCGCCAGAGAACTCCCACTGATGCCGCTTTTGTGTTATCGGATCATGCAGACTGGGCCGGATTGAACAGTGTGATAACTGCCAGTCAAGCAGAAAACATTCTGGTGACCCATGGTGCATCTGCATTGTTGGCACGGTGGTGGCAGGAAAAAGGAAAAAATGCACAAGTCCTTACCCACGAGTCATTTGCTGCAAGTACTGCTTCCGAAGACGATCCCACCTTCGCTGGGGGTGCATAAACGAAGATGCACCCATTCTGCAATCTCCATTGGCAACTTTCACAGGCCAGATCTGCCAACTTACGTCAACAGTTGGTGCACGAGTTTTTTCGGAAGGCAGATGTTGAAGATGCCTGCTGGGCAGTTTACCTGCTGAGCCCGGCAGCGAAGCCGTTTCGGAAGAAGATCAAGCAGCTTGAAGACTACTTTTTGCCCCACTGTCAGCTGCCAGTGTGGGTCATTGACGAGTGTCGGGCACAGAACAGCGATCCGCTGGAAAATCTTGCTTACCTTTACCCACAGGATACGCTGGTGGGATATCGCCTTGCCAAAGCAATCGCAAGTATGACCGATTGGTCGAATCATTCTGCTCCCAGTGCGACTGATACATGGTGGTCGACGATTTCACCCTATGATCGCTATCTGTGGTGGCAATTTCTTTATCGTGGCTTCCGTCAAGTGCTTTCCCTGCAAGAACTTGCAACGATTCTTCAGTATCAGTGTTCGTTTTCTGTTTCTCAGATTCAGTGGTGCCTGCATCAACCAATCAGTGTTGCCAACTTCGCAACAATTGTCGCGAAAGTGACAGAACAGGCACATGAACAATGGTTGCACAATTTACTTGAACAGTTGCCACAACTTGATGACGACTTCACATTAGGGCAGTTTCCTAATATAGACAAACATGTTGTAGCTGAGGATTTCCCAGCAGAATATTACACCTTTTTGAATGTACAACCTGCATTGCCAGTGCAGTTAGCAATTGCAGAAAGCACCGTTGCGTTGTGGTCATCATCAGGTGCATTGCTCAACCATCTACAACCGAAAATTGTGGAACAGGCACGGAAACTTCTCCCACTGGGTACCCGCTTGTGGGGGGAACTGAGCAATACTAAGAACAATTCGGGACATTTCCATGGCTATGATGTAACAGAGTGGGCAGGAAAATCGCTTGTCGATTTGCTATTTGCTGATCGATGGGAACGACTTAATGCCGAACTGGCTGGGCAAATAATGCCAAACATGGATCGAGTTCATCTCTGTCAGCGGCTTTTACCCAAAGATACTGTACGACAACTTTTTCTGGATCAAGGACTGTTGTCGATACTTGCCATCCCATTGGAAGCGAAAGGTTCAGAACAAAAATGGATTTGGTTATCCCCACCGGAAATCCGACTTGTCGTGGTTCTGCTGTACGCTGTTAAAATTGCCGGACAATGGCAAAGCTATACTTTTGGTGTGCGGGATGGTACCGAGTTCGTATCGATTGCCTCGGTGAATTCCCATGAACTTTCAGCTGAAATGAAAACGCAATTCACAGAATTTATCCGTACACAAAGGCTGGAACGTTCCGGGCGAATTGCCACGGTGCCTCCGAAATTCATCGTCGAGATCGAGGCAAAACAGATTGTCAGCAGTGCTCGTTCACCCGCGGGTATTCGGGTTCGTGAAACACGCATTATGCAAGTGATTGCTGAGGAAAAACTTACAGGAATCAGCCTGCTGGATGAACTTTACCTTCAATCTGGAATCCCCAGACAGAATACATGAATTGAAAAGCGTCCAAGCTCTTGTGCCAGTTTACTTTTTCTCTGGTTTCGGTTCATCGCCAGGTGCATAAATGGAGTGCAGTAATTTCGCGTTGCTGTCATAAACGCGAACGATGCCCTCTTCACCACCCGAAGCGATCATTTTGCCATCGGCACTGATGGCAACGCAGTAAAGAAAATCACTTGCTCCAGCGAAGGTGCGTTCGTTGCCACCATTATCAGAGTTCCACTGTTTGACTGATTCATCGCCACTGACAGTAAGCACTTTGTTGGTTTTAGGAATAAAGACCAGGCGGGTTACCTGCTTTTTGTGGGCATTAATAGTTCGGGTTTGTTCGCCCTTTTCAAAATCCCACACTTTCACCACGTTGTCTGCACCGCAACTAACCAGGCCTTTGTTGTCTGCACGCCAGCCAACATCCAGGACATGGTGGGTGTGCCCCTCGAACGACTTAATCAATTTACCAGCCGGAACATCCCACACTTTGACAAACTTATCCGCGGCACATGTTGCCAGTTTGGTGCTGTCGGGGCTGAAGCAAACACCATAAACCGAGTCGCTATGGCCGTTTTTAATATTGGCGACCTGTTGGAATCCACTGGTTTCGAATACTCGGATTTCCCCGTCTTCCGTGGGTGGACCACCACCAGTGGCCAGATACTTGTTGTCTGGCGAAAAATGCAATGCCAGCACGCGATCATTGAAGCCATCAATGACCTGCTTTAATTCGGTTTTCTGCATGTCCCAGATGGCCACTTCCTGAAAGCTGCCTGTCGCCAGGTATCTGCCGTCCGCAGAATAGGCCATGCTTTCAATCAAAGAAATGTGAGCTGCGTTCGCCATTTTGCCAGCAGCCGTTTTCAGTTCTGGTCTTAAAAGAGTTTTGATGAGCTTGCCATCAGCAGTATTGAACAGGTGGAGTTGATTCCCACGAGCCATCGCCACTGTTTTGCCATCAGGTGAAAGCCCGACTGCCCGGACAGGTTTTACCAGTGCGGGTGGTAGGTTCAGCACCACTTTAGGGCGGGTATATTCCCCACTGCTGGTTGGCGGTTTCGCACCTTCATCGATCCATAATTTGATCAGTGCCAGTTCCTGCGGAGTCAACGGGACTTCGTCGCTCGGCGGCATAATTGGCTTTTTCAACCTGGCGCAAAGCTGGAACAGATAACTTTCTGCCGACTTTCCCGGGATGACAGCAGGGCCTTTCTTACCACCTTTCATCAGTTTGTCATAGGTGGAAAGATCCAGCTTTCCGTTGATTTCTTTGCCAGAATGGCAAACAAAGCACTTGTTGACAAAGATTGGCAGTACTTCTTTTTCGTAAACAACTGGTTCTTTCCGATCCAGTTTCACATCTGGAATTGGCTCCAGTTTCTTCTGTGCAAACAGGCCGTGGGTCGCCAGCACCAGCAGCATCAGCACGCAATAATATTTTTTCATGGTAATCGTAATATCCTTCAATTGATCGATACAGGTTATTCTCATCGTGGGCAGGGTAGAGTCACTTTTTCGGTGGTGGGGCTTTGGTGACGTTCAGATTGAATTTCGTATCCTGCGAAATTTCATATTTATTGTCGTATTTGCCGATCACCTCGACTGTGATGTTCTGCAGGTTGATGTTGTTGACATCACCAGCAGCCGTGAATACCAGGTTCATTTCTGAACTGTTGGCAGGAATCGCGACGTCTTTAAATGAGATCCCTTTTGGATTGTTCGGCACGGTTACCTTTACTGTAAATGGTCCCTGGTAGCCTTCCAACCGCTCAACTTTCAACACCACATCAATTGATTCACCCGCTTTTAATGTTCCTTTCGGGGCAGCACTCACCTTCGCTAACGCTTTGGGCAGTACCAGTACGGAAAACGGTGTTACCGCTTCTTCAAGCAGCACTTTGATTTTCTTTTTCTTGGGGGCATCGCGTTCATAGTCCATTTGCAACGTCCCACTCAGGTGAATGGGGAACAATCCCGGGGTGGCATTTGCCTGCACAGTAATCTGGATGACACCATCAGCCTTATCAGCAGCAAGTGGGGCCATTTTCTGACCATTGTTCACGCGGACAGAAAGCTGATTGGCGTTTTTGTTACTCAATTGAGCTAGTGTGATCGGCTGTTTCGATTCCGCAGCGATTCTCTTCACCTGGTAAGGGATGTTAATTTTATCCCCTGGCTTCAGCGCCAGTGGCATGGGAATCGATTCTCCCGGTTTCGTGATATAAGCCTTTTCTGGCATTGCTACGATCGAGTAGTATGCTTTCCCTCGCACCGATATCCAGGTGCCACGGTCGATGCGGGTTTCTGCGGTGACATTCTGGTTCGGTGGATTGGACCAGAGAATACTTGCCGAGCGTGCCACGTGGGTAACAGGTTTGCCAGCAATATCGGCAGAGGCTTTTACCTGAATTTGACCATCATAGTCTTTGACATTATCCGCAACCTCCAGCACGATGGCGGCATAGTCCAGGTTATCTCCGATAAATTGTTCTTTACAAGTAACACCCCCAGGCAGGCCTTCCACATTAATTTTAATTGGTCCGGTATAGCCACCCAGCCGAAAGGCGTAAACGTTCAAGTAATTCTTGCCACCTGCCCGTAGCAGGGTAACATCCGGCTGGTAGCTGTTGGGGGCCATCACTACCACTCGAAAATCGGGCTTGGGTGGGGCGATCCGCAGGCGATAAGTCGCCTGTGGACCATAAACAGCGTTGCCATCACGACTACCCACCTGAACCAGATAGCTGCCATCTTCCGGCACAGAAAAACTGCCTGCTTCCGGGTCGGAAGTCAACGTATAGAACTGTTTGGGATCCATCACGTTGTTATCATCATCCCGTTCCAACATCACGTTGTCGGGGGTTTTCACACTGCGCACTGAAAAATAGCCATCGAGACTGGCACCGAGACGTGCTGCAGCCATATCCAGATACAGAGTATCGCCTTTTTTCAGGTCAAGTCGGTACCAGTCCAGATCATTCCGGCGGTCAATTCTGCCCACAATCTCGGTGGGTGCTACCACAGGTTGTGCCTGTGGGTGGTCATCGTTCGGTTCTTTTTCCAATGTGGTGCCAAATTGAGCAAAACCAACAAATACTGCGTTTGAAAGCCCACCTGGTGAGGGGAGCTGGTAACCAAAACCATCCATCACTGCCTGGGCAGGATCAACGCGCCCCTGGTAGGTAAGGGTGCCACCCGCTGCAGGTGCATTGATGGTGACATCCAATTGTTGTAGTGGCAAACCTTCACTGTTACGTGCATTGGTGATGGGGGTACCGCCGGGAAGATTGCGACCGATCAGGGTGACTTTGCTGGCTTTACCCGGCTCAACCACTGGTGGGAATACGGCATCAATCCATGGCCCGGTGGTAATATTCAAGCGATAAAAATAGGTTGCATTGCCAGTCGTGTGAGCGAATTCAGCAACCCGAATGAAGTAATCACCATCGACAGGTGCGACAAACGACGCACTGATGTCATTTCCGCGTAAACTGGAAACGGAGGCCAGTCGGCGATCATTCGCAGTATACACTTCCAACAATGGGTGCAGCTTGCTATCGATGGAGCCACAGATGCAGGAAACTACAATACCCTGCCCTTTCTTCAATGTCATCTGATAGATATCCACGTCTGTAGCACTATCCACCCGTGCGTTGATAGTGTTATTGACGTCGACTTTCTGTGCTTGAGGCACATCATTGTTTGGTTCTTTCTCTTCCTGTTCGGCCATACTGCCTACCACAAACATTCGTGGCCCAGACATGCCAAACTTGCTGTGAACACGAACTTCATGAAAACCAGGAGGCACATTGGCATCAATCGTAATTTTGAACTTCGCTGGTGGTTTCGGCCCTGGTGCTTCTTTTGGTGCAGGTTTTTTGGGATCAACTTTGGGCGGCGGCTCCGGAATCGCTTCCGCTTTGATGCCTGGGTGGGAAAAAACCAGCCGATCCACATCGTCCAAATCCTGACCAGTAATGATTACCGATTCGATGGTACTGCCCGCTTTGCCACCCATAGGAAAAATGGTTTCAAGACGGGCAGACGGCAAACCCGGAACGTTTTGCGCCAGCAGCAGTGGCGCTGACATGAGCACTGCCACGCTGGTAACAAGCAATTTTCTCAACCACATGTGCTAATTCTCCAAATATTCTGGATACCGCGGCGGCGTTGTCGCGGAGGTTTCGGCGGGTTTTACCATCGTAACTTGTTCAGATTGGTGGGTCAAGCAAGAAACAGCGAACTTTCTCATGGAAGTACTGGAAAAGTTTTTATGTAGCATTCAGGATTGGTCGTGAATTTTTCATTGGTGCACATTTCATCTTCAATTCATGGAAAAATCGCTAAAATGTGCCGTTAATGACTCGCCAAGGAGACACCCATTGCGACGATTAATGACGTTTCTCGTACTCACAATCTTTCTTAACCCAGCATCAGGTGCCAATTTGAAACCGATGACCGTAGATGATCTGTTGGCTTTTCATCGACTATCAGACCCTCAACCGTCTCCTGATGGCAAGTGGGTGGTCTTTCAGTCATCGCAGGTGCTGGATGTGGCACAGAATCGGATGGCAACGCACCTCTACCTGGTGCCCACCGATGGCAGTGCAGCACCAAGGCTGTTGACCAGCAGTGGCAAACGGGATTCACAGCCCCGTTGGTCTCCGGATGGGAAAACCATTGCCTTTGTTTCCAATCGTTTTCAGGGAAATCAGATTTTTCTGCTGGATGTCACCCGTGGGGGGGAAGCAATCCAGCTAACGAATGTGTCTACAGGCGTCAGCGACCCCAAATGGTCGCCTGATGGCAAATATCTCGCTTTTTCATCTACCATTTATCCGGAATTCAGTGAGTTGCCATTTGAAGAAAGCAACAAAAAAAATCATGATAAATTGACTGAAGTCGAGCAAAATCCGGTGAAGGCCCGCGTTTTCACCAAATTGTTTTACCGCCACTGGGATGAGTATGTGGAAGACAAACGGATCCACCTGTTTGTGGTACCACTGAAAGTGGGCCCGAATGGTCTGGAAGCGGCCGATTTTCCACGCGATGTCACGCCGGGTGACCGCGATGCACTGCCCACCAGCAGCACTTTCAGCAGTGGAGTGGATTATTCGTTTGCACCTGACAGTAAGTCGTTGGTGTTTACCGCAGTACCCACCGTTAATGCTGCGTGGAGTACGAATTACGAAATCTGCCGAGTAACACTGGATAACCGTTCCACAAAATGGAATTGCCTGACCACAGCCAATCGTGCGGCAGACAGTGGGCCCCAATTTTCTCCGGATGGCAAAAAAATTGCCTTCCGCCAACAGAAAAAAGCGGGTTACGAAGCTGATAAGTGGGACATTGTCTTTGCGGATTGGTCGGCTGAAAAGGGAATTGTTGGCCCACTGACCAATGTCACAGCCAAGCATGACCTGTCGGTGGGGGAATTTATCTGGCACGGTAATAATTTTCTGTTCAATGCCGATTATCAGGGGTCTTCACCCGCATTTTCGATTGCTGCGGACGGTACCGGACTCAAGCAATTGCCCATTCCAGGCCGTGTGACCTCGTTGGCACTGTCCCAAGGAGACCACCAGACCAATCTGGTCACAGTGGTTTCTTCGATGCATTTCCCCAACGAAATTTTCACGCTGGAGCTTGATCATGAGGCACCAAAAGTGGCAGCCAAAAACATTTCCAGAATGAATGAGGAAATTCTCACACATTTGAATCTTCCTAAGCCAGAATCGGTTACTATTGATGTGGAAGGTGGCAAAATGCAGATGTGGCTGCTGAAACCACCTGGATTTGACCCCGCCAAAAAATGGCCTGTGGTCTATCTGGTTCACGGTGGGCCCCAGGGTGCGTGGGATGATGGCTGGTCGTTCCGCTGGAACCCCGAAATGTGGGCGGCACAAGGCTATGTGATTGCACTGCCCAACCCACGTGGTTCCACAGGATTTGGTCAGAAATTTACCGATGAAATTAGCGGCGATTGGGGTGGCAAATGTTACCGCGACCTGATGGCGGGTGCAGACTACGTCGAAAAGCTGCCTTATGTAGACAACAAACGGATCGCTTCTGCGGGTGCCAGCTTTGGTGGCTACATGCAGAACTGGTTTGCAGTAAATACCAACCGTTTTCAATGCCTGATCAACCACTGTTCCGTGTGGAATTTTGAAAGCATGTGGGGCACCACTGATGAATTGTGGTTTGATGAGTATGAACATGGCGGCCTGCCCTGGGAAGTACCGGGCAAATATGCCGAGTTCAGCCCCCACAAAAAGGCGGCGAAACTGGGTGAATTTAAAACACCGATGCTGATTATTCATAACGATCTGGATTTCCGTTGCCCGATTGGTCAGGGCCACGAACTGTTCAGTGCCATGCAGCGTCAGGGTGTGCCCAGCCGATTCATCAATTTTCCGGACGAAGGCCACTGGGTATTGAAACCAGCAAACAGCAAATACTGGCACAAAGAAGTATTTGACTGGCTGAAAAAATACGTTCCCGCTGGTCCCAAATAGCCTTATCTTCTTTCAGAGGTTTTTCTGTGCTCATTTTTGGATTGATTGCAATCCCCGTGTTGATTGCAATCAACGCCTATTTCGTTGCCATTGAGTTCGCACTGGTGGCAGTTCGGTCGACCCGTGTAGATGAATTACGCAAGCAGCAAGTGGCGGGTGCAGAATCGTTGCACGATGCCACAACGCATCTCGACCGCAGTATTGCCGCAGCCCAATTAGGGATTACCGTGGCCAGCATTGCCCTGGGTGCGGTGGGAGAATCGGTTCTGGCAAAATTGCTGGAACCCACGCTGACCTTTATGCCCTCCAAAATGGGATTCATCACTCGGCATGGTATTGCCACGGTATTTTCCGTAGCAGTGATAACCTATCTGCACGTCATTTTCGGTGAGCAGGTGCCCAAAATGGTGGCAATTGCCAATCCAGACCGAGTGGCACTGAAAACGGTGATCCCACTGAACTTTTTTGCTCGCATTACCAGTCCAGTGCTGCGGTTCATGAACTGGTCGGGCAATATGTTGCTGCGGTTATTGGGCTATTCCCCACAGAATCTTGGCCATGCCAGCGTGCACTCGGTCGATGAACTGCGGGCAATCGTTTCCGATACTCGCGACGCTGGCTTACTGGGGCAGGAACAGGCAACTTTTGTCGACAATGTCTTTCAGTTAAGTAAGAAGCTCACCCGCGATTGTATGGTTCCTATTGCCAAGGTGGATGCCGTTGAAGTCAACACTCCGCTGGAAAAAATTATTGCCAAGGTGCGTGCTTCCGGCCACACCCGTTTGCCCGTTTATCTGGGTACGAAAGAGAATATCGTGGGGGTGCTGAACAGCAAAAGCCTGTTCTACATGCAAAGCCTGAAGAATGTGATGATTCTGCAGGATGCCATGTATCCACCCGCATTTGTGTCAGCAGATGCCCTGATTGCCGATGTCCTGAAAATTATGAAGAAAGAACACCGTCACATGGCAATTGTGCGGGAAACAGACCAATCGGTAGTTGGGATGATTACTCTCGAAGACATCGTTGAAGAGATTATTGGCGAACTGGAAGATGAGCACCCCAAGTTCGAACGAAACAGCAACCGCAAAAGCGATTAATATTCAGGAAACAGCTGAATTTTCAGGCTACAGAGGAAATTTAATCGCCACGGTGCTGCTTCCGGTCAAAAACCAGAGTGCCGTCAGGATGCCTGCTATCACAATCGCGCTGATGATCAGCCATTTGGAAAGCACCCCCTTGGTCCAGGAATCTATTTTGAAGAATCCCGCGAGAATTGTGGTTGCAATCATGATTCCGCCGATCCACCAAAGTAAACCCGCACCACGTTCTTTGGTGCGTAACTGTCGAATCGTTTCCGCATCCACATGGATACCGATCGTGATCCGATAAAGCGTTTCTTCTGCACTGGTATTCAGATTGATCTTTTCTTCGGAAACCTGTTCCGACCCAATGACAATCAGGCTCCGCACCGTTTCCAGCGTGGGACGGGCATCGACGGGCGATTCCAGCTCTGCCATGTATTGGATCAAATCAACCCGTGCCTGAACCAAAGCACTTTCCCTTGCTTTCTGCAAGCTGTTTTCAAACCCACCCACTGAATGAAAGGTGGGCTCCTTTTTCTTCGGTGCGGCAGTTTCCTTTTTCGTCGTTTTCACCGGCTTGGTGGGTGAAATCGGTGGCACAGCACCTTCCGGTGGGTTTTCATTCTGGGCCTGAACCGACAAAGTCCCACCGAATAGTAACAATACAACTAAATTGCTATATAGTAATTTCATGATTTAATCTCCCTGCGATAATTCCTTTAACACTTCTAACGATGAATTCGACGCCGTTTCGGTATCGGAGGTGGGGGGGCTGCCCACGAACTCACCATCTGCACTACTGCTGCGGAACCAGCTGTTGCCAGGAAGATAAAGGAAGGCGGGCTATCGCCAGAGATCATCAACCGCCAGCCGAGTATCCAGGTCATGAAAGCGTAGAACCCAACTGCAAAGACTGGACCCAGACTGAAACGCTCTTTCCGGTGGCGTTTCATGAAGGCACCCCAGTGGGTCAACCCAAAAATAATGCCATATGTCAGGGGATATCCAATCAGGTGCTCCATTGTACCCTGCGAAGCCTGCAGCGATCCACCCAGATAGGCTTGCTCGGTGGCAACCTGCTGGCCTTCTTCAATCAATTTCGGGAATGTCCAGCCATCCAGCCAGAATGCAGCCAGGCCCATGATCGCACCGACGCCTGCCATTCGCCAACTGCCCTCTCCCTTCTGACTGGAAAAGAACTTCGCCGTCAAAATGACAGCCCAGGAGAGCAAAACAGTAAGGCCACCTAGTGGGATCAGTTCATCCCATGGAATGTTACGTGTGAATATCACTGAAACGATCAGCCAGGTCAAAACCACCCCACCTGCGGCAATCGGTGCGGCAGCCATCGAACGCGAAATTTCTGCCAGGCGAGCTTTTACCAGGGTCCAGGTGGAAAGTCGTTCCAATGTTGCCGATGTGGTCGTGGTGCTGGTGGCACTTACCACCACATTCTGGCGTTCTTTTGGCAGCGGCGGTGTTTGCTGTAAAGGTTTTGGTTTTGCTTCCGTAGCGGGTTTTGTCTGTGGGGCATCCTGCATTGCAGGCAGAATGCTGTACTCAATTGTGCCAATGGCATTGATTTCCCGAATCATCTGCTCCATGTTCTGATAACGATCTTCGGGTCGTTTCTGTAACGCTTTCGCAATGATGGGCAGGTACTCTGCAGGTATTTTGGTCATTTCGGGCAGTTCGGTCTGGTGCCGCATCGCCACTTCGGTAAATGATTGACCCGAGAATGGTAACTCCCCGGTCAACATTTCGTACAGCATTACACCGCACGAATAGATGTCTGCCTGTTTGGTGCAGGTACCGCGACCCATTTCGGGTGCCATGTAGTAAATGGTGCCCACATTTACGGAGTGGTCCAGTGATGTGGAAACAATCGTTTTGCTCAGACCGTAGTCACCAAGTTTCACCTCACCATTTTCCAGAAAAATATTTCCTGGCTTAATGTCTCGGTGGATCACCGCGTGATCGTGCAGATACGAAACTGCCTGTGCTGTCTGCAAAAACCACTTTTTCACCACATCCACGGACAATCCTGTGGGGTGTTTCTGCAGAATGCTTGCCAGCGATTCGCCGTGCACATATTCCATCACCAGCCAGTGATCGCCTTTGCCATCGGTGCGTAAATCGTACACGTGCACCAGGTGCTGATGTTTCAGATTCAAACAGGTGCTGATCCCACGAAGTTCCGTGTCAGTGCGGCCACGAGTCAGCAATTTCAACGCCACTTCCTTGCCACCATCGCTGACAGCAAAGTAGACTTCGCCAAATCCGCCCTGGCCTAATCCACGTTTAATCGTGTAACCATCCAGAGGTCGTTGACCCCAGCGGTAGGTAAATTTCATGCAATAGCCCCAGTCGCGTGCCACACCTAACAACAGTATTTCGCTACCACCGTGGGGTGATTTAGAAAAAATCCAGAAAAAAGGAAAATTAATACTAGAGAAGATTAGTTATATAACCAATTGCGTATATTTACAGCCCCATCTCAGAAGAGGATTCATGGGCTGGCGGACATTATATAACTATTTGGCTATATAATTGATCGCCGAATTTCGTGCTTCATTGTTGCTTCGATGTAACGTTCAGGTTACACTAGCCCAGTCGTTTACAGGAATTTTTTCAGGAGTCTCTCCCATGAGTTTACCACGAATTGATCGTCGGTGGTTTATTGGCACCAGTGCTGCCAGCGTTGGCTACTTTTTTACCGCTTCCCGCAACTCCGCGGTGCGTGCTGCAGATAACCCAAGCAGCACCCTGCGTTTTGCAGGTGTTGGAGTGGGCGGAAAAGGGGGCGGTGATATTGACCAGGCAGGCGCCCTGGGCACCGTGACCGCAATTTGCGATATCGATGAAAACACTTTGAATAACAAGGCAAAAAAGTGGACTGATGCAGCCAAGTTTTTCGATTATCGCAAACTGTTTGACGATGCCGTATCGAAAACCTTCGATGCCGTGGTGGTCAGTACTCCCGACCACAACCATGCCTGGCCCAGCTTGGTTGCTATGAGCATGGGTAAGCATGTTTATTGCCAGAAACCACTGACGCACACTGTTTTTGAAGCTCGCCAGATGCGGGAAACCGCCCGCAAGTACAAAGTCTGCACCCAGATGGGCAACCAGGGGACTGCAGAAAATGGCCTGCGACGTGCAGTGGAACTGGTTCAGGAAGGTATTCTGGGCAAAGTAAAAGAGATCCATGTCTGGACGAATCGCCCTGTGTGGCCACAGGCACCCGAAATTATCAAGCGACCCGCTTCGAAAGACGTGCCAAAACATGTCCACTTTGATGAATTTTTAGGTACTGCACCATTACGTGAAGTCATTTTCAAAGCAGCATTTCAATTAGTTGAATGAAATTCCCTTATTCATCAGATTCTAAATTTTCTACAAAATCAAAAATATTCTTAGAAAGATAATAGAACATCTTTCCTTCGGTAAGCTCGATATAATCATAAGTAGGATCCCAATACCAAATTTCACCAAAATTCGTTTCAGAAGTCCCAATAGTGATAAAATTTCCACCCAAATCAACACCAATAGCCAATAGATTGTTCTGAATCAAAGGATCTGCCAATTCACGAAACCACCATTCTAAACTGCCCTGACTCGCAAAATTGATACTCCAAAAGAAATGCACATCACCAAATTCCCCAGGCCATCCTTCAACTGCAAACCGCGTTCTTTCTGGTCGGCCTCCATTTGAGAGCAGCAGAAATTCTTTGTAATCACTTGGCAAACGAGTTTCAATGGCACGCTCAAAGAGCTCAATAGCTTCAACAGTCAGTGGTTCTTTACTTTCGGTAATTTTATTTTTCATATTGTACGGAACCGGCTGGGATATTAATCTCAATGCTGCTTCTCATCGGCAGCGCTTCGAAAAAAAAGTCAATTACTGTATCAGTTCTGATTGTGAGCCGAAGGCGTTTCCCGGGGTTGGCTTTTGTCTTCATAGCCCGCAGCGCCAGCAAGGGAATTTCTTATTAAAGATTGACAGCAAAGTCACGAAAGAAAAAGGGGACAATAGCCAGAAGCGTGCGTAAAGAAATTTAACCAGTGAGCCGAGATCGCTCATGCTACAATCTCCTCAGGGCAAATCGCGGTTAAATTTCGCTCTCTAACCAGCGAAGGCCGTCTGCTAAGCTTGTCCTTTTCCGACATGCCAA
The DNA here is from genome assembly GCA_041399155.1 of Zavarzinella sp. Lineage (NCBI taxonomy): Bacteria > Pseudomonadati > Planctomycetota > Planctomycetia > Gemmatales > Gemmataceae > Zavarzinella > Zavarzinella sp. Next base: position 140,033 of record JAWKTI010000003.1, read on the forward strand.
TTCACTACATAACAGCAAAATTAGCCATCTAAGATGACATTGCTAATCACTTCAGCAGACATTTCACGCCATTCGCTACCCAATCCATACATATCCTCTAATAAGCCAAGAAAGTCTGACCGTGTGGTAGGTTGACCTAATAAAGATTGCAAATATATGAAATGCAACCGTACAACAATATCAGATTGGATAGCTGGGGTAATTTCTAATTGTAATTCCTTCATTTGGCGTTCAGTTAAAGATGAAAATTGAAATGCACTCAATAAATATCTGCATCCAAAATACATCTGATCTTCTTCATCTTTCTGTAAATCAATTATCGCAATACGAATCATTTCAAGAAGTCGATCACAAATAAAATTATTTGACCATAAAGTTGTAGAAAGATATTGAATCGCAAGATGCCCTAAGAAATCAGCCGTTTGATTTAGCAAGAATGGCTTAATTAATTCAAGTATATCAAGCGTATTGCCAGTCTTACAAATACATGGCAGCAATAGCTCCGTACTTACACCAAAGGATTGTGTTTTGCGGATTTGCATCCACAAGCAATCAGCCACATCCTTATCTATATTAACTGGAAAACACTCATCAATCGCCCACAGCACATCGTCTTCAAGCAAATTGCTAGCTTGAAGAAATTCGGCCAAATCAGATTGTCTACAGAATTGATTGAGGTAAAGCTGTATCATCGTGTGCACAATTCTGGGGCAGGATTGATTTTTTGCTAATGCAGCCCACTGAGAATTTCGAAGTCCATTCTTGTCGTATATCATTAAGATTTTAAGTTTAGAAATCAACACTCGAGAAAGATCTATATATTCAATTTCTGATAATTGAGAAGGCGCCATTAAATCCAGCAAATTATTCAGCGGAATGTCCTTGCTTTCAGGCTTTAAACTTGCAAGCAAATTGAGTAATGGCGAAAAATAAACAGGTTTTGTTGCAGTCAAAAATAACAAGTTTATCAATAGACTGTAGTCCCAATGTTTTGTATATAGTTCTACTAGTCGAACGTGTGATTCGACAACTACTTCGTATTCATAATTGTATTTGTCGCCATGGTAGACCGAAAAGAAATTATGGCAGAATGTAAAAATGTGCAACTTTTGACTATTAATCAAGTTGATGTTATGTTCAATTTTCTTGAGGTCATAAAAGTAATTATCAACATCAGTAAATGTAATTGAAAGAATATTCTCGACAATCTTTGCATGTGTATCAGTAGTGGTTTGTGCTAGATATGATTCAATTTCAATAGATGGGTATTTTGTGCCACCGTGTCGTAGTATCGCAATTCGTAAATCAGGCTCATCAATATCATTATTAAGCAATGTGCTAGCAAGTGCCTCGAGTAATCTATCAGTTGTTATCAATGGAATCAGGTTTTTGATTTTATTTATTAATGCTTTTCGATCAGAATCATGGAGTATCGCAAGTAAATCGATAAACCAAGCTTTTGATTCAGTTTGCAGATCATGAATAGCAGCGTTTACAATAAAATCAATTACAGTATTATGCAGCTTCTTGGCTCGAATCATAGCAGCATTCCTTATGCGATTGTCTTCTGAGTCGAAGTTCTTCGAGTTCATGCGAAAAAAGCCTGGCTCAATTTTCTCTCTGACCTCTGTTTATGAGTTGGTGGCGTTTGCTACAGACGGCTTTTGTCTTCATAGCCCGCAGCGCCAGCAAGGGAATTTCTTATTAAAGATTGACCGCAAAGTCGCGAAGAAATATGCAATCGTCATTCCCGCGCAGGCGTGAATCCATGTCTTCAAACTTCGACCGCACCCTAACCCCCCAGCGCCTTCCTTCGTGCGGAAGGGCAGTAAGACGACCGCGGCAAACGCCTTCGGCTCATGAGGTAGTTTTCTTGCGGCTTGGCGTGAGATTATTTTAACAATGCCAGAAATTCCCTCCTTGGCGCTTTGGGCGATGGATTCCCGCTTTCGCGGGAATGAGGTTGTGATCGGAAGACAACCTAACCCCCCAGCCCCTTCCCTCGCAAGGAAGGTGTAGCAAGGTAACCGCGACAAGTCAAATCGGCTCACCGCGGCAAATGCCTTCGGCTCACCAGGCAGGCCAAGTTTACTGCCCGTCATTTCACTATCCGTGGCAGCTCCTTCGATTTACAGTGAAAGTTGTTTTCTGAGAATCCCGGGGCGTTCGAGGCCGCGTTGCCTGGTTTGTTGCCAATCGACATATGCCAGATAGCTCAGCCCAATCAGAATAATGTAAGTAATCGTGGTGGCCAGGAATGATTTGGAAGTAAACTTCAACGCACTGCCTGCGTACTGATTAAGTCGAATTTTGATTCCACGGAAGTCGACAGAATACATTTCATCCAGGATCAGGTGGGAGAGGAAGCCAAGCATCGCCCCGACTCCCAGAAAGATTTTTTTCTGCCGGTCGTCGGAATCGTAGATCAGGTAAATGCTTAAGCCAACGATCAGCATTGCTGGCACGGAATGAAACATCCCGCGGTGGACCGTCAGGCGGTTAAAAAAGCGTTTCAGGCCAAATCGAATGAAGACATACATGCCGATCAGTACCAGCATCACTTCTTCCTGATTCAGCGAGGTATATTGCAGGCGTTGCAACAACAGCAGTGGGACAAAGCTGGCTGCTACACCAAACAGGCCACGAACCGGGTAACCGTTGTTGCAGTCCAGGTCGGGCAATAATCCCCCCACGGTGGCGGCCACGCCACCCAGAATTGCTGTGGCAGGTTCCATGCCAAGCGGGTTCACACCGATCCCACCATAAAGCAGGCCGGTAATGGTTGATGTGGTAATGTGACCACGAAAATTGGCCATGGCATCCTCCCTATTTTGGCCGATATCGGGAAACTTCCTGAATTCCCCAGTGGGCAGTATATCTTAACAGATATCGATATTCGAAAAAGAGCGTTTGTTTTCTCATGCATCATCTGGTTCAATTCGGCCTGAATCGCTATCTGGGGCATATTGCCAGCGACCACCCCCTGCCACGTGGCAGTTCGGTGGTGATTACCACCCCACGTGGGAGTGAAATTGCTCAGATTATCGACGAATTATCCGCTGATTCCGCCCTGGTGCGGCAGGAACCCCCCAATTCCCTGCTTCGAACAGCCACAGTTGCAGACCTGGAAGCCCACACCGCAGCAACAGCCAAAGCGCGACAAATATTAGAAAAGTGTGAGAATTTGGTGGCAGCCCACGATCTTCCCGTGATGGTGATTGACTGTGAACTGCTGCTTTCCCATGATGTGGCCTACATTCAAGTGCTGCACTGGCAGGAAACCAATCTGGATTCTGTCGTGCTGGAGTTGGCAGAAGAGTTTCAGATGCGGGTGTTTGTGGAAGACCACACCCGCAAGCAGACAGCACCGCAGGAATCGGGCTGCACCACGTGCGGCTCCAGCAAGTCTGGTGGGTGCAGTAGTTGTGGTAGTGGTTGTTCCACCGGCAGTTGCAGTAAAGGAAAGGTCGCCAGTGCGGAAGAACTGACCAGTTACTTCGCAAATCTGCGGCAGGAAATGGAAAAAAACGCACGCATTGCACTCAACTGACAATCATTTCTCGATGTTGACCGGAAAAACGTTCAACGGAGATTTCTTCTCCCGGTTTTTGGTGTATTCTAATTTTTGTTGACTGGAGCTACACCCATGAACCACTGGAACACCACAAACGAACTGATGGTTCATCGCACCCGCATGGTGTGGTATGGCAAAACATCTCTGCCAACCACATTGCCCACCGGCTATCTGGCTTTACCATGGTGCCCGGAATTGCTGGAAGATCATGCGATGGTGCTGGCTGCCGCCTTCGCCGAAACGTTGGATGCCTTGCTGTTCCCCAGGCTTGGGAGCCTGCAAACTACCCTGGGGTTGATGGACAATACCATCAGCCATCCCGGTTTTCTGCCCACAACCACCTGGCTGATTACTGGCCCCACTGGTGCCTGTGCCGTGGTACAGGGGATCAAGGACAGTCCGGATTCCGGCTACATTATGAATCTGGCCGTATGCCCGGACCACCAGAACCGTGGGCTGGGGCGAAAATGCCTGGAACTGGCATTGAATGGTTTTAAGCAAGCGGGAATTACCCGCGTAACACTCGAAGCCACTACTGGTAACGTGGCAGCAATGCGGCTCTACGAATCACTCGGCTTTACTACGCTCAGCACACTTTACCGCGAAATCAAAGATACCCCAGATCCCTACTGCATCTGATTTGAAGACAGAAAAAAATCCAAAAATTTTTGCTCGATTCAGCACTTTTCTGCAAACCACAAATCCAAGGCAATCATAGACCTTTTCATCAACTACCAACCTTGACAGAGAATATTCCCTTTCATCGACGTAAGCTCTTTGAAAATAATTGCTTGCGATGATTTGCCGGCAAATTCGTGTCGATAATTGCGGGAAATCACTTTATTATATAATTGTCTATAAATGTATATTAAATCGACAACAATCACCTCCCAGGCCCAGCTCGGGCGGGCATTTAATGCGAAATTAAGCAAATAAATTCAACAAAAATATACTTGACAACGATTATATACGCATGTACATTTCATATATCCTCTTTTGGGGGATCAACTGGAAGTGTCTGGAGGATGGATTCATGGATAATTGGCGAACAATCTGGCGGGAAGGTCTGGCACCTTCGCTTTCCACTACTGGCTTGCTGGCGTTGCACGATGCGTTGCTGAATGATGACCAACGGATCATCCAAGGTGCGACGACATCGCCCCCACCTTTGCGAACGGTGCGGCACTGGCCCATCGAAGCAAGTTGTGCCATCGGCTTCTGTGCGTGGCAGGGTGAAGGGTTGGATACCACTGGTGAAGTGGAAGATTTTTTCACCCAGACCTGTCGCGAAGCGGAAGCCCGCATGGGCCAGAAGGCTGCCTGTCGCTGGTTTCTGAATTGGTTTGATGATACGCCCCGCGAAAAAATGCGCCGCGAACTGCGTTCGGAAGTGTTGCGGGTGTTGCACCAACGTGGCACCGTGGTTGAACAACAACCGAAACGAGTGCGGAAAGAAAAAGTGTCTCAACCCGCAGCAGTGTAAAGACTTAGAGAAATTAAATATTCGTTTTATTGTCAGATAGATTGATCAAGGAGAATTGAAATGTTAAAGTGCCGTCATTGCTCTCATGCAAAAGTAAATCGTCCCCGTGGTCTGTGCTGGTCGTGCTATTACACGCCCGGAGTGAAAGAATTGTACCCCAGCACCAGCAAATATGCCCACCGTGGCGTGGGGAATTTCTGTGGCACACCTGCTATTCCGGAAATGGCAACCGCAGCACAACCAGGAAGCGAGGCAAAAATTGCCATTCTGATGGAACGTGCAAAGGCCGGTTTGACCTTGTGGCACCCCGACGATGCGTGCGACTACCATGGTGCCACCGTGGAGATCACTTCGGATCTGGCACTGGCCTGCTGAGGCGGCGACACCATCGCGAAGCCCTACTGCCCAATTCATAAGATGAAAATGTGGGAGTTGACGCACCTCGCGTGGGAACGATGAACGAAAAATATCTACGCCAATTACCGGCCGTTCATCAGTTTCAACAGGGGGAAAGCTACCAGATATTGCAGCAGCACTTCGATGAGCGCCAGATTGTCAACGTAATTCGGGAAGTGTTGGCCGAAGCCCGCAGAAACATCTTGCAGCAGGGTGCGTCTGCTCTTCAAACACTTGCAGATTACCATGCTATTGTTCGCGAACGCTTGCATCAAATGCACCAGCCCAAAATTCAGCCGGTGTTCAATGCCACCGGGATTATTCTGCACACCAATCTGGGGCGGGCACCAATTCTGCCAGCGGCAGCACACGCAGCCAGTGCCGTGGCAACAGGTTACAGTAATCTGGAACTGGATTTAGAAAGTGGGAAACGCTCAAAACGACAACTCCCACTGCGAAGTGCATTACAGCACCTGATTGGGTGCGAATCGGCAACCGCGGTCAATAATTGTGCCGCAGCCACCATCATTGTTCTGCGTGCGATTGCCACCGGCAAAGAAGTGATCGTTTCACGTGGGCAACTCGTCGAAATTGGTGGTAGTTTTCGCATTCCGGAAATCATGACGGTTTCTGGTGCCACCTTACGTGAAGTGGGCACCACAAATATTACTCGGCTGGCGGATTATGAAAAGAATATTCATGAGAATACCGCCGCACTGATGCGGGTGCATTGTAGCAACTATCGTATCCAGGGATTTACCGAAAGTGTGCCACTGCAGGCACTAGTAGAATTGGGAAAGAAATATCATCTGCCGGTGATCGACGACCTGGGCAGTGGGGCGCTGGAAGATTTTTCACAGTATGGTCTGCAGGCAGACCCCACTGTGCAGGAGAGTATTGCCACCGGTGCGGACGTGGTACTCTTCAGTGGCGATAAACTGCTTGGTGGGCCTCAGGCAGGTCTGATTGTGGGCAAAAAGCAATGGATCGATCGAATAGAATCCGATCCACTGATGCGTGCGTTGCGACTGGATAAAATGACGCTGGCTGCGATGGAAGTAACTTTGCTGCACCACTTGCAGGGTGGGAAAGCATCAGAGCCACTGCCAACTCAGGAAATGTACCGTCGCCCTTTGGCTCAGGTGGAATCCCAGGCACGCACGCTGGCAACTGCATTGCAGAGTTATTTCCCACCAGGGCAGATCCAGGTGGTGCCCACTGAAGCATATCTAGGTGGGGGAACACTGCCCGATTCTGCGATGCCCAGTTGGGGCGTGCGCTTGGTTCATTCCGACTGGTCTTCGGAAGAACTTGCGAAAAAGTTACGCACCCTGGCCAGGCCGCCTGTATTGGCAAGAATCGTGCACGATGCCGTGGTACTTGATGTGCGAACCATCCCCACGAGGCAGCAGGATGCTTTTACTGAGACGTTGAAAGAGCTATTTGAGCAACAATGATGCATCAGCCACGGAAAATTGCAATTGTCGGTGGGGGTCTTTCTGGCCTGGCATTAGCTTTTCGCCTTCGCCAGACCACCGATGCGGCAATTTCGCTGTTTGAAGGTCGCCCACGTTTCGGTGGGATGATTGGCACAATAGAAGATCGTGGTTTTCGCGTGGAAACGGGTCCCAACGGTATCTTCAGCAATAAGCCATCAACGATCAATCTGTGCCACGATGTGGGGCTGGGTAGCCAATTGCTGGAAGCCAGCCCTGCCGCACAGAAAAATCGGTATTTGTATCTGAACGAGCGGTTGCAGAAACTTCCCGGCTCGTTGTTGAGTTTTTTGTTTTCCCCACTGCTCTCTGTGGGGGCCAAATGGCGGCTACTGACAGAAAAGTATCGGCGTTCCCCACTGCCACTGCCAGAAGACGAAACGGTAATGCAATTCGCGGAACGACGGGCAGGTAAGGAAATTGCGTCGATTTTTGCCCGAGCGATGGTTACTGGTATTCAGGCCGGTGATCCTGAAAAACTGAGCCTGCCAGCCAATTTCCCCCGCCTGGCACAGTACGAAAAAGAACACGGCAGCGTGCTGCGTGGTGTCTCAGCTGCGGGAAAACTGCGTCGGAAACAGGCGAAAGAATCTGGCAACGCTCTGAAACGCCCCGCTACCTGGTCGTTTGTGGGTGGCCTGCAAGTGATGACCGATCAGATTACTTCGCAACTCCAGCAGTCGCAACAGGTAACGCTGCAAGTCGATGCACCCATTCAGGTGCTGCGGAAAGCAAGCAATTCCCCCACGTGGGAAGTGGGTGTTGATCCCACGAATACGGAATCGTTTGATGTAGTTATCCTGACCAACCCTGCGTACGTTCAGGCAGACCTGCTGGCCCGAGTGGATGAAACCCTGGCAACGGAGGTCGCGGCGATTCCTTACAACCGGATCGCAGTGGTTGCGATGGGCTATCGCGAAGCGGATGTCCGCACTGCACCGCACGATGGTTTTGGCTTTATTGTGCCCCACGCACCGCAGACGATCCTGGGGGCACAATGGTGTAGTTCGATTTTCCCGGAACGGGCTCCCCACGGCTGCGTACTTTGGCGTGCCCTTATTGGTGGGGCCGGACAGACCGAAATGTTGGATCGATCTGACGACGAATTGAGCGTTTTTGCCCACCGTGAAGTGGGGCGAATGATGGGTTTTTCTGCAGAACCAGTATTTTCCCGCGTGGTGCGTTGGGAACGGGCCATTCCCCAATACCACGTGGGGCACCTGGCACGCGTGGCACGGATTGAACAGCAGTTGCAGCACCACCTGGGGTTGTTTCTGGGTGGCAACGCTTACCACGGAATTGCGATGAATGATTGCACGGAACAGGCAGACCTCCTGGCAGCAAAGATCGTTTCTTATTTGAATTTGCTGGCAAAATCCTGATAATAAGTGAAAGCAGGCTGGGAATGGTTTTGATTTTCAGCCACTATTGTTGCAAAATTAACTCCCAAAGTCATTGATGGTGATGGGATTACGGTCTGCAGACTTTCCCACCATTCGACGGACTTTGTTCACTCTCCAACCCCCGTGTGATCATGAACCGTTCGGTACTTAGCTTAATTCTTGGTGGTGGACAGGGGCTGCGATTATTCCCCTTAACAAAAGATCGGGCCAAGCCCGCAGTTCCCGTTGCGGGCAAATATCGCCTGATTGATATTCCGATCAGTAACTGCATCAACAGTGGCATGGGGCGTATTTTCGTACTGACCCAGTTCATGAGCGTCAGTCTGCACCGTCACATCCAGAATACTTACCGTTTTGATAAGTTTAGTAAGTCTTTTGTCGAAGTGCTTGCCGCACAACAGACAATGGAAGGATCGCGGTGGTATCAGGGGAACGCCGATGCAGTTCGTCAGCAACTCAGCGAAGTGAAAGAGCATTTCGCCACCGATGACCTGATCCTCAGTGGGGATCAACTCTATCGAATGGACTATCGCCAACTTCTGCAAACCCATGTCGAATCCGATGCCGATGTGACACTGGCGGTGCTGCCAGTGCCTGAAAGTCATGTCAGCGGCTTTGGCATCTTAAAAATTAATGAGAGCGGGCAGATTGAATCGTTCATCGAAAAGCCCAAAGTTTCTGAAGGTGAACACACTCCTTTCTTTACTGCTGCCGAATGGATTGAATCGAAAGGGATCACATGTAAAGGTCGGCATTACCTGGCCAGTATGGGTATTTATCTGTTCAAACGGGAAGTTTTGCTCGATTTGCTGGCGAAAGACCCGGAAGATTCCGATTTTGGCCGCCATATTGTGCAGAAATACTTCAAAACCTTGAAGGTACAGTCCCACTTGTTTGATGGTTACTGGGAAGATCTTGGGACCATCAAATCGTACCATAGTTGTTCGCTGGATCTGGCGAAAGACCCACCGGAGTTTGATTTCTTCAGCACCGAAGGGATTATTTATACTAATACGCGGTATCTGCCTGCTTCCCGCATCTGTTCTGCCACCATTCAAGACAGTCTGATCAGCGATGGCTGCGTGGTGCTGCCGAACGCCGAAATCAAACGCAGTTTGCTAGGCGTCCGATGCCGTATTGGCGAAAAATCGATCATCCGAGATTCGGTCATCATCGGTGCGGACCGTTTCGAGTCAGACGCGGAACGTGCCGATAATAAGAAAAACGGTATCCCCAGCTTTAACGTGGGAACTGGTTGCATCATCGAACGTGCGATTCTGGACAAAGATTGCCGTGTTGGGAATGATGTGGTGATCAATTACCGTGGGTCCGAACAGAATGTGGATGGCCCGTTCTACTACATCCGCGATGGTATCGTCGTGATTCCCAAAAATGCGATCGTGCCAGACAAAACAAAAATCTGATATATAACCGAATGTCGAAATGATTTCGTAAGTGCTTGTTGTGAAAGGATTTGCATGAAGATTCTTCTCGTTGGTGGTGCTGGCTATATTGGCAGCCACACCTATCGATTACTGCTGGACCGTGGCCACGATGTGCTGGTTTATGATAATCTCTCATCAGGCCATCGGTGCGTCATTTCCCCACCTCACCTTGTAGTGGGCGATCTGGCCGATCAACACCTTCTCGACCACACGGTGTTGTCGAATCGCATCGAAGCGGTCGTGCATTTCGCCGCCCACGCTCAGGTGGGGGAATCAGTTACCCACCCATCGAAGTACTATCGCAATAACGTGGTGAACAGCATTCAATTACTGGAGTGCCTGCGAAAAAATGGTGTCCCACGTCTGGTGTTTTCCAGTTCGGCAGCGGTCTACGGCAATCCACAGCAGGAGATCATCGACGAAAACCATCCGAAACTGCCAATCAACCCTTACGGCAGAACCAAATGGATGATAGAGCAGGTGATGGCAGACTACGCCGAAGCCTATGGCCTGAGTTGTACTGCGTTGCGATATTTCAACGCAGCCGGGGCCGCCAGTGATGGCACGATTGGTGAAGACCACACCCCAGAAACGCACCTGATTCCATTGGCGATCCAGGCAGCCTTGGGAGTGCGGCCAGAATTAGCTATTTTTGGGGAGGATTACCCCACTCCCGATGGAACCTGCATCCGCGACTTTATCCATGTGACCGACCTGGCTCTGGCCCACGCACTGGCACTGGAAGACCCCACCCCGGGCTACCGTGCGTTCAACCTGGGTAACGGGCACGGCTTCAGCGTCAAAGAAATTGTGCAGGCTGTGGAACGCATCAGTGGTAAAACCGTTCCAGTGCGGTTGGCTGCACGTCGTCCCGGTGACCCGCCACGGTTGGTAGCATCTTCAGAACAGATCCGACAGCACCTGGGCTGGCAGGCAAGTTTCCCCACTTTGGATGCAATTATCAGTAGTGCCTGGCAGTGGCACAGCTCCCACCCACAGGGATATGGGGGATAAACCAAAACAGTCTGAGCAAAGTCCCAAAGTTGGCAGCATCCAAATCATTGTTTTGATACCTAAAACACTTCAATATGTGTATATTCCGTTTTGTTTGAATCACTTCCAACGCTTACATTTAAATACAAGTTGATCCGGGAATGGTTCATCTTTTACGGGTCGCTTCTGCATATCAACCGTTATCAATAAATGCTTCCCTTCAAACATCATTGAGCCTTTGATGGGGACTTTTTTCTTCTCTGTAAACCATATCAATTCGAGGCTTTCTTGAAAACTGATTTTTCCACTTCGAACTGAAATATTGCCAACTGTACGGGCAAATTCTTCCTTTTTGGAATAAAGGACTGCCTTCCATTCTTTCGGCGATCTCCTGATATGGATGATCTGGAATAATGATAAGATAAGATCACGCAAAGCATCAACATGATCAGCATAATCAGCATCAGCATCAACACCAACTACACGAACTGAGATCACTTCCCATGGCCCAAGCAACTGTTTTTCAATCGTTTTGTCTGTAACATGGGATTTCAGGAACATCAGACAATAACAGGCGATTTGAAGTGAGTTCATTAATTTAACGTAATCAGTAACTATTCCAATTCTTTGATCCACTGATCACAGGATTATTTCCACAAGAAACGCAAATTTCTTTACAGGCACTCATCGCACTACTCCCGGTCCCAACTGGCATCGGTAGTGCCGATGTCGAACAACAATTCTTTATTCCGTAGAGTATTGGCACTGACTGGTTCCCATGATGGTGGGGGATTGCGATCCCCACGTGGGTGGCTTTCCACATGGCCATCCAGATAGAGAACATTCGCTGAACCGGTGTGGCGAAAATGCACCGAAGGATATTGGCCCGAAGGTGCTTCCGTCATCGGAACTTCAATCAGTATTGGATTTCCTGTTGGCCAGGGATCAATCCAGGTGCCCGCACTGTCGGTGAATGTGATGGTGGCACTGGTACTCTGCACCGCACTGATATTCATTTTTTGCCATACGGGCGAATACGTGGGTGGAGGATAGCTGAGCGGCGCAAGATAGGTGTAGTTGTAACCATAACCGGCCGTTCCACCAGAATAACGCTGCTGAATCTTCGAAGGATCTACTTCCGGGCAACGCAGAACTGCCCGATTGTTTTCCAGATAAGGCATCAGGTGCCCACGGGTCACATCCACATTGGTGCCACTGGTTTCTCCAAACCACCAGCGATCTGCCCCGTTTTCCACCGTGCGTCCCGGCGGCAGGGTGCCATCGTACGTGCTGACATAGTTGTGTACAGCCAGCCCTAACTGTTTCAAACTGTTCTGACAGCGTGCCCGATTTGCTGCTGCACGCACTTTTTGTACGGCAGGCAACAACAGGCCAATCAGAATTGCAATAATGGCAATCACCACCAGAAGCTCAATCAGGGTGAATGCGCGTCGCCGAAAGCGACCAGAACCAAACTCAGAGAACATGAAAAATCCTTCCGCTGGTACGAGCGGGTTGCCCGGACCTGGAGGGAGCGCATCGGTTGCGGAGTACGTACCGCATTTGGTAACTTGCCGACCGCTCGCCCGGTGCCGGGGCTGCGAACGTTCTCGTCAGGCAGGTCTTCCGGCTCCCGGCTATGTGCGACCTGAAAACGCCTTCCCACGGGTTTCCCGCAGTGGCAAAATGTTCTCGGTCTCACCGGTTACGGCGGCGGCCCCGCGATGGATTTACACCATCTTCCCTCTTCGTTGCTGGAATGCATCCAGCAAACCTGTCGAGAATAGCATCCTATCGGAGGCAAAGCCACTTGCAAGCGGGTGGAAGAAAATGTTGGCGTTTTATGTTCTGAGAAAGGTCAATAAGAAAACCGGCTGGAAGCCGGTGCCACCGGTGGGCTTACTCTTTCGGAAAGCCAGTAATTGCTACCACGGCTGGTTTGGGAATATCGCCGGGTTTTCCGGGCCAGTTACTGGTCAAATTCTGTTTATCTGGAGATTCTTCCCCTGGGTGCTGCACGGAAAGGAACAATGTTTTGCCATCTTCACTGAACCAGGGGCCAGTCAGTTCTGCATCGTTCGGGCCCGAAGCGAACTGAAAGGCATCACCTGCACTGTCGCCCGAAGTGGGAATCACATATAGACCATTGTTGCCAAATGATTTATAAACACCAGAACCGATTTTGCTGCTGGAAATGTCGCACACACACCACAGGTTGCCATCCGCATCAAACGCCAGATTATCGGGACATGCTAAACCACTTTGCGGCCCACCTGCAAGGAAAACTTCGTATTCAAAGCTGGTTGCTTCGGGATTATCATCCTGCTCCACCAATCGCACAATATGGCCATAAAAATTGCCATGCTTGGTATTGTTGGTGAGTGCCACATACAACGATCCATCCTTGGGATGGACTTCACAATCTTCGCAGCGATCCAGTGGAGTTGCACCAAGGATTTTTGCTGCCACACGTGCGTGAATCAGCAACTCTCCCTGACTGGTGATTTGAAACTTCGGATCGGCCTTCTGCATCGCCAGGTAAATCTTCGAAGAATGAATCTTTGCTGCAGTGGGTGCATCATAAACCAGTGGAATCCAGCGACCCTTGCCCATATCTGCTGCGTAAAGGGTGCCTTCTTCCAGTAACTTGCTACAGGCAGCACGGTCTTTCAGATCAATCAGAGGATTTTTGGAAACAAACTTGTACAAGCACTGATCGGCTTCATCGTCGCCCATGTACACCACAAACTTTTTGGTGGACCCTACTGCCCAGGTGGTGTTTTCATGTTTAAAGCGGCCCAGTGCAGAGTGTTTTTTGGGTGGCAAGTCACCAAACGGGTCAATTTCAACCACCCATCCATATTGTAGTTCGTCGATTTCCATCCCTGGGACATCAGACCAGCGACAGGTTTCCAGCGTGTTGTATTCTGGATAGTTTTCCTCACAGGTCATTACAGTCATCCAGGGGGTGCGGCCGCCAGAACAGTTTGCCAGCGTGCCAACGCCGTGGGGAACAAGCGTTTTCGATGGACCGCTCAGTTCAATCTGTGGGTAAAGTGCGGTGAATCGGCGGGTGAATTTTGAATTGGCCACCAGTAGCCACTTTCCATCCACCAATTTAATGTGCAGCACGCTGCCACCGACCGATTTTTTCTCAAGAATGATTTGTTCTTTGGTTTTTTTCAGGGCAATCCAGGTCTTCAATTCGGGTGATTCCAAGTCCTTGGGTGGGTGGGGATAATCGCTGACAAACAGCGGATTTGGGTATTCGTGATTCACCCACAGCAGCCCTTCGGTGCAGCTTTTCCCACCGGTCAGAGCATCAATGGGAAAATAGGCGGTGAAATCGTTATTAAAGCCAAAATGTTCTGGATTACCTTCAGGATCTTTGGAACCTAACGGATCGCCCCAGTGGGCAATGATTTGTGCCTGATATCCTTGCGGCAGCACCAGATTATCCGCTTTGCTCGGTTCAATTGGTGTAAAAAATGCAGGTGGGGCACCTTTTTTGCGTTTTAACGGCAGCGGTGCAGCTTCTGAAGGTGGAGTTCCTGTAATGGCAGCAAGCGAACCAGCCCCCACCAGGGTAAGAAATTGACGACGATTGTTTTCCACGATGTATCCTCTAATGATTCCCTCATTCTTATGTGGGACACATCCGAACAGACACCATCTTCATGAAATCATCACTTCTGCTCCACATCATCCATGATGAACTCGACCAGATCTAATGAATCGAGGTTCAATTCAGCCAGGCGACTACTCCGCTCCAGGTGAGTAGGAACGCCCAGTTGAGCAGCAATAAGGTCGACCATTCCCGAAGTGGTGGGGTCGCTCGTCTTTGTTCCGTTCCCAGTGGCAACAAACCACGGGTGCCCACAGGTCGGGCAGACGTTATTCATCGTAACTTCTTTAATTTCCATTAGTTATGACGATTCTGAAAATCGGATGCAGCCGCACACTGCTGTAAAGCAATTCTGTTATATAGCAAGAATTATATATTCATAGTCGTACATATATGCGATTGACTGCCAATAAAATGAGTTTGCTCTCATTTTATTGCTGAAAGATACAATTTTTCACTAACTTTTTTGTAACAATGTCCAATTTCAGTTATGCTATCTGGTATGATTCGTCAATGAATGACGCTCGAGTCCTGAAGAGTTCAACAAAAATGATGAAAATTCGACAATTGGCAGCTTTGTTTCTGGTGGGTGCCAGCACCACCACTCTGGTGGCTGATACCAAGAAAACAGAAACGAAGAATGATGCAGAACCCAGCCACGTGAAAACGGGCGACCTTGAATTGCGTTCTGCGGATAAAACCCTTTCATTACAGACGTTGTGTCTGGACAATGAAGGTCGCCTGCTTGGCCTGGTGGGGATGCATAAAATGATGGCACCCGCACCTGGCAAAGGAAAATCCGAAATCCACGTTGTGGTAGATCGGAAAGTTGTCGATGTATGGAAGTTGGACTTTCATGCTCAATCGATCAATGCGGGTACGGACGGTACTGTGTTTGTAGCTGGCAGTGGCATTGTTGCCCGATACGATTCCAAAGGGAAAGAACTCAGCCGGCTGACCTTGCCCCATATTGCCAAGGCACTGGAAAACAGCGAAGACTTGAAAAAAGCAGCCGAAACCCAGATTAAAGCTCAGAAACAATCGTTCGAAAACTCCAAGAAACTGATCACCGATCGTCTGGAAGTGTTGAACAAGAAAAAACCAGAAGATCTGACCCCCACCGAGAAGACTCAGAAACAGCAGTACGAACGCATCATGGAAAGCTACAAGGTTTCCGCACAATATTACGATCAGTTGAGCGTGGAATCGGTGGTAGAACAAACTCTTAGCCGGCTGAAAGTAATCAACGCCATTGCAGCTTCCAAGAAAGATCTCTTTATTGTCACTGGTGAAACCACTGGCTATGGCTATGCAATCTGGCGTACCAGCCACGATTTCAAAGAAGCAAAGCAAATCATCAACGGGATCAGTGGCTGCTGTGGTCAAATGGACATTCAGGTTGCTGGCGATGATCTGTTGATTGCAGAAAACACCAAGCACCGTTTTGCCCGTTACAATCGTGACGGCAAAAACATCGGTGCATATGGCAAGCGAGCCACCGTTTCTCTGGGTCAGGAAAGCCCCGCCGATTGCTTCGGTGGGTGCTGCAACCCAATGAACCTGCGAGTGAATGCACAAGGCACCATTTTTACCGCAGAATCGGAAGGGATCATTAAGAAATACTCATCAGAAGGTGAGTTTATCTGCACCGTTGCCAAGTCACCACTCAGTGGGGGCTGTAAAAACGTCGCGGTTGCTGTTTCCAAAGATGAAAAGATGATCTTTTTCTGCGATCAGCCAGGTTCCAAAGTTCAGTTTCTGGAAATGGCGAAATAATCTTTGTACTTGTTGGTAATTTTCACCCACTGTTAGCGGATAAATCCTCATGTTTCGACGTACTTTTCTGTTATTGCTTTCAATATGTGCTGTTCCCGCAGTGGCACAAGAACCTCTGACCTTGATTGTGATGGATCCGCTGGCATTGCCATTGTCCTGTCCGTGCGTCAAAGGCTATGCCCAACGCGATTACGAACAGCTTGCAAAATACCTTTCCGACAAAACAAAACGCCCCGTGGTGGTGCATTTTTCAGAATCGTTGGCTGATGCAGTGAATCAGAAATCGAAAGGGAAGGCTGACATTGTCATTGGGAAAGATTCGGTAATCAAATCAGAGGCCAGTGTACTGAAACGCTCTTTGCAACCTGTTGCCTCACTGACTGGCAAAGATGGCAAAACAACGATGACGGGCCTTCTGGTGGTGCACCACCTGGATATGGCTGTTTCTCCTTCCGATTTGAATGGCTACCATCTGATTTTTGGTCCCAAAGAGTGCGACGAGAAGAATGCCGCAGTCCGCACGCTGCTGAAATCGTCTGGCGTGAAGATTACTTCCGAGCCAGACATTGCCATCGCCTGCGATGCCGGTGCTTACAAAGTGATTGATGCCTTTCAGCAAGGCAAAAAAGCAGCTACCGCAATTTCCAGTTATGCCCACCCATTGCTGGAAGGGTGCGGGAAAATCAAGAAAGGCGACCTGCGTGTCATCGGTGAAACTGCCCCTGTGCCATTCGTCACCGCTTTTGTGAGTGGGGAACTTTCCACAGAACTGTCGGATACGATTACGCAGGCACTGCTGGATGTAAAATCCAATGCGAAGTTGTGTACTGCCATTGAAACCAAGCACGGTTTCCAACCAATCACAAAAAAAAAGTAGGTAACCCACCCTGGACTGGCTGGCGTGGGCAAAACCGCACTGGTCAGTTATCCTGGTTGCCTGCCAAACTTCCCGAAAAGTTATCGATCATCTGGTCGGTACCGACCTCCGCACCCGGTTTGGGTGGGGTGGCAGCAACAGATCAATATGTGCTGTTTTCTGATCGCGAATTGAACGATACCACCGATGTTCTGCACTGTCTTGAAATTGAAACGGGCAAAATCGTCTGGAGCTATCGCAATCCGGCAATTGGCTTATTGGACTATGGTTCTTCGTCGCGAGCAACCCCACTGATCGTGGATGATAAAGTGTATTTTCACAATGCATATGGCTGGCTGGCCTGCCTGGAACTCCCGACTGGAAAGACCGTGTGGGAAATGGATACACGGGCTGAGTTCATGGCCACAGATGAGCGAAAGTGGGGCACATGTTCCAGTCCGCTGATTGTTGATAACAAACTGATTATCAATCCAGGCGGCAAAGAGGCATCAATTGTTGCCTTGAACCCCAAATCGGGCAAAGTCATCTGGAAAACTCCCGGTCGCCCCGCTTCATATGGGTCTCTGAATGCTGCCAAAATTGGCCCCACCTTGCAGATTGTGGGGATGGATGAAACCTCGCTGTGTGGCTGGGATGTGGCAACCGGCAAACTACTTTGGGAACTGCGGCCGGAAACCGCCAGCAAATTTAATGTTTCGACGCCCATCATCAGAAACCAGCAACTGATTCTGGCACTGGAAAACAATGGCACCAGTGTCTTTCAGTTCGACAAAAATGGCAAAATTATCAGCAAACCCATTGGGTGGCACCGCGATCTTTCGCCAGAATCCCATACACCAGTGCTGGCAGGTGCCCGCCTGTTTGGTATCTGGCATCGCCTGTACTGCCTCGATCTGAATAACAAACTGAACGAAGTATATGACAGCGACGATCCCGCCTTCAGCGACTACGGTGCCACAGTCGCAACCGATGAAAGAGTTCTCATTATTACAGGTAAGGCAGAGTTAATCCTTTTGGACCCCAAGGCAGACAAATTTCAGCCGATCAGTCGGGTGAAAATCGTTGAAGACGAGAAAGGATTGTATTCCCATCCCGCGTTTGTGGGGACTAGAATGTACGTACGAACCAGCACTCAGATGATGGCAATTGAACTGCAGGAATAATCGTTGCAATCTGTTTTGTTAGATTTTTCTCATCGGTTTTCGCTAATCCAGTAATCTGTTGCCAGTCTCAGCTTTGCGCAACAAAGCAACAACTTCAGCTTCATCTTTTGATTCT
Source organism: Zavarzinella sp. (assembly GCA_041399155.1). Lineage (NCBI taxonomy): Bacteria > Pseudomonadati > Planctomycetota > Planctomycetia > Gemmatales > Gemmataceae > Zavarzinella > Zavarzinella sp. Next base: position 158,379 of record JAWKTI010000003.1, read on the forward strand.
GCAATGACTTCAGCCGTTGCTCCGGTCGTATCACGATGAAGTACATCCGCACCCGAGTCAAGAAGAGTCTTTACGGCATCGAGTTCACCGTGTGCCGCAGCGAGAATCAATGCCGTTTCGCCGTAGCAAGCCTCGGATTCAATATTGGCATGTGAGTCGAGCAGTAACTTGATGGCCTCTATGCGGCCCATCCCAGCAGCCTCATGTAATGCAGTCATACCATCTCTGTTGGTTGCATTCACGTCGGCACCATATTCAACGAGATCTTTGATCAAATCAACGTTTCCGGCAAAGGCAGCCGCCATCAAGACGGTTCGGTCAACACGGCTTCCAGAAGCATTGATATCTGGGCATGCTTCAGTGACATCCTTCAAAGAAACGGTATTCCCTGATCCGATGGCTATGAGCAATTCATCTGGCATTATTGTCTTCATTGTAATGGATTTGGTGACAATCTCACTTGATCGAGTAAAGCTTGGAGTTCAGCACGAGTTACTGGCTTCCGATTATTGAACCACCTTTGCCATCCTTGCGGGTTGCACCAAGTATTCATTTCATGTGGAAAAGTGCATTTTTAGCCGTTACAGCGAAGCCAATTCAGTAATAATCGCGTTCTCTGTCCCGCACTGGTGCATGAAAGTGGGTAATCTGGACGAATACCACTTCATCGTATCTGTGCAGGGGGAACTTTTCATGCGTGGTTTATTTATCCGATTATTTTTGCCTCTGCCACTCTTGTTAGCCAGCGAATTTTCTTCGCAGGCCTCTGCACAAACTCGTTCATATGGTTTTGGTGTTGGCGTGGGTGTGGGCATTGGCCCAGGCTGGGGATATGGTCCATGGGTTGGGCCGTTGTTTATGCCTTCCCACTACAACGGTTTCTGGGGCAACGGCATGAGCATGTACGGCCCACCGGTGCCTAGTTACCGGCCGATTCCGGGTGTCTTTGGTGGTGCGGACAGTCAGTTTTTCCCGATCCCACCCGACTATGGCTTTCCCGGCTTTGGCTACTACGGTTATGATCCGGAAACGAGGCGAGAAGTGTACTTTCCTGGTCGCGTTCGTCCACGTTCCCGGCCATTGCCAGATGTGAATGACATGCCCTGGCGTGACATGCACAGTGGGGACTATCTACCGCCGGATAACTACACACGGCAGGCTCCGAAAATTGAATTACCAGCATTGCAACCTGCTGGGAATCCCCAGGTGCTGCCGCTCCCGAACCCCACTGCCGCAGAGATCGATGTGGAAGTCGCTTTGCCGACTGAAGATGCGGAATTGTACGTGGATGGGGAAAAAGTCGCTGGCTCAGGCACCAGTCGCCAATTTGGCAGTGCCGTACGACCTGGCACTGCCCTGTACCACTATGAACTGCGAGCCGAATGGAAAATTGACGGTAAGCAATACACCCACAACAAGACAATCAGCGTCCGCCCTGGCGAAAAACAATTGGTTCAGTTTGCGAAGTAAAGTCCCTGAACAATAATTTCTCGACGATTTGCATCAAGATTTTTTGAAGATTTGCAGCAGATAACAACAAATTCATCGGTGAAAGACATTAATCGCCATAAAACTTCAGATAGGTATTAACTTCGTTTATTGCATTTACTGCGAGTTGCCGAAGTTGTTGGGCACGTTCAATGAGTTTGGGATCACCAATTTTCTTTACTAAACCTAAATCAGATTGAAAATCGGAGTTTTTCCGCTTGAGGATCGACTTCAAATCTTGGCCACAGTCTTTTAATTATTTCATCCGGAGTTTCATTCAATGTATCGATGAATCCTTTGCAAGCGTCGAACAAGTCACGCAAGGTTGCAAAACAACAATGTTGCGTGACCTCTTCACGCATCCATTTCCATAACCCTTCAATGGGATTGAAATCGGGACTATAACTGGGCAAAACTACTATTTCGATGTCCAACTCGCTGGCTTTGGTTCGAACGAACTTCGCCTTGTGCCAAGGTGCTCCATCCCAAATTACCACAACACGTCGACCTTGTCTTTCTACCCAATCGTTCACTCGGTGCAAAAATTCAGCCGTGTTTTCCTTGTTGCATTTGCCTTCGTTCCAGATCAAACATGCACCGGCACTGAAATTGTAAGCACCATACCAGTTGATGCGATCGGACAGCGGAGGGCAATCACTCACTTGCCAAGCCGATTCTCCCTGCCACCAAGTATAGCCCAAGTCCATATCACGATGAAAATGGGATTCATCAATATAAATGATCACGATATCACCGCGACACATTTGCTGGTACATGTCCGCGAACTGTTTCAGGTATTCGGCCCGCTTTTCAGGGTCCCCTTTGCCGAACAGTTTCTTGCATTTCTTCCAGCTCAATCCCGCTAAGTGCAGGATCCGCCGCACGGTATTCCGAGATACATACCGCTGGAATTGACAACCGATCCAATTGCACAACTTCCTGATCGTCCATCCGTGGCCTGGCAATTGGTGATCTACCGGATCGCTTTTCAGAACGGCATCAACGATCTGCTCTATCTGCGACTGGACAAAAGGGGGACACGGCCGCCAGTACGCCGATAAATCAAGGCGTCAGGTCCATGGTTGTTATATTTATGAACCCAGTTCAACAACATATCGTCGCAACGTCCAATTTCTGCGGCATAAGCAGTCGCGTTAGTGTGACCAAGAGCAATTTGGTACAAAGCCATAAACCGCTCCCGAGTACGAGGATGCTCGGATTCCAGAGCCAGGCGACGCAAATCATCGGTGGTTTGATTCCATTTAGTAATGTTCGGTCGGATCATCCTTGATCTCCAAAGGTTGGTCGACTTGCCTAGGTTGAACATTCTGACCAGCTTAACATAACTCACCAAATCTGTAAACACCGATTTTCAATCTGATTTTGGTTTAGATCTTCAAGTTCTTCAATTAAGAATGGCAACTGAAGTTGATTGAATGTCGTATCGCCCCAGGGATCAATAAACCGAAGGCAATAAGATGTAGAATCAGTCGACTTCGAAGCTACAAGAAGAGATGTCAAACCATCTGTATCAAACAATGCAGATTTTGCCATTCCCTCTTCGGTTTCAATGAATGCATCAATACCCATTTCAATAACTTTCAGTTGCTCTTGGATACAAAATGGCTCCTGCTCAATTTATCTTCTAACGAAATGGACACATGACAATGTATTTGGATCCTCGTATGATCGTAAATCGGCATAAAGTCAGAATTAATTCCGACCAACCCATGTACTTAATAAGCCATGGCGCTATGCACAAGTAAATCGATGCTTGGTTGACAAACCCGCTACGGTGGGTAGGCTGGATAGTAAGAAGCTGTTTCGCTCCAGCCAAGATTTCATGTTACGTTTTGTATCCGCATTCATCATCCTGGCCTGTTTTACCGCTGATGCAACGGCCTGCAGCATTCCCGTGTTTCGTTACGCACTGGAACGCTGGCAACCAGCCAGCTTTCAGGTGGTGATCTTTCACGATCAGGAGATCAGCGAGAAAGATCGGACTGTTTTCAGCAGTGCCCTCAAACCAGGTGGGGAAGTTGCCGACAAAATGCCCACCACGCTGGCACCGTGGGGCATCAATGCCACAGTGCATCAGGTGGACCTTCGAAAGCCACTGACTAAAGATGCTCAGGCAATTTACGATCGCCTGCCGCCCAATATCACTCTACCTTACGTGGTTGTGCGAGATCCATCTGTGGTGGATACGCCTGCCCTTTTGTGGCAGGGTGGCTTACAGAAAATCGATTTTCAGGAAATCTTCACAAATAAGGTGCGGACGCAGATCGCCAGCACCCTAACGCGGGGCAATGTCGCTGTGCTGGTCGTCAAACCTGGACCAGATGCAGCCGAAAACAATCGCCTACGGACTCTGTTAAACGATACGATTCCGAAACTGGAAAAAACGATTGACTTACCGATGCCAAGTGCGGATGGCCCACAATTGCTTTCCGCAATGCCACTGTACGTAGGGATTGAAGTGGTATGGCTGGACGATTCCACCAACAAAGACCTGATTTTTGAGCGGAATCTGCTGAACCTGGAAAACGACCTCGACCGCCACCGTGGGTCGATTGTTTTTCCGATTTTTGGACGTGGACGTGCCCTATGTGCCTTATATGGCAAGGACTTAGAGAAATCGTCCGAAATCGAAAGTGCGATCAAGTTTCTTTGCCGTGCGTGCTCCTGCCAGGTCAAAGAATTAAATCCGGGAATCGATTTACTGATTCAGCACCCATGGGATGAGATTTTTCTCATCAACTTGGGCCCCGCACCTCGTGAAGTGCGGACGGAGGTATTTGATAACCCACTGCCAAAATCAAATAACAGACCAGAGCCATCCGAAAGACCCATGCCGGTGCTGCGTCCCACAGGCGATGTGCGGCCAGAATTGCGATCCGCACCTGAAAATTCAGAAGATGCAGGAATTTTGCGGGCAGCAGCTCGAAAACCATCCCCACAACCCTGGTGGCAGAAACAGCGATCATTGTTGATCAGTATCTGCAGCGGTCTATTCCTGGCTGCAGTGGGCTGGCTTTATTTTCGACGCTGATGCAAAATCACACTTTCCTACAGCAATAAGGAAACCACCTGATGTTTCGCTGGATCCCCTGGTTGATCGTTGGCTTGTCGGTGGCAGGGCTGATTGTCCTTATTTTTCTGCTTCCCAGTCCACCTGCAAACGAAGATTCTGATGGCAAACCAGTCCAGAAAGTGGTCGTGTTAGCCGCACCGTCCGTTCGTGGGACATTGGAAAAAGCTGCGGCGGAATTCACCAAAGAATATGGCATTCCGATCGAGATCAGCTACGAACCTTCCGAATCGCTGCTGAATACCTTGTCGATGAAAAAAACTGGTGACCTGTTTCTGCCAGCAGATGAATCGTTTGTTGCCCGTGCTCGCGAAAGCGGTCTGGTGACGCACCAATACGATCTGGCCCAGCTTACTGCTGTTGCCGTTTCGAAAAAAGGCTCCCCTGCACCCACGTGGGAATGGATCCAGAATCCAGAACGGAAGGTGGGGATACCTGATACCAAAATCACCGCCATTGGCAAACTCCTGGATTCCCAAATGGCACAACTTGCTAATTGGCAAGCACTTAACAAAAAACGCACGGTCACATTCGGAACCATCACTCAGGCACTGAATGCGGTGCAGTTAGGCAGTGTGGATGCCACATTCGTGTGGGATGCATTAATTCCCAAAGATTCCGATTTGAAATCGGCCGTGCTGCCCGGTATGGAATCCTGCAGCGTGCGGATTGCTGTTTCGCTATGCACCAACAGTGCTGCACCACAGGAGGCACGTTCGTTTGCGTTGTACCTTTCCCAACGTAGTGGGGGGCAGAAGTTTTTCCGCGAAGCAGGTTACGCACCCACCCAGCCGGAGAAAATCTCATTAAAACCTGGTAGTGAAGACTCTGAAATCCTGCTCTATTCCGGTTCCATGCTGCGTCCTGCGATCGAAAAAACGATTGCCGAGTTCGAAAAGCGCGAAAAAGTCCGCGTGACCGTGGTCTATAACGGCTGTGGCATCCTGGTGGGGCAGATGAAGGCTGGCAAGCAGCCCGATGTCTACCTGGCATGCGACCATCGCTTTATGGATGAAGTACAGGACCAGTTCTATCGCCCACAGCAGGTTTCGAATAATCAATTGGTGATTGCAGTGCCCAAAGGAAACCCCCACCAGATTAAGCAGTTGAAGGATCTTGGCAAACCTGGCCTGCGGGTGGGTGTCGGGCATGAACAACAATGTGCCATGGGTAACATCACCAAGGAAACGTTTAAGGCGGCAGGTGTTTATGCAGCAGTCCGCAACAATGTGCGTGTTGAAACGCCCACTGGTGATATGTTGGTGAATCAATTAGTGACCGGTTCGCTGGATGCAGTGGTCTGTTATGCCACGAATGTGCTGCCCAACCAGGCGAAACTGGATAGCATTCCGGTCAATGGCATTCCCTGTGCCAAGCCACTTCAGCCGATAGCGATTGCCAAATCGACTCACCGACCGGATCTGGCGGCCAAGTTAGTTGATCTGATTCTGTCTCAACAATCGCAACAACGCTTTCTAGAATCGGGCTTTGGCTGGGAAGGTGTTCCGTGACCGGTCGCCAGCGCCAGGATCTGTGGTTGTACCTGCCAATGGGGCTGATCGGTTCATTTTATATTCTGTTGATCGTTGGAATGATTGTCGGTGATTTACAGTTCACCACCATCGGCCATTTTCAACGCCTGTTTGCCAAACCGGAAATCCGCTACGCCATCCGTCTGACGCTGGCCAGTTGTGCGTTAAGCACCCTGCTGAGCCTATGGGTGGGCATTCCACTGGGGTATTTGCTGGCCAGAACACGTTTTCGAGGCAAAATTCTGCTCGATACCTTGCTGGATATACCTATTGTGCTCCCCCCACTGGTGCTGGGGATTTCGCTGCTGATCCTTTTTCAGACCCCACCGGGAAAGTGGTGCGACCGCACCTGGAAAGCGTTGTTTGGCACCGAAATTACCTACGAAATCCCCAGTGTCATTCTGGCTCAGTTTGCGGTGTGCTGTGCGTTCGTCGTTCGCACGATGCGGGTAACATTTGAACAGATTGCCCCACGTGGGGAACAGGTGGCCCGCACGCTCGGTTGCACTCGTGTGCAGGCGTTCTGGCTGGTGACGTTACCAGAAGCGTGGCGTGGGATTGTGACGGCAGCCAGCATCTCGTGGGCACGGGCTTTGGGCGAATTCGGCCCAATTCTCATTTTTTCGGGTGCCACCCGCATGCGGACTGAAGTGCTGTCCACCAGTGTATTTCTGGAGTTCAGCGTGGGTGACCTTTCCAGTGCGGTTGCCTTGTCACTGTTACTAATCGCTGTCGCAGTGCTGGTTCTGGTAACAATGAAAGTCGCGGGTTTGAAAAACCCCACGGCGTGATGGGAAAGTAGCCGACCAAAATTCTTGATTTCAACGTCAATCGGCAAGTATATTGACCGCAAAGACGCCAAGTCGCCAAGAAGTCAACCTACTCCTTCCTGAAGAAGGAAGGGCGTAAAGCAATCACAGGCTGACATTACCGATTGATCGCTACTCCATTGGTGGCAGCAGTTCTGGTGCCGCCGGTAACGGTGTGGGCAACTGGGGCATTGGTGGTGGCTGGAACCACCGTTGATGGTAAGGATCGAGAAACTGCCATTCTGAAGGGACGTTCTCTGGCTTCGGCACCACGTGTGGGCGAGGTGGGGAGACTGGATCGACCAGGTTCACTGGTTGCGGAATGATCACCGGTGGCGTGGGAATGCCCATTGCTGTCAGGGTCATTTCGCCCACCAGTTTCTTCAGCACCTCGCTATTCGTGGGCAGGGCGGTTTTCTTCACATCGTGCATATGCACATATTCCACTCCGGGTTTCGTGGGCACACCGTTACTGCATTGCCCACGAACTATGGTCACTCGGTGGGCCAACTCGGGCAGTGGGTCAGTATGGCACGGTTCCATCAGAAACATTAACTCGATCGGGATCGACTGTTTCTGGGCATATTTAGCCAGTTCGACTGCTGGCAACGCACCTTCGCCATAACTGGCAATGCAAAACACCGCACGTGGGCGATGTTCCGAAAGCCGCACCATTTCGGCTTTCATGTCATGGATGTGGGTCGCCTTCGCCAGATAGATTTTTCCGAAACCACTGTCAATTAAGTACTTACGCGTGCCTTCCAGATTGCAATACCCCAGGGGATCGGCAGTATTAAACAAAAACAGATACACTTCATTGCGACACACTTCGGGAATGTCGTCCGCAGCACGCCATTCTGTTGTTAGCACCTTCTCCGGTTCGTTGGTGAAATGCAGGCAACCCACCAGTGGCAGGGTGAACAGGCAAGCAAAAAGGAGAGTTCGCATAACAGAAGCTCACTAGGGACCTGCCAGAATGATCGGAATGGGCGGCATGATTGATACAACTGATTCAAGTCGAATGGGTAATCCGGTCAAAATGTGGTAACTGTCGTAACAGTTATTGAATCCAGGCAATTTAGGTAATTCTAAATTACGTCAGAATAGGCCATTATTGGGGTGGATCGTACTCTGTTCGAGGCAGGAGGTTTGCTTCTGTAGTTGACCGGATTGCTTTTTTGTTGTATCGCACGCCACTTAACTTATTTCCCGCAAGGGTTTTGCAATTAGCTGGACGCACTGGGGGGCTAAGGTGCGGCTGTTGTACACCTGGATGATCGCATCATGCTTGCTTACTGCTCCCTTGGCAGTGGGTCAGGAGACACCTGCAAAGAGTGTCTCTGGCTGGCATTTGAACAATGTCTCCAATTTGCCAGTGCGTATGGCTGCCAAATCGATCTACCACTGGAAGGACCAACGGGTTACCTGGTTGGTGCTACAGGAAAAAGTAACGATTTCCCAAGGCGACCTGCAAATTACCACCCATGGTGCAGTGGTAAAATTGGAACCAAAACGCGATGTTCGGGACGATTTTCAGCCAATCACCGTTCTGTTAATCCCCCACACCGACCAGAAAACCCACCTGGAGTGGGGAAATCGTGTCGAAAATCTTCATCAAACCTTCACAATTAACTGGAAAACCACCGGACTGGGTGCGGTACGTGGCACCACGTTTGATGAAAAACCCACCAACCAGCCTGAAATTGATCTGATGATCGGCCAATTGTCGGAATATGATTCCGACACAGCCAAAGTGCTGGAAGGGAAATCGCCTGCGATTTCTTTGACCATGCCCGACACCAGTAAGGTGGAACAGGCATTAGCACAGGCAACAGCACCAGGTGTTGCCAACATTACTCCTGCTTCGACTAAACCGCCCGGTCCCCCACCCGTGGTACTGCCACCTGTGGTGCCTCAAAAATATGAAAATGATCTCATGAAACTGCCTGTGGTGGTGCCCCCACCAGCGTTGCCTCAGCCCCACGATATCCAACGGACTGTTTTTCAGGAACCATTAGTCGCACCCGATCAGGTAGTGCCGATCACCTTGAACGAAACGCGAACGATTTCGTTAGCCCCACGTTCCAATCAGCCGTATTTTGCCCAATACACCAGCCTGGGCGAAGAGCGAATTGCCGTCATTACTGGCGGGGTGAAATTAATCGCACGGTTTACGGAAGGTAAGATCCGCACACTCGATCTGGAAGCCGACCAGGTAGTGGTGTGGGTAAAAGGTGGTGATGCTGGTCCTGTGGTTACCACCATGGAATCCGGCGGCAGCACCGACAAGAAAACAAAAATTGAACTGTACCTGCGTGGGAATGTGATCGCACGCATGGAAGGTGATAAGGAAGAGGTTGTCGCACCTGGGAAATTGCGTGATGTGCGAACAATGCACGCCCACCGCTTGTATTACGATGTGGACAACCACCGGGCGTTAGCGATTCAATCTGACTTGTCTTTTGAACGATATGGGAATTCCAACACCGCTCACCTGCTGGCAGATCGGGTGTTTCAGCTATCAGAAGACGAGTTCAGCATGCCTGATGGTGCGTTGCTGCACGCCAGCCGACTGCCATCTGATCCCGGCCTGCAACTTCGCATGGACAATGTGTATGTGGAACGACTCCCGGAAGGCCTGAAGGAAACCTTGTTTGGCTTGCCATTCCGTGAACGGCTGACCGGAAAACCGGTTTATGAACGACAAACGATTCTGGAAGCGGACAATGTCCGCACGCAGGTGCTGGACCGCACGGTGTTCTGGTGGCCCCGCCTCAAGGCGAATGTCAATGATCCGTTCGGCCCACTGGAAGGGTTGAATTTTCGTAACGATCAGATTTTCGGGATGCAGATTTACTCCACGTGGGACATGCTGGAACTGGCAGGCGTCACCCCACTGCAAGGGGAAAAGTGGTTGTTGCTGGCAGACTATCTCAGCGCACGTGGGCCAGGTGTCGGCACAGAATATACACGGTTCGGCTCGACCATGTTTGGCAGAAACGCACCGTTTAATACGCGAATTTCAGCGTACATGATTGATGATTCGGGTTCCGATGTACTGGCAGGGAACCGCCAGTTCGATTTTCAACCACCGGGCTATCGTGGCCGGTTTTTTGCCCGCCACCAGCAGGATTTTGATAATTGGGCCTTGCAGACACAATTGGTCTCGCTCAGCGATCGCAACTTTCTGGAACAGTATTACAAGTTCGATTATGACACTGGTCAGAATATGGAGACGTTTCTCTGGTTGAAAAACAGCACAGAGAATCGGGCGGCGACCTTGTTGATTCAACCAGATATGAGTCGAAACTGGATCAGCGAAACCTATTGGCTGCCAAAAGTCAGTGGCTACTGGCTGAATGAATCGTTTCTGGACATGTTCACTTACAACACCTGGGCATCTGCTGGCTACGCACGTCTGGATCCGTTTCGCACCCCACCTGCCGAACTGCCACGTGGGATCGACGTGGGTATTCCAGCACCAGAAAAAAATGTGCAGGGTGCCCGATTGGACTGGATGCAACAGATTGCGATGCCATTTGAAATGGGTCCAGTCCAGTTGACACCTTACGGCCTGGTTGATCTGACCCACTATGGCGAGGATTTGACAGGTGAACAATCCAACCGCTTCCTGGGTGGGGGCGGTTTGAAAACCAGTGTCGCATTATCCCGCCTGTACCGCGATGTACACAGCGAATTTTTTAATGTGAACGGGTTGTTTCACAAAAACACCTTTAACACGAACTACTACATTGCAGGCAGCACCATTGGTTCCAACCGCTTACCACAGTACAGTCGGTTGAATGATGATGCTACCGAATCTGCCTGGCGGAATGTCACCCCCTGGCAACCGGAATTTGCCCAGACTTTTGGCCCGAAAGGTCAGGCACTGGCAACATCCAACATCTTCAGCCAGCGTCAATATGCCAACCGTCGACTGGTCGATACCCAGGTGGATACGCTGGATAGTATTCATGCGATTCAGTTTGACTGGAACCAGCGCTGGCAGACAAAACGTGGCTATCCTGGTCTGGAACACACTGTCGATTGGTTGACGCTGGATCTGGGTACGACCATTTTCCCGGCTGATACTGGCGATAACTTTGGTGAACATTGGGCTTTTCTGGAATACGCTGCCACCTGGAACGTGGGCGACCAGACTGGCTTTTTCTCGAATGGCTGGGTTGATCCGTTTGATGTAGGAACCCGTTACTGGACGATTGGAACCTATATCTTCCGTGATGATGCCACTTCGTTTAATATCAGTTACCGCAGCTACGAACCTGTGAGCAGTAAGGTGATATCGGTAGTCGGCAATTACAATTTCAGTTCGAAATACTCCATCGCATTGAGCACCGCGTACGACTTCAGTTATCAAGAGTCGCTGAGCAACGCAATCTTTTTCACCCGCACTGGTACGGATATGCAGATTACAATGGGCATTACGTACAACTCTCTAGTGAAGAATTTCGGCTTTACCTTCAACATTGTTCCGAATCTGGTTTCCAGCCAGACAACGAATGTCCTGGCCCAGCAACAGCAAAATCAGAACCGCAACCGCCGATAAGGCCTGTTCTGCTGGTTGTACTAACTCCGCACAATTTAGTTACGCTGCAACAACTACCCATTACAGGGGTGGTGGCTGTTAGCTTGATTCGACACTGTTCCACGTGAATCAATTTTGAAAACAGCATCTTATTTCTTTTGCACCTTCGAAAATTGTGGGCATGCTTCAAAAGGTATCAATTCGGAAGCAGTATGCGACCAGGAGGTCCAGGATGTACAGTTTGGTGATGTTGGCCGCGATGGCCTCAGTGCCGGAAACACCCAATGCATTTTTATGTGGTGTCAGCGATTCCAAGTATGGTGGGGGATTCTGGCTGAAACATTGTTTTCATGATTGTTGTGCCCCTCTGCGTTACGGTTGGGCCAACTGTTTTGATCCCGGTGCCAGTTTCTACCCGACTGGTAACGGCTTTTGCTGTGGAACCACCTCCATCCCACTGTACCGTGGGCAATTTCAGTATCCCTGTGGTACGGGTGGCTGCAAAAAAGGCTGTGGCAAAGGGTTCAACTTAACCAACAACTGGGGTTGTAATCACGATTGGTGCGGTTACGACTGGGGCATTGGGAATGCACCTGCCTATTGGCCATCGTGTGGGCCCTATTGTGGGCCTTACGCACCGTACGCCCGCCCGGCTTCCCACTGTGCACCATGCGGTGGCAGTTATGCCTTTGATAGCGGCCTGCCCGGTCACACCAATGGTGTTGGCTATGTGGGCTTTTACGGCACCGGAAACTACGGTGGTTATGGCCAGTTTCCAATGATGCATTCACCCAGCCTGCGTGATCTGCCACCCTATCCGAATGGTGGCTACCACTACAACATGCCCGGTCAGGTGCCTTCAATGCAGTCCTTGCCTGCTATTCCTCCCGGTGTGAACCTGCCTTCTCCTGGTACGACACCAGTGGTTCCAGAAGTACCTAACATCGACCCACCTGTGATCGGCCCCACCCCGAAGATAGTGCCAGAAGTTCCTGCACTGCCAGGGAAGCAGATCGATCCCAAGGATATGAAACTGCCACCAATCGAGATTCCTGCTCCGCCACCTGCCAAGGGCAATCTGAGCGTCAGCAATCAACAACCTGCCACTTCGGCAGTGGTGAAACTGACCGTTCCAGCGGATGCCCAGGTTTTTGTGGATGGTTACCTGCTGAAAAGCACTGGTGCAGAACGCAGTTTTACCACACCTGCCCTGAATCCAGGCACTACCTACACTTACGTCATTAAAGCGTACCTGAAGGTGGGACAGAACGATGTGCTGGAACAACAGATTGTTACACTTGCTGCTGGCAAAGTTGTCGAACAACGCTTCCAGCAGTTGATTGCCCAGGCTCAGGCACTTCCCGTGAAAACTGTCAGTGCACAACAGAAGTAAAGTTGATAACATCTCCCCATTGCACCTTTTGGAGTGTTACACCAAGTGCGTCGGGAATTTTTCAGCCAGATCGTCGCTCTTTTGCAGTCCAATCAATGCCCAGCCGCCATCCAGCTTGCTGATCAGGAACTCCGGACGTCCCCATTGTCCCAGCAAATCCATGGCAGATTATTAAGATACTCTCATGCACCCGCACCGTGGTGGAGTTTTCTCGGTATTTTCGCCGCCACACAAAAGTGGTGGCAGCACGCGGTGCGTGCTTTCCAATTGCAGATAGCGGCAGAACCAGAATCGGCACAAGCCCACATGCACCTCGGTGCGGCCTATGGCGAGCTTCGCAAGTTTGCCGAATCTGCCCGCGAATTGGAACTTGCACTGAAAATTTTGCCTGGCCATCCAGATATTCACGGGAATCTTGCTCTGACTTATTTTCAGTCGGGCGATGTGAAGTCCGCTCACGCCCACATTGAAGCGGCGTTGGCTGGTAACCCACAGCAAGCCAACTTCTGGAACACCCTGGGGATGATTCTTGCGGCTGAATGCAAATCAGAACGGGCAATCAAGGCATATTCGGAAGCGATTGCCCGCGACCCGAAGGATGATTTTTATCGCAATCGTGCACTCAGTTATCTGATTGTGGGCGATTTCGACCATGGGTGGGAAGATTATGAGCACCGCTGGGGGTGCGTGGGCTTCCAGCGGAAGAATCTGAACTGCCCACGGTGGCGTGGGGAATCGTTACAGGGCAAATCGATTTATGTGTATGCAGAGCAAGGACTTGGCGACACAATTATGTTCGTTAGGATGTTAGATCATCTGAAAAAACAGGGGGCAACGATTCTCTTTGAAGGCCACGCAGCCATGCTGCCATCGATGATCCTGCCCAACTGGGTGGATCATTGGTTACCTGCAGGTGCGGCACCAACCGATTGTGATTATGAAATTCCTCTCATTAGCATCCCGCACGTTCTTGGTCTGAATCTGGATAATCTTCCCACATTTGAAAAGTATCTGACCGCTTCCGAGACAGCCAACCATTACTGGAGCGAAAGATTAACTAAATTTCATCAACTGCGGGTGGGTCTTTGTTGGCAAGGCAATCCGAACCATACGGGTGATCGCTGGCGTTCGATCCCACTCAAAGAATTCGCAGAGTTGTTTGATTGTGAAAATGTGCAGTTTTTCAGCCTTCAGCAAGGTTTCAGCAGAGACCAACTTCAGGAAATCTACCACCCAATACTGGACATAATGTGGTTGATCGAGCACCGTGGGGGAAGTCTGGACGAAACTGCTGCTGTGCTGAACCATCTTGATCTGGTGATCGCATGTGATACCGCAGTTGCCCACCTGGCAGGTGCTTTAGCCCGCCCCACGTGGGTGTTACTGGCAACCAACAACGATTGGCGCTGGTTGCAACATCGCACCGACAGTCCCTGGTATCCCACAATGCGCCTGTTTCGACAGACGGAGCAGGGAAAATGGCCCACTCCAATTCAGCAGGTGAAGAAAGAGCTCATTCAATTAGCTCAACATAAAAGAGCCGCAGGCATGTAACAGTTCTGGCTTTAGGTCGTCATCAACGATTGGCTCGCAACAACCTGGGAATGCGACTCAGATTTCCTGTCATCTGCTAAAATCCTCATAGATCGCAACTTTACCAGTCGTGCCTGGTTCGAGTGTACCATGATTGCCAGACAACATTTATCTGGACTGACAATCATGCTTCTGCTGGTATTGCCAGCGTCAGCCTGCCTGTGGGATGAAGACACGTTGATGATGGAACGAGAGCGGTTCAATTCGAAGAAGCAGATTCCTCCGGTGATAAAAATCGTTCGATGGTGAAAATTCGACTTTGATTCATATGTCACGAAATTAGATAATAGACCCACACAGAGCAGGGGTGTGGGGCGTGATGGATCGATTCTGTTCCAATCGCTGTGTGACTACTGTGACTACTTGCCCATTTTCAGCACTTTGTAGAGGAAGCCGTATTCATCTGCCAATTCTTCAATCACTTTGGCAGTGGGTTTGCCGGCACCGTGGCCTGCTTTGCTTTCAATGCGTGCCAGCACCGGGTTGCTTCCAGAATGGCAGTGCTGTAACATGGCGGCAAATTTAAAGCTGTGCCCAGGCACCACTCGGTCATCGGTATCGGCCGTAAATACCATCGTGGGTGGGTAAGCAGTACCCGGCTTTAGGTTGTGATAGGGGGAATACTTGAGCAGTGCCTGAAACTCATCGGCGTTGTCGGCAGAACCGTAGTCATCTACCCAGTAACGACCGGCGGTAAACTTTTGGAACCGCAACATATCCATTACGCCCACGTGGGGCAGGCAGGCACCAAACAGGTCAGGTCGCTGGGTCATCACAGCACCGATCAGCAGGCCCCCGTTGCTGCCACCTTTGACGGCCAGTTTTTCTTTCGAAGTATACTTTTCGGCAATCAGGTATTCTGCACACGAAATGAAGTCGTCAAACACATTCTGTTTTTTCAACTTGGTGCCTGCTTTGTGCCAGTCGTTACCATATTCGCCACCACCACGCAGGTTGGCAACGGCATAAATCCCGCCCAGTTCCAGCCAGGCAGCAATGCCAGCAGAAAACCCAGGTGTCAGGCTGATGTTAAAGCCACCGTAAGCATATAACAGGGTGGGGTTGGTGCCATCTAGTTTGGTCCCACGTTTCATGGTGATGAACATGGGCACTTTCGTGCCATCTTTGCTGGTAACGAATACCTGTTTTACTTCATAGTCTTTAGCGGCAAACTTCACTGCAGGTGCCAGAAGTTGCTCTGATTTGCCTGTGACAAAATCGTACCGGAAAATCACCGGTGGGGAAGCATAACTGGAGAACGAATAGAAGGTTTCGGTATCAATACGTCGCCCGCCGAAACCACCAGCGGTGCCTATTCCCGGCAGTTCCAGATCGCGAATATATCGCCCGTCTGGTGCATACATCTTGATCTGCGTGTAGGCATCCTTTAAGTAGCTGGCCAGTAAGGTGTTACCCACAAAACTGACTCCTTCCAGCTTTTCTTTGGCTTCCGGGATAATTTCCTTCCACTGGGCACGGTCGGGCTTCCGCAGATCCACCGCAATCACGCGGCTGTTTTTCGCCTGGTAATCGGTTTTGAAAAAGAAGGTGGTGCCATCGTTATCAATCAGAGTGTAATCGTTTTCGAATTCATCAATCAGATCCACCGGCATTGCGTATGGTTCGGTCAGGTCGCGGTAGGTAATGCGATAACGATCGTCTGTACCTTTCCAGGTAGTGATCACCAGATAGCGGCCATCATCAGTTACCTGGGTGGTGAATCCCCACTCCGGGTGATCGGGACGTTTGTAAACCAGCACATCCGCATCCTGTGAGGTCCCCACGCGGTGATACATGACTTGCTGGTTGAGGTTCAGCGATTGAAATGCCTGGCCTTCTGTGGGTTCTGGAAATCGCGAGTAGAAGAAGCCACGAGAATCGGCAGTCCACGCCACTGAAGTAAACTTTGTCCAGCGAATGGCATCTTCGAGCACCTTTTTGCTGTCGATTTCCATGATCTTCCAGACAGCCCAGTCGGAACCGGCTTCGGAAACACTGTAGACAATGTAGCGACCATCCGGACTGATCGATGTACCACCCAGAGCTGCGGTGCCATCTTTCGTCCAGAGATTCGGATCGATTAATACTTTCGCTTCACCAGTCAGGGTTTCCCGCATGTACAGCACGGCCTGATTCTGCAAACCATCGTTTTTGCGGAAGAAATATCGCCCACCAACTTTGGATGGTGTGGAGTATTTTTCGTAGTTCCACAGCTCGCTGATTCGTTTTTCAATGGTGGCCCGCTCGGGAATGCTGGCCAGAAACGCATTGGTGATCTTGTTCTGGTCTTCCACCCACTGCTTCACTTCGGGCGATGTGCGGACATCATCTTCCAGCCAGCGATAGGGATCGGGCACTTCGACACCATGCAACTTGTCTTTCAGATCGAGTCGCTTGGCCTTGGGATATTCAATCGGATTTTGGGAATGAGACGGCAACGTCCAGCCTCCAACTACTACGATGCACAGCAAAATCAGTCGCTTCAAAACGGTTCTCCTTCGAAAGAGACAGTGATGGAATATTCTAGTACTTCACCGTATCTGAATGGAAACAAGAAATAGATCATGAAATCAATTCAATGGGATCGTTTGAGATCTCAATACAGCATTGCTGAGGAACACCATATCTATCCTTCCACGGTGGGGGAGGTCATTTTTTCTGGTCGCACGATGCTGTCGAATTCTTCCCCCGTCAGCAGTTGCAGTGCCAGGGCCGCTTCACGTAACGATGTCCCTTCCTGGTGGGCTTTTTTTGCCACTTTCGCTGCGTTGTCGTAGCCGATTTTCCTGTTCAACGATGTGACCAGCATCAGCGAATTCTGCAGGAAATAGTCGATCTGCTTGCGGTTTGGTTCAATACCCACCGCACAGTGCTCGTTAAACATTTTGCAAGCATCGGTCAGCAATGTAACCGAATGCAGGAAGTTGTGGATGATCACAGGTTTGAACACGTTCAGTTCAAAATTGCCCTGGCTGGCGGCAAAGCCGATTGCGGCATCATTGCCCATCACCTGCACGCACACCATGGTCATCGCTTCGGATTGCGTGGGGTTCACTTTACCGGGCATAATCGACGAGCCGGGCTCGTTTTCGGGAATGGTAATCTCGCCCAGGCCGCACCGTGGGCCGGATGCCAGCCAGCGAATATCGTTTGCAATCTTCATCAGTGCGGTGGCGAGCACCTTCAGAGCACCACTGGCGGCAACCAGTGGTTCGTGCCCAGCCAGGGCTGCAAACTTATTCGGTGCGGTAACAAACGGAAAGCCGGCCAGTTCGGCAATCTTCTGAGCCACTGTTACCGCAAATTGTGGGTGAGAATTCAAACCGGTTCCAACAGCAGTGCCGCCCAACGCCAGTTCATGCAGTGCGGGCAGCGTGGCATTGATTGCCTGCAGAGATAGATCAATCTGGGCCACATAGCCGGAAAATTCCTGCCCCAGGGTCAGCGGAACAGCATCCATCAGGTGCGTGCGGCCAATTTTCACAATTTCATGAAAATCTTCGGCTTTTTTCGCAAGAGTCTCACGTAGTTCACGCACGCTGGGGATCAGGTGCTGCAGCACCACCTGCACGCTGGCAATGTGCATCGCTGTGGGGAACGTGTCGTTTGAAGACTGGCTCATATTCACATGATCGTTCGGGTGGATGGGCGTTTTACTGCCCATTACCCCACCGGCCATTTCGATGGCACGGTTCGAAATTACTTCGTTCACGTTCATGTTGGTCTGGGTGCCACTGCCGGTCTGCCAGATTCGCAGTGGGAAATGATCGTCCAGCACTCCCGCAATCACTTCATCGGCCGATTTGGCAATCAGTGCGGCTTTGTCTGCGGGCAGCAGGCCCAGGTCGCTGTTGGTCAGTGCGGCAGCTTTCTTCAAAATGCCGAACGCACGAATGATGGAGCGGGGCATGGTATCGTGCCCGATGGCAAAGTGAATCAGCGACCGAGCGGTCTGTGCCCCATAATACTTGTTTGCGGGAACTTCGATGTTCCCCATGCTGTCTTTTTCAGTACGTGTGGTGGTCATGGTGTGCAATTCCAGCGGAAATCAGTGTTAAAGGAAGTGTATGGCAATCGCTCCTGGGATGGTACCTTCCGTTTCAAGGGAACAAGTAATCCGCACACAAATGTACGGAATTACAATAATATAGACGATTATAATGAACTTTTGTTCCCTAAAAATTTGCAAAAAGTGGAAAATTCCGGAAATTTTCTCTCATTAATTTCTCATTTTTATCCATTTGCTTTCTGATTTTTCCACGACGCACCCAGGAGGGAATCCAGTGCAGAAGATGGTAGCATCACGAGTCGGAAGCATTAGCGAAGTCCCGAAGTTCAAGCGGGACAATACGAGCCGGAAGCGTCAGCGGCGGAATTTTTTTACGTTGTTCTAACGCAATGCCACGAAGCGATTTTAATAACAACCGTCATTCCCGCGAAGGCGGGAATCCATTGCTTGAGGGACAGAAAGTGCTGAAGTTTCATCTGAGGGTGAATTGTAGGTAAGCTCCTGGTGAGATGATTGGCTAAGATCCAACTCAGAATGAGTGGATTCAATTTCAAGATTCATTGGTAATTCAGGGATTTTCATGGATTCCCGCCTTCGCGGGAATGACGATTCATGTGTGCACATTGATCAGTATGAGTTGCAATTGTGTTAAAAAATGCCTGTAAAAACATGCCAAAGAAACAACATACAACCAAAAAGCACTCATCCCAAGTCGCACCCGCACGGGGCATTATTTCTCTTCAATCAATTCTGACGCGTAATTTGCCTCGATTTTTTGTACTGTGGATCCTTTTAATAGCTGGTGCGAGGTTTCCGTGAACCCCAGCCGTCGTCATCATCTTCATTCTCATCTTCATCATCATAATCGCCATCTCTGCTGGAGCCACGTTCACGGCGTCGACGTTTCCGTTCGTAGTTGTCGAATTCGTAGCCACGCGACGGTCGATCTTCGCGCGAATTTCGCAAAGTACTGCCATATCCGGCGATTTGCACCCAATAGACTATCCAACATACCAACTGTACTAACGACAGAAAGTTACTCAGCAATCCGACGATCATTCCCGGTCCGGCTACGTCTAAATCATTTCCTCGAAGTGCGCCGCTCACACCAGAAAGAGCAATTGTTGCTATGGATAAGCCGGCAACAATCAGTCCCATCGTTTTGCCAAAAGAGTCTCCACGCGTATTCAAGCCACGATCCCGATACTCATTCGCCAGAGATTCTGAGATTTTCAGCACTACAAAGAACATCCAGAAAATATTTAGTATCGGTACCAGTAATAGCCAAACGAGACCAGGTGCCATGGTTCGATTATCAGGGTGAACTGAATTCATCGTGTTCTGCAGAGTCAGCAAAAACAAGATGTAAACCACTAACATTACTATGAGGAAGATACCGACACAAATCAGCATCCCCGCAATCATCTCTCCCATTTTGAGGCTCTCCCGATAAGGTTTCTATTTCTCTTCGATCCGTTCTGCCACGAAGGCGGCGTCACGTTCCAGTAATTTAGTGGTGCCAGCCAGCTTTTTCGCATCACCGGTAAAAATATGACCTGTAAACTGTTGAGTGGTGGCGGGGAACTTAATGTTAAAAGTAAATGAGTGTTTCTGAATTCCCACTTTGCCTTCCACTTCATACTCGCGGCCATCTTTTTCAGACGTGAACGAGCCACGGATGTCGCCCACTTCACTGACCTGCAAAATCAACTCCCCGGTGCGTCGGCCATCATCTTCCAGTTTATACCGTCCATTCAGGTGGTGGGCCTGCAATACCTCACCGGGAGTGAACTTTTCGCCCTTTTTGGGCTGAATTCCGGGAATCACCTTCTCCAGAATATATAGTTTTGCCCCACCGACAGGCACCAGTTCCGATTCCGCAGGTGCCTGAGGTGCGGTTAATTGCAGGTCGCCACCAATGCTTTCGGGTACGATCTGCCCCACATCCAGGCTGATTCGCAGGCCCGGATAAAGTTGAACGCCAGCATCTTTCACCTGAAATGCCCGTTCGGTGTTCCCTTTGTAGGTGATGTATTCATCAATCAGCAACATCGCATAAGGGCCTTTCATGCCAAATTTCTGGCGTGCGGGCCGTACCAGCAATTTGCTGTAGCGTCCATCGTTGGTGACCACTACCAACATCGTGGCTGTCTGGTCTGGCAGTACCCCAGCGTAATCGCTCAGGTCGTCCAGCACAATTTTCGGAACGCTTTTCAGCAATCCCTTACTGACGCCATTCGCCAGCACGGACTGGGTGTAGTGTTCAAATTGCCCCGCCGACAAACTGGCGGCGGAACAGAACAGGATAAGACTGCACCAACGATACATGGGAAATCTCCTTATTTGGAAGCATCTTAACCCGTAATATGTGGTACGGCCATCAATTTCCCATGCTCTGAATACAGAAAAGGCGGGAAATGGCGATTAGATGATATGTAAATAACTGATCAATCAACTAGCCTGTCGTGGGTGCCAGCAGCTGCACCCAGACTTCAACAAGAACTGGTTACGCAACTGGCTGGGTGATGGTTTTTCGTCGCAACCCGTATCCCAGCAAAGCAATCAGGCCCACGCCCAGGCCAATCCAGGTGGCTGGTTCGGGTGTATTGTTGACTTCTGGAACCAGTTCTTCCGGTTTCAATTCTTCTGGACCACCGACAATACCACCGGTACCTGGTGTGGTGGGCACGAACGGGTCGTTTGGCACGGGTGTGGTGGGTGTTACTTGCACCGGGGGTGGGAAAAACGCGTAACTGGTGCTTGTCAGTCCCAATGAGACAATCGCAGCACCGACAATCAATTTGCAGCGGGTGAACATACCCTATTCCTCCTGAATTACCACGCTGCCTGAATTTACCTATGTTGCAGCAGCGACGTGGGTGTCATCGACCGTGCATAACTGATGAATTTCATGGGATATGGGCATTTGAGAGAAAATAGGCAATTTTGAGCACTATTTCGCAGTTCGTTTGCTTTTTACCGTTTATGCGATTTGTTCAACTCGCCCACTTCACTTAATCTCCCCCACTTGCCGGTTTTCATTTTCTTTCATCTGGCGGGCGTCGATACAAGGATTACTTTTTGAACAATGAACGGTGCCGTGGAAACCTTGCCTTGTAGACGATGAAGCGCATCGGTGTGTTAGGAGGACGAATATGAAACGATATTGGATGTGCCTGGTGACAGCCGCAATTGCTGCACTTGGTACCAGTTCTGCACAAGAACGGGCGGCAACACTTGGCTTGCCCGCTGGTTTGTCCCCCGCACCTGCGGTAATTCGTGGCCAGTCGCCCGATTATTCGCCCGGCGAACTGAAGTTGATTCAGAACACAGTTCCCAAGGATATGCCGAAGGCGGGTGTGAAGGAAGACAAGAAGGATCCCGCGATTCTGCCACCGGCAACGAATCCGATGATTCCGATGCTGCCAGGCGGTTCCGCACCGATGATTCTGCCTCCTGGTGCTGCACCGACGATCGTACAGCCTCAGCCATACATGGGTTATCCGGCTGTACCTTACGATGTGGGTGCCCCCACCGATCCAAATGTGATCTATGGTGTCCCGCAGCCCATCGCCAGCACGATGAACATGCCGACCCAGCAAAACTGGTACGTGGGCGTGGAAGGGATGGTATGGTGGGTAAAATCTTACGGTACACCCGCACTGGTGAACGTGGGCCCCACCACCGGCATTGGTGCTGTGGGTGAACCTGGCGTAAAACGCGCTCTGCCGGTAGATAGTATCACCGAAAACCCTCGTTACGGTGCCCGGTTTACGTTGGGTTACTGGCTCTCTCCCCGCTGGGCAATCGAAGCGCAAGGCTGGTTCCTGGCGAACACCAACGGGGTCGGTGGTTCCGTTTCTTCGGAAGATGCTCCAGGGCAGATTGTCTCCCGTCCGTTCTTCAGTGCGAACCAGCAGATCGAGTTTGCTCAACAGGTCAGCAACCCTGGAATCTACCAGGGGAATGTGACCTTCAGCACACGAAGCTATCTCGGAAGTGGCGAAATCAACGGTCGGTATCGCTGGCGAGAAAGCTGTAATGGTCACCTGGATATTCTGTTTGGTGCTCGTTACATGCTGTTGGAAGAAAATCTGGAGATTAACGAGACAGTGGAAGGTTTAGCTGGTGCAGGACCATTCGCTGGCTATCGGAGGACCGTTCGAGACGCATTCAATACATCCAACGACTTCTACGGTGGTCAGATTGGGGTTGATTACGAATATAACTATGGCCGTTGGGTATTCAATGCTCGGGCGAAACTGGCTCTTGGTATTACCAACAGCTCTGCAACGATCGATGGAGCTCAACAGGCACTAGCTGGCCCTGTACCCAACCTGCCTGGTGGCTTGCTGGCTCTGAATAGTAACATTGGTGATAACAAACAGAATAACCTCTCTTACATTCCAGAAGTACAGTTAAATATTGGTTATAACGTTACAGATAATATTCGGATTTATGCTGGCTATACCTTCATCTACTGGAGCGACGTGCTGCGTCCAGGTGGTCAAATCGACCGCACACTGGATGAAAACCGCATCCCCGACTTCACCACTGGTCGCGTGGTGCCCAATGTTGAGGAAACCCGACCAGCCCGGACACTGAGCTCGGAAGGAATCTGGATGCAAGGTGCCACTTTTGGTATTGTCTTCCGCTGGTAAGACTCATTTCGCCCTTCCCCACCCGTGGGATCTTCTGAAATCACCCCAGGTGGGGTGATATTGCCGTAAGTGCTTCTTCTACAGTCACTTGCAGAAGTTCAAATTGTTTATTGCGATTCGTCGCACCTGCCACCAGCCGCACCTGATGTGGGCGGACTTCCAGAATACTCGCTAGAAAACTTTCCAGTGCCGCATTCGCTTTTCCATCCGTGGGAGGTGCAGTCACGGCAATTTTCAACGCACCCCCATGAATACCCACCACGGCATTGCGTTTGGCACCTGGCTGTGCCCGCACAGAAAGGCGACAACCATGTTCTGTGGCGACCAGCTGCAAATCCATGACTACCCCATGTGACAATGAAAATAATTTCATTAATGAGAAAATTCACCCCGACTGCTTGCGGGCAAAGCGTAGTTCCAGCATCAGAAGGCCAATGAAGCCGCACAATAACAGGAAACCCAGTTCTGTGCGTGGGGCGGAATTGGTGCTGCCTAATTGCCAGTCGTCGCCTTCCTGCACTTGAAACGATTTCCACTGCGTGGGGAGCGTGGCCAGTTCTTCCGTGCTGCAACGCGTTAAATTCGCCTCTCTGGGGTCACTTTGTACAACGTAATAACGAAAATCGCCAATATCGGTGCTAAGCTGGTAAATGCCGGTTTGCCAGGTTTCCGCATACAGAAATGGCCACTCATCGCATGGCAGGCGTTGCTGCTTGCCATCCGGAGTACTCACCGTGACTGGCCCTGGTAACTGCCCACCTTGAGGCTGAAAGATAATCGGTTGCCCCGCTGGAATATTCAGTTCATTCTGCCGAACATCCGTAAACAGGTAGATGGTTTCGTGCATCAACCGCACATAATCGCCCAGGTCGGTTAAGTTGGTTCGCCACGAAGAATCGAACGGAACCGCAGTCTGAACCACTTTCCCTTTGCCAAAGCGTTTCTGCAACATTAATGGCATCCGATTATTCAGCACCATCAGTGGGAATGATTTTTCGGGCGGTTGCAAGTGCCAGACCCGTGGGAAATAGGCCGTTGAAACCAGCCCACCCGGCTCATCCCCGCGTAGCAACTCCAGTGGGGTACCTTCGAGGCTATTCGCAACAATTCGAAATGCGTCCGGCAGTTGATCAACTTTGCCCACAGGTTCGACCAACTGTGCGGGCAGCCAGCCTTCTCCATTGCGGTAGAGGGATTCGTTGTAAAAAATTGCTTCTGCCCGCTCTCCAGTGGTAACCAGGCACCCACCACCCAGACTGATAAACTCTTCCAGAGCAAGCACTTGCGATGAAACCAGTCGCTTGATATCGGCCAGCACGACAACCTGAGGTGGGCCCAGATTGGCAATAGGTTGTTGCAGTGTCGTGGGTTCAAAATTGCCCGCACTGACAATTTTCAGCCGAAACGCCGGTTCGCGATCAATGGTGGGGGACAGTGCATCCCGCATGAAGTCGGAAGTTTTGTTGGTTGCACCAATCGGGCTGCCATCAATTACCAACACAGGAATGGCGGGTACCACTTCAAAAGCGAAGTCCTGCCGGTTATCCTGCGGAAGTGAGTCTCCATCCAGAATAAAACTAATCACGTGCGAACCAGGATTGCTTAGCCGTGCGACATGTCGCAGTAATTTTCGGCCATCGACATCCCCGGGGAATTGGCGAATTTCGCCCACTGGTTTTCGGTCGATTTCGACACGCACTGTCCCGGGTGGTGCAGTCATCTGGCCGAATTGCAGCAGTTCACTGCGAAAAGCAACTTCTTTGCCTTTGGCCACCACCGCCCGATTGGTTTGCAGTGGACTTAACGCCCGATTGGGCAGCACCGCTGGCCACGTGGCGGCAACATTCTTGCCCCACACGCGTGGCAGCGACTGCTCGGGTAGGCTGGCAGCAAACAGTTCCCAGTTTTCTCTGGTTTTGGCATCCAGCCAGCCCTGGTGCTGCATATCACTGAAAATGACCACATGCCGCTCGGTGCTGCTACTGCGATCAAACAGTTCACTTGCTTCCCGCACCGCTTTTGGGAAATCCGCCCCACCTTGAGGTGGGGGCAATTGCCGCAGCGAATCACGCACCAACGCCCGATCGCTGCTGAAGTGGTCAACGAGCCAACGTGGCTGATTTCCTGCCAGAATGATGGCAATTCGATCTTTGGGCCCCACCACGGACAGAAATTTGCTGGTTTCTTCTACCAGCAGTTGCTGGGCGGTCTGCCCCTGATACTGGTAAGCCATGCTTTGCGATTGATCGAGCACGATCACAATATCCCGCTGGGGTTGACTGGCTGAACTGCCCACCCCACCCACTTTGGTATACGGTGCGGCAAACGCCAGCACCAATACGGCGATTAATGCCATCCGCAACAGCATCAACAGCCATTGATCGAGTCGGCGTTTGCGTTGGGACGATTGTGAAAGCTGCAGAAACTGCATTGCTCCCCAATCGATCACATCGAAGCGTTTGCGTTGAAAAAGGTGCACCACCGGTGGGATGGCTATCGCCAGAAATCCCAATAGCAGCGCTGGTGCTAACAAACCCATAAGAACAATTTAGCTGGAATGTGCTTTCGGCCAATGGGCGTGTGAAATTCGGTAAAATGCTTGGTGATCAAGAAGATTACCGATAAATGGCACAATTGGGTAGTTTTTTACGCAGGGCGATCTCGCCAGCGAATGTGACGAGGGTACCGCGTAAATCAAGGGTCTTCAAGTTTTTCATTTTGGCAAGATCGTTCAGCCCCACATCGCTCACTAATGTATCGCGCAGTTGCAATGTCGTCAGATTCTTGAGTGGGATCAGTTCCTTCAAGCCAGCATCGGTAATTTGCGTTTTGTTAAGAAAAAAAATCGTAATGTCATCAGGATTCTTTGGCTTTTTAAATTCACTCTTCGCAAAATC
Source organism: Zavarzinella sp. (assembly GCA_041399155.1). Lineage (NCBI taxonomy): Bacteria > Pseudomonadati > Planctomycetota > Planctomycetia > Gemmatales > Gemmataceae > Zavarzinella > Zavarzinella sp. The sequence goes on from JAWKTI010000003.1 coordinate 184,398, forward strand.
TCCAGCGAGAGCACAGGTCAAGGCGTGGATTGAGCCTGCCTGTCGCAATGCTTTCAAACCTACATCGGTAATCTGTTCCCCATCCAGCGTGAGAGTAGTGAGTTTTTTTAAGTGTAAATGAACCAGACAATCTCCCGAAACCTTCGTATCGATCAAACTCAGTTCGGTTAGATTGTTCAGGTCTGCAAGTGCTTTCATACCTTCGTCAGTAACACTCGTAGTGTTCAGGTTTAGCATGGTGACCTCTTCAGGCTTGGTAGGTATTGCGAAATTCGCTCCGTACGCATAACCAAGTGTGTGTAACAGTTTTGCCTGTTTCAGAGCGTGCAGTGCTTCATCGGTCACCTGCTTTAAGTCGATGTAAATTCTGCTGAGGTTCCTGAGTGGTGCCAGATCTTTCAGCCCACTACCTTTCACCTGCGTGCCCCTGAGGGAGAGTCTGCCGAGTTTATCCAGCGGCGCGAGTTCTTTCAGGCCTGCATCCGTTATTTTGGTATTTACCAGAGAAAGGTCGTTCAGGTTCCTTAATTGTGCGATCCCTTTCAGGCCTTCATCGTTAACTGGCGTATCATGGAGGCTAAGTTTGATGAGATCTTTGTGTGAAGCAAGTTCTTTCAACCCTATCCCAGTGAGTTGTGCCTCTACGAAACCAAGTGACTTCAGATTGCGCAGAGGTTTCAGTTCCTTCAGCCCTGCATCGGTGATTTTTGTAGCATTGACCCCCAGCGAAGTAAGAGTTGGGATCTTTGCAATTTCCTTCAGTCCCGCATTAGTAATCGGTGTGCGAACGATGTTCAATGAGGTCAGTTTCTTCAGTGAAGTCAGATCCTTCAGTCCCAGATCGGTTGCTTGGCTCCCGTCGATACCAAGATACGTCAATTCGGAAAGTTGTGCGACTTCTTTCAGTCCCACATCGGTGATCTGTTTCCCACCGATCGTGAGGTAATTCAGATTCGCAAAGTGTGCCAGTTCTTTCAGTCCTGTATCAGTCAAGTCTGGGCCAAGCAAGTCAATCCCCTTCAAATTTTTCAGTGAATTGAGTTCTTTCAGTCCGGTACCTGTGACCCGCGTATTTCTGAGACTTAAATAGTTGAGATTCTGGAGAGGTGCCAGTTCTTTCAGCCCCGCATCGGTTACTGGGCTGCCTTGAATTGTCAGGCTTGTCAGATTCTGGAGAGGTGCCAGTTCCTTCAGCCCCGCATCAGTCACTTCAGAATTTTCTAAATAGAGTTTGGTCAGGTTTTTCAGTGGGGCGAGTAATTTCAGGTCTGCATCAGTCGCCTTGCGGTGGGAAAATTGCACCATGGTCACTGGTTTGCCAGGTGCTTTTTCATCCCGTTCTACACCAACCTTCATTTCAAATAATAACTTAACCGCGTTGTCTTCTGCTTCATCCGCCCACGCCGATGGGTGGGCAAACAGTACCGTAAATACAATTGGGATGATGAACTGTCGAAACATGGCGTCTCCAGAATTGAGGCTTCAACAAGTATAGACGATGCCACGTGGTACAACAACGAAAAAAGACCAGTCGTTTGTACGAATGTTCATCTGCAATCCGGAATCATGAGCTTTTCTTCATCTTTCACTGGAAATGAGAGGCATTTTCAGAAATTTCTATTCCTTTTCTCCCACTGTGGGGGCACAATAGTCCCACAACCTTTCCGGAGAACTGTGCGGTGCGATTATTCCTCTACGCAGCCATTATTTTCATCTGTGGCATGAAAATTCAGGCAGCAGAAAAACCCAATGTGCTCTTTCTGTTTACCGATGACCAACGACCCGACTGCGTAGGTGCGTTAGGGCATCCTGTGTTACAAACCCCCCACCTGGATAGTCTGGTAAAACGTGGTTTTACCTTGACCAACAACTATTGCCTGGGGGCCAACAGTGGTGCGGTCTGTTTACCCAGCCGGAATATGTTGCTCAGTGGGCGGGCCTATTTTCGCTTCAAGGGAATGGCAGAGCCCACGAAGCCCCACCTGCCAGGCTCGTTTAAGAAAGCTGGCTATGAAACCTACCACCATGGCAAAATTGGCAATACCGCCCGCCTGATTCACAAAGAGTTCGACCACAGCAAGTATTTGCAGCCGAATGATGATGCGGAACGGAGAAACGGCGAACCCGGCAAACAGGTGGTGGATGATGCAATTGGATTTTTGAAGCAACGCACCAGCGACAAGCCGTTTTTGATGTATCTGGCGTTTGGCAACCCGCACGATCCCCGCGTGGCAGCTGAAAAATACCTGAAAATGTATGATCGTAGCAAAATTCCGCTGCCGAAAAATTACATGCCTTACCACCCCTTTAATAATGGGGAACTGTTTGTGCGGGATGAACGCCTGGCACCATGGCCACGCACGGAAGATGAAGTCCGCAAGCAACTCCATGAATATTTTGCAGTAATTACCGCGATGGATGGACATATCGGTCGCCTGCTGGCCCACCTGGAAGAAACGGGTGCGATGAAAAACACCATCGTGGTCTTTTCCAGCGATCACGGGCTGGCGATGGGCAGTCACGGCCTGTTTGGCAAGCAAAGTATTTATGAACACAGCATGAAAGCCCCACTGATTGTGGCAGGGCCGGGAGTTCCCCACGGAAAAAGCGATGCGATGACCTATCTGCTGGATATCTTCCCCACCCTGTGCGATTTAAGTGGGGTGGAAATGCCGGAAAATATTGATGGAAAGAGCTTTGCACCCGTCATCCGAGGCAAAGCAACCACCCACCGAGATCGGATTTTTCTATCGTATCAGGGGGTTCAGCGATCAATCCGTATTGGCAATTGGAAGTGCATCCGCTATCCACAGATCAACAAAACGCAGTTATTTGACCTGGCAACCGATCCGGATGAACTGCACGACCTGGCAGGTGAAGCAAAACATGCCGACCGGATCACCATGATGTTGACGACATTGAAGGAAGAGCAAAAACATTATGGGGATATGCAACCTTTGGAAGTAGCAAAACCCAAAGACGGCACTGTGACTCTGGAAACCTTCAAAAAAGCCCCAAAAACAACGCCGAAGAAAAAGAAGAATTGATTAAATTTGTGTCAGAATATACTTCCACACCATACAGAATCAGGGTGCTCCATACGTTAAAGTGAACGATGACATCGGAAAGCACGTCCCTTCATAGTTGCTCAGAAAATTAACGATATCTTTTCGTCCAAAATATGCAGTAGAACGAGGAGATATGTGCATCAATATAATTGGGCGATTGTCAAATGCAGGCCCAAAAAAACTGATCATATTATTTGCTTCTTTGTCAGATTCTATAACCGTTCCTTTAACTGGAATTATCACAAATTCAACACATTGCTCTTCAACTTCACATGCGAGAAAGTTGAGCTTTTTCCGAGTGGGTGATGTAATTGGTTTGTTGGAAATCACAGGACTTTGGCCACTCATGCCGCCAATGTTGCCAATATTCCTAGATTGTCTCTTCTGTTCGTCTTCCAATCGTCTTAACCGCTCATCGTTCTGCTCTAAGTGCTTGTCAATGTTTTCGATGGATTTCAATATAGAAAGTAGTATTTTTCGATTAGTCTCAGCACTTTCTTGCCCATTAGCAAATTGAACTCCGAGATAGAGTATAGTAGCTAAACAAATGTAATATTTCATGATTATCTCCCAAGTAAATTAATTATCATTTAAACCTGTTTCAAGCTTCTTATTGAGCAACTCAAACTGCCGAAGCAATTCTTTATCTTCATCGGTAGGCGTTTCCAACCGTTTGACCTTTTCTTCTAAACGATCTAAGCGATCATTCACCTGTTGTCGGTATTTTTTTTCTAATGACAGATAATCATCTTTTTTCATATCTGAGACAAGCTTATCCCTTAGATCACTGACTGGTTCTGCGCATTCAGGACCTTTTGCACGCATGTCTTTCTCGACATAACTTAATCTCTTGTCGAGTTCTTTGATATCAGGCTTGCCAGTTGCTGAATCCCAGATCCCATCTGCGAGCTTACCCAGCAAAAACTTCGCGGTCCAATCAACAGCCACGACGGCCATTTTGGGAGTGTGTGGCCCACATCCTGCAATCATCGCAAATACAACAACTGCAATCATTCCGGGAATCGACTTTGCCAGAAAGAATCTTCCGGTGCTTTTCACGCTGTTCTCCTTAAGAAAGTAACTAACTGAATGGTATCCAAAGTTTTTTTTGAGTCTCCGGCGCACCGCGCCATAAAAAATGTCACAACAAAATTTAAAATGTATGCAGCTTACAAAAGGGTTGCAAACGAGATGAAACCTGCGGAAAAAATCGGGCTCTCTGATCACTGGTTTGCCAAACATCATCCAGCCTACCGAAAAGCAATTAAAATTGCATTTCAAATCCACTTTCTCGATACTGTAGAACAAATCTTTGAACAAAATAAATCTTGTAAAATTGATAGTTCTCCTCAATCATGGGCAGCATTTAACACAATGCGAGATCCCAGAAATGTAGATAGGGTTGTGGATGGAACAAATGGAATTACATTAGATTTTTTGCTTGGTGTCGCAGCAAAATTGAAGGTTGATGTAGCAAGACTTATACCAGATTTATCTGAATGGATCGCATTAGCAACGGTTCACTTGATCACATCGGTTAACAGGAATATTTACAATTTTCCAAATTTGAAGGATGTGGAGTTGTTCAGAGAAATTGTAGATTTTCGAGCACCTGACTTGGTAGAAAAAGCTCGACTCTATACGGAATTTATACTGGGTTTATCATTTTCAGAAAGTGATTTTGAGGACAAAATGAAAAGCAAGTGTGATTCTGCTGAACTTCAAGCAACACTTGATCGGCTTCCGAAGACACAATCGACTAAGATTCTTGAAATAGCGAGATTGATTGGTGAGATTGTACTAACTAATCGCAAGTAGCAAAGAAGCATTTAATATGAATAAAATAGATAATACTTTGCTAGTTCTTTTCATTAATAATGAACTAGATATAGACTTAATGAACCAGATCAGGCAATTAGCAGAATCTGATGAAGAACTGGCGGCCAAGATTGATCTGCTGCAGGGTTTTGGATTTTCTGATTCCCAGGATATTCCAATACAGGCAGTACCAGTGAAAAAGGTGGGCAGCTTGTATCGTCGCCTGCATTCTGCTGCTGCTGTAGCACTGCTGATTGCATTTCTGACAAGTGCGGCGATTACCAGTTATGCTGTCTTCCGCCAGAAACCGCTTGTAGAAGATTCTTTCAACGATGGGTGGTTTGATACGCGAATCTGGGATCCCTATCTTGGCCGGAAAGGTGTGCGTGAAGAACAAGGGCAACTACGCCTTCTGAATCGCGGGTCAATTGTGCCTCAGGCCGACATTCAAGGCGACTTTGAAATTGAATTTGACTGGGAATGGGTCGATCTGAGCAGCGACCCACTTTATCCTGATGCATTGACTGTGTGTTTGTTTACTTCTGGCAGGCATGCTACTCTTCATCCATTCCAGCCAGAAGATGGTCTGGAGATCACTTTCGAGGTGCGTCGGGGCAATATTGCGATTTGTCCCAGAATTGTTGGGCTGAGCAATACGACCAGTCCGCTTGGTTCACTTCCCCTGGCACCCGGCCAGAATTACCAGATACGCATCAAGGTGGTGGGGAAAGATATTTCCATTTATGCTTCTGGTAGTGGCATCGATCCGAAGTACCGCAAAACCCCTGTGATGACCTACCAAGTGAAACACGAATTCACTGGCAAACGTGTGGCCATCTACAATCGCGAATATGTCGGTGGCAGCAACCACGAATCCCGTCTGGACAATCTCATCATACGAAGTCTAAAAGGCAACTAACTACCTTCAAAATCGCCGTTTCCATCTGTGCGGAAAATATTTTTGAAAAAATCGAAAATTAGTGAACACCTTGCCAGTAAATGGTGTATATTATTGTTGTTGGACATTCTGTGCGAACAAACAGGTTGAAATAATCCTCGGGCACAGGAAGTCTGAAGTGTGGGGAGGATTAGAACAATGCGATGGAAAATGCAATTCACCATCTTGTTGCTGGTAGCATTCGGATGGTGCCAGGTGTTACAGGCTCAGACTTCGCAGGAAGAAGAACAATTACAACAATCGTGGTTCCCACTGAAGGGCGGATATTCCTGGACTTTCCGAATGGAAGGGGAAAAACAGAAGTTGGTTTGGCGGGTCATTCTGCAACCAGAGAGCGACCCTAACAGTTTTATTCTGGATGCCGCGCTTGGCACTCGAACTCTGGATGCCGAGGTGCTGCAAGTGCGTGAGGATGGGATCTATCGCACGCAGGTGGGGCTGGAACGAATTAGTCCCGGAGTACCCATTTTGTTGAACGAACAAACCACCTGGCAATCGAAGTTTCGCCTGCAGCGACGCGAAAACACCTTCGCTGCTACGAAAGAACCTGCTCAGATCAAAGTGCCCGCAGGCACATTTGAGACAATCCTGGTCACCTCCACCGTCACCGATCAGAATGTGAAGCACGAACTACTGACCTGGTATGCAAAAGGAACCGGGCCGGTGAAAATGGTGATCCGTGATGGCAAAAAAGATCTTGTTCTGGAATTGGAACGGTTTCGCAAAATCCCAGTGGTTCCCAAGCCGAAGTCGAAAGCTAGACAGCCCCGGACAACACCGAAAAACTAATTCACAGGTGTCAGATGAACTCTCCCAAATTACTGCTTACTGGTGCCACTGGTAAAGTTGGCCAGCATTTTCTGAAACGTTTTCTTGCCGATCCTGCCTATCAGAGTTGGCAGGTGGTGGCAATTTGTCATCAGCGAACTTTGCCAGAGCACCCACGCATTACCTGTGTGCGTGGGACGATTGCTGATGAAGGACTGGTGGCTCAGGCGATGCACCAGGTGACGCACGTGGTGCACATGGCCACCTGCAAAGAAACGCCACAGGACATCATGGATGTGGCAATCAAGGGGATGTTCTGGTTACTAGAAAAGGCACGCCAGCAGCCCGGTTTTCAGCGATTCATTCTGATTGGTGGCGATGCTGGAATGGGTCATTTTTTCTATCCCCACCCAGTGCCAGTGACAGAACAGCAACCCCACAGTGCCTACCCAGGGTGTTACGCACTCTCCAAGGTGCTGGAAGAAGTAATGCTGGAACAATACGGCATTCAGTACAACCTGGATGGCTGCTGCCTGCGGGCACCCTGGATTATGGAAAAGGACGACTTCAAATACCAGCTTTCTTTTGGTGATGATGTCTTTGGTGGCCCCAGGTGGTGCGACCTGGTTGGAAAAGAAGCTGCGACAGAGTATGCAAAGATCGGTGCAGTACCGGTAATGCAGGATGAAAACGGTCAGGCAGTCAAACGAAACTTTGTGCATGTGGATGATCTGGTAGATGCCCTGCTGATTGCGTTAACCCACCCCAGGGCCAGGCGGGAAACGTTCAATATCTGCATGAACGAGCCAGTGGACTATCAGGAATTGGCCGATTACCTGCACCGCACGCGACAACTGCCTGATGTGCCAGTAAAAACACCTTATCATTCTACTTGGTTAGATAACTCCAAAGCCAGATTCCTGTTGAACTGGCAACCCAAGTACGACCTCTTCCGCATGACAGATGAGGCGTTCTGTTATGTGCGTGCCGCGGACGATCCGCGAAAAATTTGGTATCCGGGCTGATTTGCAGCACGGATCAGGAGAACAACACGATGAAACAACAATGGATGACTTGCCTGCTGGCAGTGGTGCTGACAGCACCTGTGTATGCCCAGGGCAACGGTGTATGGACTAACCCACAGGATAAGGCCTTACCAGTTGATTTTACGATCCAGGGGGAATATTCTGCAGACCATATCGGTGTGCAGGTGATTGCACTGGATAAAGGAATGTTTCAGGCAGTGGTATACCCAGGTGGCTTACCAGGTGCAGGCTGGGATGGCAAAAACAAATCAATTCTGGCAGGCAAACTGGACGACAACAAAAAGACCGCCACTTTTGCAGCAGCTACCGGTAATCGAAAGTATCTGGCTGGTCCTGCCGAACAATTTTCTGCTACCCGCAAGTTCCCACCGGTGGGTCAGATGAATTATTCTGCAACAACAGATGGCACGTCCTTCAAACTGATGGGTAAAGAAGAAACGACCTTAAAGAAAGTAGAACGGAAAAGTGACACGCTGATGTTAAAGGCACCTGAAGGTGCTGTAGTGCTGTTTGACGGCACCAGCAAAGATGCCTGGAATGGTGGCCGCCTGGATGAAACAACGAAATTGCTGAACACCGACGGCAAAGATATTCTGACCAAACAGAAATTCAACAACTACCACATGCACGTTGAGTTTATGCTTCCGTTCAAACCATCTGGCCGTGGGCAGGGTCGTGGCAACAGCGGCTTCTATCAGGTACACCATTACGAAGTGCAGATTCTGGATTCATTCGGCCTGGATGGTGCCAATAACGAATGTGGTGGTGTCTACACCAAAGCAGAACCGAAAGTCAACATGTGTGCCCCACCACTGATGTGGCAGACTTATGATGTAGAGTTCACCAACGCGGTGGTTGAAAATGGCAAAAAGGTGAAGAATGCGGTGATGACTCTCAAGCACAATGGTGTAGTGATCCACGATAAACTGGAAATCAACGGCAAAACAGGTGGTTCCAGAAACGATCCAGAAGGTACTCCCGGGCCAATTTTGCTGCAGGGCCACGGGAACCCGTTGCAGTACCGCAATATCTGGGTGGTCGAAAAGAAGTAAATGATGAAGTCCTCATCTTTGTGTGCATCCGTCCACAATTTCATCTGAAATGATCTTCACACGATCTGCATCTTAGGCGATATTCTTATCGTTCGCAGAATGTTGCTTTCACCGTATTCAGCAGCACCCGATTTTTCTACAATGAAGGTTCACAGATATTTCTGAAAAAGGATAAGAGGAAGAGACATGCCACTGGTACCGTTGAGACTGCTGTTGGATCACGCTGCGGAAAACGATTATGGGATTGCCGCGTTCAATGTGAACAACATGGAACAAATTCAGGCAATTATGGAAGCGGCCAAAGAAGTTGACGCACCAGTGATCATTCAGGCCAGCCGTGGGGCACGTTCCTATTCACAGGATGCCTATCTGCGTCACCTGATGCTTGCTGCAGCAGAATTGTACCCCAATATCCCGATCGTCATGCACCAGGACCACGGTAACAGTGTGGCAACCTGCAAAAGTGCGATCGAGCAGAACTTCACCAGCGTGATGATGGATGGTTCGTTGAAAGAAGATGGCAAAACACCCGCAGATTACGACTATAACGTCGCCGTTACTGCGGAAGTGGTGAAAATGGCCCACCCACTGGGGGTATCTGTGGAAGGTGAACTGGGTTGCCTCGGTTCTCTGGAATCAGGTCAGGGTGAACAGGAAGACGGCCACGGTGCGGAAGGTACCCTGGACCACTCCCAACTGTTGACTGATCCTGCCGAAGCGGAAGACTTTGTGCGGAAAACTAAAGTGGATGCGTTGGCAGTGGCCATCGGCACCAGCCACGGTGCGTACAAGTTCACCCGCAAACCCGATGGTGCGGTGCTGGCCATGGACCGCATTATCGAAATCCACAAACGCCTGCCAAACTGCCACATGGTGATGCACGGTTCTTCCAGTGTGCCCCAGGAACTGCAGGATTTGATTAACAAGTTCGGTGGCAAGATGAAGCAGACCTACGGTGTGCCCGTTGAAGAAATCCAATTGGGCATCAAAAACGGTGTGCGAAAAATCAATGTGGATACCGATAACCGGATGGCGATGACCGCTGCGATTCGCCAGGTGCTGACAGAAGGACCAGAAAAGTTTGATCCTCGCGATTATCTGAAACCAGCTCGCGAAGCGATGAAGCAAGTTTGCAAAGACCGGATGGTTTCGTTCGGTCAGGCGGGACAGGCCAGCAAAGTGAAAATTAAGACCACCGCAGAATTCGTATCGTTCTATTCTTAATTTTCTGTAATTGATTGTGTTACTTGCGCCCCCTCTTCATGTCTGATCGGGCATGAACAGGGGTATTTTTGATCCTACTTTTTCGGCTTTTTATGTCACCTCCGCCACTGCCGTTATCGCCAGAAATACAGCAGCTTGTCAGCACGGTGCAGAAAAGTCGCCTGATTTCTGCGGATGACTTTGCTTCATTGCTCGACCGGGCAAGTGGGAACCTGCGAAAAGATTTCGACGCTTTTTCCGACTGGCTGGTGAAGCAGGGTGCGTTCACCGACTATCAGATGAGCCGGTTGAAACAGGGCACGTATCAGGGGTTGGTGCTGGGGCATTACCATCTTCTTTCCCCGTTGGGCAAAGGTGGGATGGGAACAGTATTTCTGGCTCGCGATATCCGATCGCCCGAAAAACGCACGGCACCCGCTTCTGGCCTGGTCGCTCTGAAGATTTTGCCCCCACAAAAAGCACGCAGTGAAGATCGGGCGCTTGCTCGTTTTTTGCGTGAAATCAACCTCAACAAACAGGTGAATCACCCCCACCTGACCAGAATGTATGAGGCGGGAGCAATCCAGAACGTTCACTATATTGCGATGCAATATGTGCGTGGAAAAACGCTGAAAGATGTCATTACCACCAATGGCCCGCTGCCAATTGCTGATGCTGCCCGGTTTTTTGCTGAAGTTGCTGATGGTCTGAACCATGCCCACGAACGAGGACTAATTCACCGCGACATTAAGCCGTCCAACATCATGGTAACGCCGAATCTGCACGCCAAAATCCTCGATCTGGGTTTGGCGATGATGGAAAATGAGGAACTTCCCGACGATAAAACCATTGTGGGTGGGGAAGGGTACGTTGTTGGCACGATGGATTTTATTGCACCGGAGCAGATTGGCACTCCCACTGGTGTTGATGGGCGGGCTGATCTGTACGCACTGGGATGCACACTGTACTACACGCTGACAGGCCACCCACCGTTTCCAGGTGGGACTTCTGTTGAGAAAATGAAAAAACATCTCAACGAATATCCGCCACTGATTACCGACCTGAATCCCACGGTGCCTGTGGAATTTGCCAAGTTGGTGGAAAAAATCATGCACAAAGTGCCAGAAGGTCGATTGCAGACGGCAATCATTGCCCGCGAAGCACTGGCACGGTGGGGTAACGCCACCACTGCCCGCCCCATGGATGTGGAGGCCGATGCGAATCCCACAGAAGAAATTGTTCTGGATTTGGATTCGAAACCGAAAGAATCGAACAACTTTTTTGAATCGATTCCCGTTTCCATTTTTGAAGCGAAGCAGAAAAAGCACAGCAAAAAAGCAAAAGAAACCGCCGAACAACCACCTTTGCCTTCTGTCCCTTCGGCAGAAGATCAGAAAAAGGCCGATGATGGTTCAGACGCCTCTCAACGGAAGGTAAAACCATCGGAAGGGGCTCCTGATGAACCCCAGGATGAAACGGAGCCGAAACGAGACCGGATCCTGTTTTCACCAGTCGTGTTGATTCCTGCCATTCTTTTTCTGCTGTTACTGCTGGCTACAGGTATCGCGGGGCTGATTGTGTTGTTACGGTAAGTGTAATTTCGCAGAATGAACTTCGGGGAACACAACGCACCGCATGAAAGGAGCTTCACATGAATAATATTGTTGTGGCAGCGATTCAGCAGGAATTTCTGCATGTCCGTCGGCAAATCGAAAAAGCAATTGCAGGTATTTCTGATGAGGCGTTTTTTCGAACCCCGCAGGAGCCACTCAATTCGATTGCGATTATCATCAAGCATATGGCGGGTAACTTAAAATCTCGCTGGACCGATTTTTTGACCACCGATGGCGAAAAACCAGACCGTAACCGCGATGGAGAGTTTGAAAACGCTCCCACGGATACGCGGGAAACCATTCTGGATCGTTGGAAGATTGGGTGGGGCATTCTGGATGCAACATTAGCCAGCCTGTCAGATCAACAACTGGGCGAAACGGTCACAATTCGGGGGGAAGCATATACCGTTCACGGTGCGATGCTACGTGCCTTGTCTCACGCTGCCTATCACGCAGGACAGATTTTGTATCTGGTTCGCTGGACCACGCCCGACGCACCATGGCAGACAATTCCCAAAAAGTAAGTCATCTGTGCTGACTGCAGCAGCTTCGTGATTACTTTTTCTGATACCAGTCAAAATCAACCAATAATTTCTTTCACCACGTGGGCTTCTTCGAGGCCTGTCAGACGGAAGTCCAGCCCAGCATGACGATACGTCAGCTTGCGGTGATCAAACCCCATCAGATGCAGCAAAGTAGCATGAAGATCGTGTACATGAACGCGATTTTCAACTGCCAGATAACCAAATTCGTCGGTGGCACCGTAGCTGAAGCCCGCTTTGACACCCCCACCCGCTAACCAGATCGTAAAGCCGTGGTGGTTGTGATCGCGACCAGTGGGATTACCCCCACCGATCGGAATTTCCACTGCTGGTGTGCGGCCGAATTCGCCCCCACAAATAACCAGCGTTTCATCCAGCAAACCACGTTTGTCCAGATCGGTCAGCAGTGCGGCAATCGGGCCATCGCATTCCCCACCCAGGCGACGATGCTCACCGGCAATATTTCCGTGGGAATCCCAGGGCTGCACATCCCCGTGGTAACACTGCACCACCCGCACCCCACGCTCGATCAGGCGACGGGCAATCAATAATTGTCTGCCATGTACTTTGTTGGCCCCGTACAAATCCAGCGTCTGTTGGGTTTCTTTGGAAATATCAAATGCTTCTGTAGCTTCTGTCTGCATTCGGAAGGCCAGTTCGAACGATTGAATCCGTGCTTCCAGATTCGGATCATCTGCACGTGGGGCCTGATGGTTTTTGTTCAGCCTGCTGAGCAGATCCAATTGCCGACGCTGATCGGTGGGGGTTGTTTTCGGGTTGGCAATGTTGGCGATGAGGTCTTTCGCCTCTTTTTTGCGAGTATCCAGATAAGTTCCCTGAAAAATTCCAGGTAGAAAAGCTGATCGCCAGTTGGAAGAGTCGGCAACGGGCAAGCCGGGGCACATGGTGATAAAGCCAGGCAGATTCTGGTTTTCGCACCCCAGACCGTACAGCAGCCACGATCCATAACTGGGGCGAGACAGTCGTTCGTCACCGGTGTTCATCAACCGCATGCTCTGTTCGTGGTTGGGTGTGTTGGCATACATCGATTTAATGATGCACAGTTTATCCGCATGCTGGCTGGCAGTTTTTTGAAAGATTTCGCTGCACCACAGCCCACTTTTGCCATACTGCTGGAATTTGAATGGTGTGGGTAAGGCGACACCAGTTTCCCGCTCCGTGGCAAGATTTCGAACGGGCAGGGTTTTGCCCGCGAATTTCTGTAGTTGTGGTTTGTAATCCCACGTATCTACCTGCGAAGGCCCGCCGTTCAGGTAGATGTGGATAATATGCTTCGCTTTCGCTGCAAAAGGTGGTTTCCGTGGTGCCAGCGGATTGCTTCCGGCAGAAAGTGGATCTGCCTGCAGCAATGTGGGCAGTGCCAGCAAGCCCAGGCCAGTCCCCACCGTTGCCAACAGGTCACGCCGTGTTATCGGATCGTTTTGAAACATGATTTACTCCCGGGCTTCAATCTACAAACATGAATTCGTTGCTCATCAGCAGCACCTGGGCCAGTTGTTCCAGTTTGCCTGCCTTGAGAAATTCAGTGCAATCCTGCAATTCAGGGGCTGTCGGCTTGCGGCCATAAATCAACTGGAACAATTTCTCCACTTGCTGGGCAGGTTCGCCCGGTCCGATCCGTTTGGCAACAGAAATTGTGAGTGCCAGCACCATCGGTGAATTCAGTGCAAACAGAGCCTGTTGTGGCACCGTAGTTTGCGAGCGTCTTGCGGTGCTGGTATCGGGATTGGCAAAATCGAATGTCTGGACCACGGCGGGGATATTCTGACGTTCAACAAAGCAATAGATTGTACGGCGAAATGTTGTGGGATTATTAATTAACACGGGCCGGCCATACATCGTTTCATCCAGTTGCCCTGCCACCAGTAGCAAAGCATCACGCATCTGTTCCAGGTCAAGCCGACGACGATTTCCGTACCACAAATAGCGATTGGTGGGGTCTTTTCGCCGTTGATTCGCCATTTGCATTGTTTCTGGCAGAATGGAAGACCGTTGATACGCACGCGATGTCATGATCAGCTCGTGAAGTGGTTTGGTTTTCCAGCCACTACGAATGAAAAAGTCGGCCAGATAATCCAGCAGATCCATCTGCACTGGTTTGGCAGATTGCAGGCCAAAGTCACTGGGGTTTTCCACCAGAGGCTCGCCAAAGTGGTGCTGCCAGACCCGATTTACCCACACGCGAGCAGTCAGTGGGTTGGTGGGAGAGGCAATCGCTTCCGCCAGATCCCGCCTGCCACTGCCATTCGGGAATGGGGTGCGATCACCTGATGAGAGAATTTTCAGAAATTGGCGTGGCACTGGGTTGCCGCGGGCGTTTGGGTCCCCACGCTGGAAAATGACAGGGTCGTACAGAAATTCTGCATCCTGCAGAATCATTGCCCTTGCGGGTGCGTTGGCATGCTTGACGGCGATGGCATCCAATTGCCCCACCAGGCCACGGTAGGCATCTGCGGGCTGACGGGAAAGGTAGAATCCAACATCACGGGCAGGAAACCAGACTGGCCCATCGCGGGAAATCAGTAATCGTGCCAGCGGGTCGTTTTCACCCATCTTCTGGTTGTAAGCAGCCAGAATGATTTTGCCGTATGCACTGGCTACTTCGGCCTGGGTACCTGGTTTGGCCGCAACGAGACCATCAATCACCCGCTGATCAATCCCACGTTCCTGCCACTGCTTTGGTTGCAGGCGAAAATCCCGCATCAGGTCGTGCCAGGGTCCAAAAATGGGATCTTCCGGGAAAGCTCTTCGTGCAATGAGTTGTCGCCAACGTTTGGTAATCTGTGGGCGAAGCTGATCAGGTGTCAGCGACAGAAAAAAGATCGTCGTTTCTGTATTATCCGGCTCGGTGGTTGCCACATGGACCAGATAGTCTGGTGTGCGGTCTCGTGCAGTTTTCAATGTGGCCTGATAGTGTTCCTGCTGCTTCAGGTGAATTTCTTTCCGCTTGGCAGCAAACTCCTGTTCAAAAGGTTTGCCTGCATCAGTAATTGGCCCAATCCGTGGGCGATCATCCGGTTCGATACTGTTGGCAAATACACCATGCAGGGAATAATAATCCGCAGTGGGAATCGGATCGTACTTGTGATCGTGGCAGCGGGCACAACTAACCGTCAGACCCAGGAAGCCTCGCCCCACCACATCAATCTGATCATCAATGACATCATGTCGATTGCTGTCAAACATGCGGCCCAGGGTCAGAAAGCCCATCGCTGCCAGGTCGGGTGAATCTTCCGGCAAGCCCAGTTGATCGGCAGCCAATTGCTCGCGAATAAAGCGATCGAACGGCTTGTCGTCGTTGAAGGCCCGGATGACATAATCTCGATATGTATAGGCAAATGGACGAATACGAGCGCTGCCATACATCAGCACACCGTCTTTCGCATCGGAATAACGTGCCACATCCAGCCAATGTCTGGCCCAACGTTCGCCGTGGCGTGGCGAAGCCAGCAACTCCCGCACCAGATCCAGAAACTTCTCGCGTGGGGTAGCTAACTGCTGTTCCGTCGGTGGCAGGCCGATGAGATCATACGTTGCCCGCCGAACCAGGGTGGGCATATCTGCAGGTTCCGTGGGCA
Organism: Zavarzinella sp.; assembly: GCA_041399155.1. Taxonomy (NCBI): domain Bacteria; kingdom Pseudomonadati; phylum Planctomycetota; class Planctomycetia; order Gemmatales; family Gemmataceae; genus Zavarzinella; species Zavarzinella sp. The sequence continues at coordinate 200,065 of JAWKTI010000003.1, forward strand.
CGATCTGCTGTTCCTGCAATCGAGCGTCAATCAAGGCATCAATCGGATGACCTTTTGCAGGTACCTTTGGCGGATTGATCGGCTGAAAAGCCCAATGCTTCGCAGCAACTTTTTCAATATCGGTGACAATCTGCACCCCCACGCGGGGATCGAACGCACCCTGCCGGATCCAGGTGGTTAACACGTCTATTTCGGCATTACTTAATTTGGCACTGTCTTTGGGTGGCATTTTCAATTTGTCATCGCGTCGCGATACCACGCGAATCAACAGACTGGCAGCAGGATCGCTGGGTACAATTGCAGGCCCACGCTCGCCCCCACGTTCCCAACCGTTTTTTGTATCCAGCCGCAGATTTCCCTCCGAAATATCCTCGTTATGGCATCGGTAGCAGTGCTTTACCAGTAATGGCCGCACCTTTTCTTCAAAGTACTTGAGTTGTACCACATTGTCTTTCCCCCAGATCGGTGCGGGGCTGCCCACCAGGCCGATGAGCAGCATAGCAACCAATACGAACGGGCTGATTTTCCCAATAATACAACTGCGAACAAAGTTCATTTCATTCCAACCCTGTTTTCCACCACGGAACGTGGCTTCATTCTGCCACAATCAGGCAAGAAAACCCAGCGAAAAGAGGGAATCACACTTCATGAATCTTTAATAACAGCCATTCGAGTACCCAGCCGAGGGTGGTGAGGCTGGTGTCCTGAACATCGCGGGTGGGCAAAAACTCCGAAAATGATACCCCCAACACCTTTTCCGACCAAAGTGCGTCAATGGCCGATACCACCTCGCGTGGGGACAGGCCCAGCGGAAGATGGTGGCCCGTTGCAGGAAAATAGACCGGATCAAACACATCACAATCGATATCCAGCCAGATGTGGGAGTACTTTTCCACCAATGTGGCCATTTCTGCCAGCCTGCCGTGGGGGTCTTTTGACCATTCAAGCGATGAAAAAGTTGTCGTAAAGTATTTGCTGATATGCTTTTGCGGCAAAAACAGATCACGGTGACCAATCTGCACGATCGGCGGCAGCTTTTCGCCCAGATGTATGAGAAAATTGCCATGACTGAGGCTCTTTTCCACCTCATGCAGGTGGTAGACATCCAGGTGGGCATCAAATTGAATGACCAGTGTATCGGCAGGTAAATGCTCGTACACCGGTTTGACAGACAGGTGGTTGCCTCCGCACCAGAGGATGAACTCTTTCCCCAGCAGCTTTTGCAGCACCTGATGTGCGGTGGCTTCCCAATTCTGAATTTTTTCTAATGTCGAAAAGTCGCACGAGTGCGTGTGTATTTTGCCAGCAAACACCCTCGAACGTGCCTTCCGCTTCTCGGTGGCGGCATCTTCCAGGATTTCATCGATTACTTCTTCCATCAGGATGGCACCTTCGCTGGTGCCCGCACCCCCAAAGCAATCAAACGGAAAAGTAACCACCGTGGTGTTTTTCATTATTCTCATCCAATTTTCAGATTTTACTCATTTAGGCATTTCCGCGGGATTTCGCCTATCCCAGCACCCCACTGTGGGCTAAAATAATTACGTAACGTCAAGTGTTCCTACCTGGTTGATGCAATGCGTTTTGGTTTGCTGTCCTGCCTGCTCTTTCCCATCACCTTGTTTTCGCAAGTTGTTCCCAAAGAACCTACTGCGGAACAGTTGGAATTCTTCGAAAAATCGATCCGTCCGGTGCTGTTCGAGCAATGTTTTTCGTGCCACGGAGACAAGAAACAATCTGGCAGTGTGCGACTGGACAACGCGAAAAGTTTCTATCACGGTATTGATGGCATTCCGATTATTGACCTGAAAAATCCGCGTAACAGCCTGCTGTTAAAGGCTTTACAGCACAATGATCTGGTGAAGATGCCTCCCAAAAAGAAACTTCCCGATGCAGTGATTGCCAATTTCACCCAATGGATCGATGCGGGAGCACCCTTTCCAGCAACTCGAGTTGCAAAAGATCCGAATGATGCGCATTGGGCTTTTCAGCCAATCAAGAGTACCGCGCCACCTGTGGTGAAGGGCACCGTTCGCAATGAAATCGACCAGTTTGTACTGCAAAAGCTCACTGCAACCGGACATACGCTGAATCCACAGGCCGATCCCCGCACGCTGGTGCGTCGGGTTTACCGTGATTTGACGGGACTTTACCCCACCGCAGAGCAGTTGACAGAAGCATTAACAAACTTTAATGATGCAAAATATGAGCAAATTGTGAAGGATCTGCTGGCCTCCCCACGTTATGGAGAGCAACAGGCACGCCACTGGATGGACCTGGCACGCTATGCAGATACCAAGGGGTATGTTTTTCAGGAAGATCGTAACTATCCCTATGCCTATACCTACCGCGAGTGGCTGATCAATGCGTTTAATGCCGATCTGCCATATAGCGATTTGGTAATATTGCAATTGGCTGCGGATCAGGTGGTAAAACCAGGAGATTCACCCGCACCGCTGGCAGCAATGGGTTTTTTAACCGTGGGTCGGCGATTCCTCAATAACACCCACGATATTATTGATGACCGCCTGGATACCACGTTCCGCACCTTTCAGGGGTTAACGGTCAGTTGTGCACGGTGCCACGACCACAAGTTCGATCCGATTCCAATTAAGGATTACTATTCGCTCTATGGGGTGTTTGCCTCGTCCACCGAACCGAAAGATTTGCCTTTGCTGATGAAGCCGGAACAGATGCCTGGCTACAAAGAGTTTCAGCAGGAATTGACCAACCGTCAACAGGTAGCGAACGACTATTTCACCACCCTGACAACGAAATATCTGGCCGAGTGGCGGGATGCAAACAATCTGGCAAACTACCTGCAGGGTGCGTACAAGGCCCGAAAATTACCCACTGCCGCTGTGGGGCTGATTGCTAATGAGAAAAAGTTAAACATTCGCATGTTTGAGGCTTGGGTGACCTTTTTGAAGCCCCGGCTGAAGACGGAAGACCCCATATTTGGTGTGTTGGCGGCAATCTGGTCGATCAACGATACCGAATTCGCGAAAGAGGCACCAAGTGCGATTCAGAAAGTGCTTGCAGGCAAAACGATCCATCCCACTGTCCGTGGGGCGTTCGAAAATCGCAAAATTGCCACAAGTGACGATGTGACAAAAGCTTACGCCGATTTCCTTACCCAGGCTTTTCAGCAGAAAGCCGAAGCAACGAAAGCAATTGGTGCGATTCTTGCCGAAGCGGGTCCGCTGAATCTGGATGATAAGACTTGGGAACGCTTTGTTGCGGTTCCAGAACGAAATCGCCTGCGGGAATTTCGCCGCAAAGTGGATGAATGGCAGGCGAAATCTCCTGCCGCACCACCACGGGCAATGGTGCTGAATGATGCCCCACGTCCGATGCAGCCTGTAGTGTTTGTTCGTGGCAATCCAGGCAATCGTGGGCCATCGGTCCCACGTCAATACCTCGAAGTGGTTGCGGGTGACCAACGCAAGCCGTTTACACAAGGTTCGGGCCGTCTGGAAATGGCAAAAGCGATTGCCGACCCCAACAACCCACTAACCGCCCGTGTGATGGTAAACCGTGTGTGGGGCCACCTGTTTGGTCAGGCACTGGTGCGAACTCCCAGTGATTTTGGCACTCGGGGCGAGCCACCGACGCACCCGGAATTGCTGGATTGGCTGGCGGGGCAGTTCATGAAGGATGGATGGAGTATCAAAAAACTGCACCAGCGAATCGTGCTGTCGGCCACCTATCGCCAATCAAGCACGGTCGAACCATGGATGGCCCGCGACGATGCGGAAAATCGCCTGCTTGGTCGGATGAATCGCAAACGCTTTACCTTTGAGGAGTTACGCGATAATCTGCTGCAAACAGCCGGGCAACTGCAACATGAAATCGGTGGGCGTTCGGAAGATCTGTTCAAAGAACCGTTTACCAAAAGACGAGCGTTGTATGGCTTTGTCGATCGGCAGAATCTGCCCGGCACCTTCCGCTCGTTCGATTTCGCTTTGCCGGACACCCACGCCCCACAACGCTTCCAGACCACTGTGCCACAACAGGCACTTTACCTGCTGAACAACCCCTTTGTACTGCAACAGGCCCAGGCCATTGCCAGCATGCCACTTGGGAATTCTCCCACAGAACAGGCAACGCAACTGTACCATCGAATCCTGCAGCGTGCCCCCAGTGCTGCGGAATTGCAACTGGCAACGCAGTTTCTGCAAGGGCCCACGGTGAGCGCAAGTACTGAATGGACCTACGGTTACGGCAATCTGGATGAAAAGACACAGCGGGTCTCGCGTTTTACCAGCTTCCCACATCAGACGGGAAGTGCCTGGCAGGGCGGGGCCACGTTGCCGGATAGTAAGCTGGGCTGGGCGACGCTGAATGCACAGGGGGGACACGCGGGCAGCAATCCGGACTTTACCGTCATTCGACGCTGGACCGCACCCGAGGATGGTAAATTGACGATTACTGGCCAGTTCACCCACCGTAATGCTCAGGGTGACGGGGTGCGTGGCCGATTTGTCAGTTCGCAGCACGGCGTTTTGGGTGACTGGACTGTCCACAACAGCCAGCAAACGCTTACGGTGAAAGAACTTACGGTTGCCAAAGGAGAAACAATCGATTTTGTGGTGGATTGCCGCAAAGAAGTATCGTTCGACAGTTTTGCCAGCACTTACGAGATTCAATTGGTGACCGAAAAGGGCAGAAAAACGTTCGATTCGAAAGATGAATTCGTTGCCGGCCCCCCACCCACACCAGTCAATCCCCGCACTCAACTGGCCCAGATCCTGCTGTTAAGCAACGAATTCGCCTTCGTGGATTGACGCTGTTTGAGTACTATTCGATCGTTTTTATTCAATTTGAATCAACAAACATTTTGTTGTGCAGAATGATGAAACGGAATAAACCTTAGCTACTTCATGCCCTACTGTCCAGGATTCCTGGGTGCGCGGGCATGAGGCTTTTCAGGAAGGTGCGAATGACTGAATGCTACTTCATCTAGCCATCAACACCAACAGGACTCCCACGGTCAAGGTAGCAACAATTCCTGGTCGTTGAGAGGGCAAGTGGAGTAACAATGTCGCTATCCCGATAATGCAGGAACTCGTGAATACTCTGATCAGTGGATTGGTATTCAGCGGACCCGGGTTCACTATCAACGACATTGTGGCTGTAACGATAAACCATCCGAAAAAGTTTGACCAAGGGATACCGAAATAGCCACCTGCCTTTTCCCATGACCATGCTTTCCAGTGCACGAACAACGGATCAAGGATGAGATCCCAGAGCGTGGCAGCGAGTGCCGCGAAACAGATAAAATCGAACCCTCTGCTTCCTCGCGTGAGCTGGTCCGCTACACCCCACACTGTTGGCAGGACTACCATATAACCAACTGGCACCGCAAGTGGCACACCGAATAACCTTGGATACAAATAAGTCCCATATCGATATCTACCAAAAGGAAAGCCTGTTCTCTCTCCCACAAACTCAATCAGCCAACCACCAACAAACAAGATAAGTGCAGACCATAATACAGCTGAAACCTGCCATGTCTTGGCAAGTAACAGGTGCGTTACGGTAGCCGCAAGTAACGTGCCTGCATGAACAGCAATTCGCAGTCCCAGCTTGCTGGGGTCTTTCCGGTATGTCCAGAGTGCGAACAGAACTGGCAGGGAAAGGATGACACTGACTGCCAGTATGGGTTCCGTGGGGAAAATCACGCGTGTGGAACCTCCGAGACTCGTTTGACGATCAAAGTATAGGCGACAACCAGTGGCCATGCTGCACCTGCAGTCGCAGACCAGATGATTTCACCGAGCGGAATTCCAGCAGCACTAGCAGCCCAAAAGGAGTTTGGCTTCCATGCATGAATAAAATCTGGCCAGATTATTAATTCAATCAGAAGCAAAGCCGTGTAGATCAGCGCGAATCCTACGGCACCTGAAACCGCAACTTTCCATAGGTCTGAGCGGATAAGCAATAGTCCCAGCAATATGATCAAGTGCAACAACACGTTCGCACTCATGATATCGATACCTACTGCCAACAAAACCAGCAACAGAATGCTGGCAATCAGATATACAAAAATAAAACGTCCTGTATTGCCTCGGAATGAAAGATGTGGCTTAGCAGTTTTCCAACACGGAATTGCTGCGATTGCCCAACTGAGGGCACCAATGACAAAAGTAAACAGAAAATCTTCAATTCCAGGTATCCAGGGAATTACCCTCTTCGGTGTCCAGTACACTTCTTCATGTGCTATTGCCCATGGAGCCAGAGTGAGTGCCATTACACCACTGAGTAGAATGGTTTTTCGCTGTTTTCCTGCAAGTAACGCAACTAACAGGACCAATAAGAGCCCACCGAGAGTTGTGTAGAAGTATGGGTAGGCAGTCCAGTCGATCATCTACCTGTCCGAAATTTATCCGATTTCATCAAGTATAGCTGGTACGAAATCAGTCGCAACTATTGGAATTGTCATTCAGAACGGTTTCTGAATGGCGAAAACGGATTGTAATACAGAGGAATCGTTCGACAGTTTTGCCAGCACCTGCGAGATTCAATTGGTGACCGAAAAGGGCAAAAAACGTTCGATTCGAAGGATGATTTCGTTGCCGGCCCCCAACCCACACCGGTCAATCCCCGCACTCAACTGGCCCAAATCCTGCTGTTAAGCAACGAATTCGCCTTCGTGGATTGATTTATACAATAGTCTTGGGCACTGTCACTGCCAATAAGATTCATTTTCTGCTACCCCTTGATATGTGGCAAACAGAATGGAACCACGAGCATTTACAAGAACTCGATTTCGCGTCGTGCTGGCAGATAATTCCGATTGCGACCATTGGGCGGGTGGTAAACCATATCATGCAGGTGCACGTTGCCCCAACTGCAAGATTCCTTTGCTTCTGCTGTGGGATATTAATTGCAAAGACCCTCGTTTCCCAAGAAACAAGTTTGGCAAGCTTAAACGCCTCCCTCTTTACTTCTGCTGGGGTTGTGTAAGCGAAATCGCTTATCAGGTAGTTCAAGAGGATCAAATCGAAATACATTCAAGCATTCAAAACGAAGGATTGTCGTTTCCCTACGATCCTTACCCGGAGTTCTTTCAGCGTCGTGGGTTACAGTTCTTTACTGGCATCCCAGATGAGATCCAACGTATTTATCACGAGCTGATTGCCCGCTGGAGAACTGCTGACGACGATGGGCCGGTCCCTCGACCCTCGGTAGCGGACAGGAAGAAATTGGCACAATTCTTCGGCCATCCAGTAGTCCTACCGAGGTGCTTTTTTCATCATCAGTTAGGCGGTAAGCCCATTGTGGATAATTGGGCCCATGAGGTGTTCTTGTGCCCCAATCCCGGCTGTGAAGGTACGGTCTTGGACCGAATGCTGAGCAGAAAGAGAGCGATGAAGTTCTTGGCAGGTGTCTTGAATGATCCATGGGCAGGGTTGCCTTTGGTAGATGAAGCAGATGAAGACACAAGGAAGCACTGGAACTATCACGTGACCGTCCAGTACCATATATGTGATTGTTGTTTTACAGTACTGGCCTGCAATCGTTGCAACTAAAGGTAAACCGGGAAACCTGTTAGATATATTTAAGTGTGATTCATAGAAAATTTCGAGTTGGCAATGGGATTCGGATACAACGATATTTATGTTCTGGCACCAGAACGCAGTGCTCAGTTTGCATTGCAATTTCTCGATCTGTTTTTGCCAGAACGGCAAGCATCTGCTGCTGATTATCCTTTTCCACAATACGCAGATGTACCAAGTGTGATCTTAACCAAGCCGGTTGATGCATTTACTTATGCTGAAGAACACACCCATGAAAAACAAGCGATGTATTTCCAGAACACCAATGCTGGAGATCCCATTCATGGAATGGTCTTTTTTACTGGGGATGGCGGAATGATACTTGGCATTTCAGTTCCTGCAGAACAGGATGACCGCGAGTTAGAAGCTTTTAAAATTAACTATTGGCTCAACAAACTTCGCGAAGCTACTACTGCCACCGAAGGTTATGCACTTCATGAATCCTATCCGGCTTACGACACGGTAACAGAGTTTTTAAACCAAGTAGATCTTGTTACGAAACCAAAATTACAAGATGGGAGGATACTGATTCCAGATTCGGGTGAATTTGATGGGCCAGTTTGTTTTCATTGAAATGCAAATTACACTATGCAAGGGTCGATTGCTTGTGCGTACTTCTCTTGGGATGCTTGCAGCAATCGCTTCATCTTGCTTCCATAAATTAAGCAGCTGTTCCTGAATTGCCTTGGGCTGCAATCAAAAATTCTCACATACCTCCTTGTAATCTTTGCAAATTACGAACCAGCCCAGGTGGGGTCGGTTCGATTGTTCGCACTAATTGCTCTTCGCTGATCGTCACAATTGAAACGTCTATTTCTATTCCACCCAGTTCACCGAATTCACCAGTTTGAAATCCAGGTTTTCATTGAGAAGCCCCTGGCAAAGGTCGATGGCAACTCTAAAGATGGCTAACTTAGCAGAAGACAGTTCCCCACATTGAAGAATGGAGCGAAAAGGATGAAATCCATGATGGATCGGACAACAACACTGACTTTGAACCAATTGGAAGCACGTGATAACCCCACCATTTATGGTTTGGGCGTTGCCACGGACTTTAACCTGTTTGCGTTGGAAAGCATTAATGTTTACAACAGCGATATTGGTGGTCGGGTTGCGGTGGGGCAGAATGCCAACATCAACAACTATGGCCTGGGGCATGAACTCACCAATTCCAACGGCACCCGCGATGACCTGATTGTGGAAGGCAACCTCACCTTCAACAACGGGCAGGTGTTCAATGGCAACATCGTTTATGGTGGGGCAGCATCGCTGAACAGCATTGGCGTGCCCAATGGCACCGTGCGGCAGGAAGCTGGCGTGGTGGATTTTGCAGCAGCTCAGGCCGAACTGGAGCAGACTTCCGACATTTTCTGTGCAGAAACCCCCAACGGCACCACCCGATTTACCCGCCGGGTGCTGACGCTGGCAGGTAATCATCCCACGATCAACATTTTTGAAGTGCATGCCAGCCAGTTGGAAACCGCCCACAGCATTATTCTGCTGGTCCCACCTGGCTCCGACGTGCTGATCAATGTGCGTGGGCTGGATGTCGACATTCACAATCTGGGCCTGCATTTCCGTGGGGCCGATTGCGACGATATTTTGTGGAACTTCTGCAGTGCCGAAACGCTGGATATGTCGGCGGTGGACTGGCAGGGGAGCATTTTAGCCCCACGCACCGATGTTCGGTTTGATAACGGGCAGATGCACGGCACGATGGTTGCCCGCAATTACGTGGGGAATGGCCAGCTTCACAATTGCACCAGCACCTTTGCCTTCGATATCCCGGAATATGCCAACATCAGTGGGCTGGTTTTCATTGACCAATTCGACGGAAATGGCTTCCGCAACAGCACTTACGATCCAGGTGAAGAGTTCCCACTGGTCGAAGTGGACATTACCGGTGTCGACATCCTTGGGCGGGCAGTGAATCGCACAGAAGTGACCGTCGATGATGGCACCTACCAGTTTGTGAATTTGTGGCCCGGCGAATACGATGTTGCCGCCGTGGTGCCAGATGCCTTCCAGACCAGCACCGAAGATGGCATTCCGGGTAGCCTCGGTGGCACACCCGCACCGAACAGTATTCTGAATATTCTGGCGAACCCGGGTGATGATGGTACCGATTACCAGATTTACTTTGTCGACGCACTGAACTAACAGAAATAAGCCGATTGTTATATTGCTTGAGCGTTATATCAGTAGATTGCGATATAATGCTCAATAAGGCACTTTCTTCCTGCAAAACAATTTCCCCGTTTCGGTGGCTGTGAAGTACACCAACAAGAATTTGGCAATGCCCAGCGGGACTTCGTATCGGTCGTAAAAACTAATGAGAATATACGGCAGTGCGGCACCCCAGAACGCCAGAACTGCCACTTTGGCAGGTGGGGATATCCCCCGTACGACCCACAGGATAATCAAATAAACAAACGATAGTCCACATAATAGATACCAAGCACGATTGGTGGCCTTCAATGTCTCCAGCGTGGGCTTAATAATGAAAAATTCCTCGTGCCACACTACCGCAACCAGGCGATTCCATGTCTGCGTGGCATAGTGTGCAGGATCGTTCCGAATGATTTCCAGTGCCTGCCCCATCTTTTTCGAATTGTATTTCACTTCCCCAAGTTGCTGATATTCCAGAAATTCGTTGTGTCCGTCCCCACCTGGGTGCTTGTGCAACGTTTCGGGAGTCAACAAGCCATTGGGGGAATATTTCAGCGATTGATACAGTTCGTAACCTGCATTCGACTTCACAAACACAAAACCATGCAGCATTACCGCGTTGCGAATGGTCCACGGTGCCAGTACCACGCCAGCAACCAGTGCGGCCAGCAATACCCGTTTGCCGTTGGCACGCACGCACCACATACTAATGAGAAACCAGGCTCCTGCCAGCACAGGTGCACACAAACTGGCAAAACCCCCTGCGAAGCCCCACAGACACCACTGTCGACGCGTAGGTGCCTCAAATCGTAATGGTGCGGCCCACAATAACACTGCCAGACCCACGCACGCTGTCATGTAGTCGTGCGTCATCAGGAACAGGTAGGAAAAATGACTGAGCAGAAAACCTGTCAATGTTAGTAGTAACAATAATTGTGAAAATATTCGCTGGGGGCGACACAACGCCACCACACAAAACCATTGAAAAATCAGGCAGGCCACCTGAACCATTGCCATGGTTTGGCCAATCAGGTAAGGGTTTTTGCCATGAATGGCGATCAGCACCATGCAGACCGCCGGGTAAACAGGCGGCATCCAGGCAGTGGGCATATTTTCTGTCGGGTAGGGGTCGGAATAGCCACGCCCATCCATCACTCGATTGGCGATTTTGAAGTTTTCCCCACCCAGATGGCTCAGGGAAAAAGATTTTGCCTTCCCATCGAACGGTGGTAGATACCAGTTGGGGCTCTTTTCTGAACGGTTGATGAGTTGAAAAGTATAGACAGAACAGCCAAAAATCAGCATGCTGCCCAGCAGAAAATTGCCCAGCGGAAAGGCGCGCACCATTATTCCCCTGTTGGTGAAGACACCAATGATTCTGGCAGAAAAATGGTGATAGGCAACGGTAATTGAGGTTCGGTGGCCACATCGGTCGTCAGAAGAACTTCTTCCCGCAGCGATTTGTCCTTCAACCTGGTGGGATCCACAGTCACGGTCACCAGGGCTTTCGTTTCGCCAGAAGGGGTGATCTGCACCTGCACTCCAGATGGCAGCTCCGTTTGCGTGGGCAGTTGCAGTTTCATGGGTGATTTACTGCTGATCAGCACCACCACTTTCTGTGGTTGCTGCTGTTGTTTGCTGATGCTGAAAAACGCCCGCGCCGGGCTGAGCTGAAAAGTGGTTTCCCGCCCCCACGTAACCAGTTGCATCACTTCCAGATCCAGATGGGGCAATTTAGCAATCACCGTATCCTGATAGGTGCTGCGCTCTTCACCTGCTGTCAGGGCCAGTGTTACCGTGTGAACTTCCCGCACCAGGGGGCCCACTTTTTCCTGCTGGCTGCTGGAACTCAAAATTTTGGCGTGCTGGTTTGCCACGCGAAACTGTGGCATCTGTGCGGGTTCGCTGGCCAATCGATGCAGGATAAACTTGGCAGCAACGTCTCGTGTTTCGCCTTTCTTCAAATCCGAAAAGTTGAGTGATTGCTGGTCGGCTTCGAATGGCTGGTAGATATAAGCGTGGCTGACAATCTGGCATTCCATTTTGTCGGCCCGCACCAGACTAACTGAATAATTCCACGGCCCACTGCGTGCAGGCAGCGATGTGCGTGTCTTAATGGAAATTTCCTCTCCTGGGGCAACGGTCACAGGTTGAAAATCAACCACAGAACAGGTGCAGGATCGGTTTGCTTTTACCAGCACAATCGGTTCCGTGGTATCATTCCGAACGCGGATTTCATCATCAAGCTGGCGTTGGGTATTCGCAGGCAGATAACCAACAAACCGCTTACATTGGGCGTGAGAAAGCAGCACCACTTCTGGCGCTGGGCTGGCAGAATCCACAGCGGGTGATTCGCTAACAGAGTTTGTTGCTGGTCCACAGCCAACACAAAAAAGTAAGAGAAAGAAGCCAGCTCTGGGCAGAATTGTCATAGTTGTCGTACTCATGTCTGGAGAGAAAATAAGATAGTATGTTGATTCAAGAGTGGATCAGGAAGGAGTGGCGATGGCCCGATTTCGCCGCCAACGAAGGTACCACACGGTAATTAGGAGCACTAGCACGGCCCCACCTACGATGTAATACCAGCGCCTGCTTTTCGGCTCCGGTTTGGGTAAATCCGGCGCATAGCCCATATCACGCCGCTCTTGTTCTCGTTGCTTTACACGCTTACCAACTTTGTCGATTGTTTCTGCGATCCGGGGAAGATCAGTGATATTGATCAATTTGTCTTCCTTCATCGTGAATCCCCCACTAGGCACCGGGCCGCCCACTACTTCAGTGCCTTTAGGCAAAAACATCGTGAATGCGGAAGGATCCGGTGTTTTGAGTTCTAATTCCGTAAACTCCACGATTGTCATTCGGGTTGGCCGCCTTGACGGATAACTGATTAATCGTTTTGGAAGAAAGGCACCTTCAGGGGTCTGAATAATATCATGGAGTTCTACTTGCCTGTACTGATCATTGATCACGTCTACTGGCCGTTCGCCCTGATAAAATTTTACTGTTACTGGAAGATAACCTTTCAGCGTGTCAATCGTAACCTCAATTAATTCAAATTTGTTTGGTCGTTCAGAAGAAATGTGGCATGAGATTAAGTTTCCTTGGGTTTTAATATTGGATATTTTCAGAGGTATTGGCCCTTGATTTCTAAGCATTGCAACTAGAACACGATGACAGGGAATACCTAAAGGTGTGCCCCATGACCCATAGATCCTTGGATCTGCAACATCTTTGTTCATGTTTACCATGCCTAAGCGTTGAGAATAGCGAAAAAAATACTCCTGATCAAAAAAACCTTGGACAGGTTCACAATGTTCTTTTGGATGATGATGTTCTTTGGGACAAAGTTGGTTTATTCGTTCTTTCGATTGATCCCGAAGGTATGCAAAAGTAAGGATGTGCTTGTTCATTATCAACTTGTTCAGGTTTAGATCGTCAAGTTTTTCTACTTCTACTTCTCTCACAGTATATTTTGCAACAAATATCAGTTTGTTCAAGTTTGCTTCGTATGCATCTGCTAAAAAAAGTGCATCATTAGAGTGTGTAGCACTACATAATTTGAAGCAGCAACATATTATTAAAATGTATTTAATCATGAAATCAACCATTTGTGCAAGGGCTAGCAAACAAAATCAAAAAGGATTCTATAGCATCCTGTTTCTGCAATGTGTATTAGAGTAAAACCAGTTGATACATGCTGAACTAGAATTTCCACACCAACCAGCTGCTTGCCAGCCGTATCTTAGTACCTTTGCACACAGAAAGCGCTCGCCAGGGTTTGGGCAAGTGTAACAAGGTCCATTGTCTGGATGTGCAGGATCAATGTTGACACATGACTCGCCAATGTAACTGTTCCAATGAACTTTTTGGTAAGGGCAGTTGTTTTGGTTAGACCAGAAATCTGAACAAACGCCTTCGCACCCTCCTTGTAAACTTGTAATACAGCCCCAATCACCCCAGCATAGCACACTAGGGTTACAGTATTTCGCAGGATCTCCAACGATTTGGCTTGTAGGCACACCATTCTCGTCGAAGCAATCGTTAAACTCTACAGGGGGCAGTGATTTAGTGGTGGGCGGTTCTGGCTCCTCAATCTGCCCCCAGGCCATTGCTGTAAAGCAGACAGCTAGTGCTGCCATACCCAACATTTTTCTCATTTTCAACATTACAAACCCTCCTCAAAAGTTCGTTCATCCAGAAAGAGTGCGGCCAGGATTACCAACCGATTCGTGTCATAACTGTGGTGGCGAACGCTGCCATCCGCATAGACAAACTGCACCCCGCTTTGGTGGGCAGAGCCCCAGTTATGCTTAAATCGCGATTCGGGGGCATCCGGAATTAAGCGGGCCCCCATGCGGGTGGTGCCGTGCGACCCACCCAGAAAGTAAGGTTCGTCCCAGAACCACGATTGATATTTCCGCAGCAGTGGGTCTATTGCTTTTTCCCCCACCAGTAACATGTTTGAATTGCCTTTCAATAACGCTGCCATTGGCACAGTCTTGGGCCGTGGGGCAAGAATAAAGTGGTTGCCCGCATAATCGGTGGGGTACCATTTCAACCCACCTGCCTGATACTGTCCTTTGATATCCTCATCGACAGGTATGTAGGCCTCGATCGCTGGTCGGCTGGGGCAACGAAACAGCCGCACCGTCGCATCCTGAGCATAGTTATTCTGGACAGAATCAAGTTCAATCCAGGGAAGAATGGTAAACAGCCAGGAGCCCGTCTGATCGGCACCGCCCCGATTGCGGTCGGCAATACCCCAGCGATAGGTGAGTTCCGTTTCTTTGTTATAAGTGGTGGGCAGAAACCATTGCCCATTGATATCCCGCAGGTGTTGTTGGCCATCCCAGCCACCGTTGGTTGGGAATGCCTGCATCGTATCGTGATATTGATGCAGTGCCAGCCCCAACTGCTTCAGATGGTTGCTGCACGCTGCCCGATCTGCAGCAGCCCGCACTCGCTGAATGGCAGGCAGAAGCAAAGAAACGAGTATGCCAATGATGGCAATCACCACCAGCAATTCAATGAGGGTCAGGGCGTTTCGATAGGTTCTGAGCGTTCCCACGGTAAGGCTCCCGGGTTTCAATAATGTCATCGTAACCGTTTTTTTTTTTACAAGTAAAATCCAGAAAAATTGGAAATTTTCATTTTTTCACTTGCTTGAAACTGAATGAATCCTGCTGCGCCGCCAACGAAGGCACCATGCGGCGAGCAGCAGAACAAAAACAGCCCCACCGGCAGTGTAATACCACCGCCTGCTTTTCGGCTCCGGCATGGGTAAATCCGGCGCATAGCCCATATCACGCCGCTCTTGTTCTCGTTGTGCAGTTTTCTTGCCAGTTCGGATCAATGTCTGATGTACTTTATCCAGATCTCGAATATGGATAGGACCACCTTGATGGTTATAAAAGCCCAAGGGTATTGATTGGTCAGATATCTGAATGCCTTTTGGCAGTTCAATTTGAAAATCCTCGATCTTAGCTTTGCCAAATTGAATATCTGTAAACTTTGAAACGTATGCACCACATGGCTTGTTTGCTTCAAAATTACCAGTGAATCCATACGAAATTTGTGGTATCCAAGCGCCCTCAGGGGTCTGAACAATATCCTTGGAAACAAAATACTGTACTTTGCTACCATCAATTACGCACCATGTTTCAACAGGCAAGAATCCTTTATTAGAATCTATCACAATATAGCAAGTAGTATTCTCTGTTGAATTCACTGGAGTGCATTTAATTGTAAATATACCTTTGTCCTGTGAGAGCGATAGCCATCGCAGTTTACTAGGGTTATGATTGCGAAGTGTTTTCAATATTGTGTGATGATCCGGATATCTGATGGGTGTACCATAGGCGTTGTAAAAGTCGGCAGGTGTATCACGTGATGCGTTCGCAACTCCCATTTTACCAGCGTGTTTTAGTTGATCAAAGCCATCATATAAACCTGTCCAAATGTGCTTGTCGCAATCCAACAATGTTGAGGAGTTCTGCTCTTTAGGGCAAATCATTGACACTTTCTCGTAACTACCTAATTTGAGAAAATGATAAGAGTGAGAACGCGTGATTGTAATGTTCTTGTTATCAAATAGATTCTGTATACTATTTGAAGCAACATATGAATGATTATATGTAGAAACAAAGTTTAATTTTTTTAGATTCTCTTCGTATCCATCTGCTAAAGCGGCTATCTGATTTGCGAGTATCTCGTCATCGCTTCTGCCATCGAAAGTCAATCTTAAAATGATGATTGTGCATAATATATACTTACTGTAAGTAGCCATCACTTTTCCTTTTGCGATGTGGGTAATTTAACCTGGTAGGCAGTAATGCCCAACGTAAATCCGTTTATTCTTCCGCAATCACTTCCAGGCCGGCCAAGGTTGCCCCGCGTGGGGTGAGCTTTCGGAATGAAATTTCCAGTTCTTGTTGAATCCGAATGCCACGATATTCCCGCGTGATTGTCTTCCAGGGTTTGCCCGCACGTGCGATGATGTCCAGGCTGCGATCTACTTTCACCCCTGCATTGTAATATCAAACAGTCGCTCCTTGGGCTGCACAGTTTCATCAGGCTCGACAAAATACAATTTCACCGTGTAGCTTCGCGTGGGAGCTTTCTTATCCTGCAGCACCAACGATAACCATTCCAGATCTTCCGCACCAGAACTGGTAATCCAGCCATCGCGGTCTGCCACGACCGAAGTGTGCCTGCGGAACCACTGAAGTTTGGGGCCGCCAGTTTTCAATGGCACATTGGGCGATTTGCCACCCACGCTGGGATATTCCAGCCAGATGCGGCCAGTATCACTTTTTCGATCCCCAGGTGCATTCAGATTCACGCCCAACTCGCGAATGTTCTCGGGTAGTTTGGTACTGCCCAGGAAAGACCATTGATCGATCTGTTCCATCGGCACAAAACCTACCGAGGTCTGGTTCTGGTAACTGCAGGTACAGGTGCGGGTGTAATCGGGCACGCACAGCACCCCACCTGCAGCCATCAGATTGTTGGTGCAACTGGAACGGAAACCGCCCAGGTTGGAGGTGCCACAGTTGTTTTCAAGATCGAAAAAGCCCGCCGCACCAGAACGAAACAGGAGCAGGTTCTGCGAAGCAAGCGGGGTATTACAACCATATTCTCTGGCCCAGCTCCACAGGGCTGAAGTGCCCGTAAACGGATTGGTTTCCAGCAACGGTTTGCCCGTTAACAGGTCGCAGGCACCGCTGCCTTGCAATACTGTGTCATTACGGATCATCGCCGGGCCGATATATTTCTTTTCGTACCAGAGCACCTTCCCGGTGGTTGCAGAATAGGCACGGATTCCGCTGGGTTCATCACTTAGTGTGTCGCGTGCCACGCGGCCTGCTTCCAGCACCACCTGATGCTGGGCAGAATAGCTCAGCCAGGTGCCAAACACTTTGTTGCTGGAACGCCAGAGTGGTTTGCCATCGGACAACTGAAAGGCACATACCGCATCCGTGGGGGCATCCTCGTCTTCATCGTTGTCTGCCTTGCGGTCAATCACAAATAGCTGTTCATCGCCCAGGCAAATACTGTTGTGGCGAAAGTGGTACTGGGCATCGGTCTGCCAGATCACTTGCCCTGTCTGTCGTTCGAATACCACCAGTTTTTTACTGCTGCTGGAACGAGTGTTCGCGACGCGATAAGAATTTTTACCTGCTTTCTTGATTGCTTCTGCGGTTGTACGTTCAAGGTCGGGGTCAATCAGGGCAACAAGGTATTTTTCATTTGCCGTAATAAACCGCCACCGTGGGGCAGGCTCTTTTGCGGCATGAGGTGCACGTATGGTTTGCTTCACTTTCCCTGTTGCTGGGTCAAGCACCGTACAACCATCGCGATAGGAAATGTAAATCCCATCGGACAGACAAACATAGTTACTGCCACTGGCATTCGCACCTGCCTGGTGAGCAGTGTTGTTGAAAAACTCCCCCACTTTGGGCAGTGCGGTTTCCCACAACAGGCGGCCGGTGTAAATATCGACCGCACGCATCTTATCGACACCTTCAATAATACATCGCCCATCGATTACCTGTGGCTGGGGGCCGTGCCCGTGCCTGGGCAACATTCCTTCGTGGCTGGTTCCACCAAACCATAACACCCCCAGGGGAGCTTTCACCAGTCGATCACTGCCCACGCGCGTGTTGGCGGCATCGGCATGTTCGTGCGTCCAATTTCCAGAGCCGGGCAACGCACCTTCACGGATGATCCGCACACCATTGGCAGTCTGAACTGTTTTCGCATTGGGCATTGTTGTCAGGTTCGATGGCAATTTCGCATCTTTCCCAGGTAACAGTAATTGCCCACCATATGGCCGAAGAATGCGAAACATCGTGCGAAGTTCTTCCGCATTTGCCGTCCTGGTGATGATGCACTCAGCTAAGTATGGTGGCAGTTGCACTGTGGCTGGTGTCCCCTGATGGATCGCCAGGCGTGTGCCATAGAGATTCTTAGCCAACGCCCAGGTGCGAAGATCTTCCACCTGTTGGGCTTCCGCAAAGTAACAAATTGCGTGGCACGTGGTCTGCTGCAGGCAGGCTTCAATCTCTTCGATGGTGGGCTCCCAGAGAATGGCATACCCACCTAGTTTCGGTTTGCTGGTAAGCAGTTTTGCCAGATCGGGCGATGCTTTCCCAGCCACTTTGGCTTTCACTGGTGCAGGTAAGTTTTCCTGGACAGTTGGTTCTTTTTCGCCCAGGCAAATCAGATCACCATGTTCGGTGGTCACCAGTAAGTTGCCGTTGGAAAAAGCCAGTCGAAAGTGTTGGGCTTTGTGCTCCAGCACCTGATGTGCGGCATCTTCATCCACATCTTCTACCGTAAGCGGTAGAGGTAAGGCCACCACAGCATCTTTCATTCCCACAATTAAGTGCGAAGGTGTTGCCAGTAACGTGCTGACATCTTTGGCAGCCACTGTTGCCACGGGCTTGGGCAGGGTTGCTTTTGCAAAGAGTTTGGTTTTGCCCACATCCTTGGGAATTTCACTACGCTGATATTGTTGAATTTTTCCAGATGCGTAGGCGAACACAAAGTCATCGCTAACGGCGACAATGTCGCCAATGCCAGCGATGTATTTGCCCGTTTCAGTCTGAAAAAACGCGGGGCCATTGAAGAACACCTCGCCAGCTACAGTTAACAGGTGCCCCCCACCTTTCTTGGAATTATCATTCAGCAGATAGTGCTTCAACTTGCCCGTGGTGCGATCAAGAGCCGCAGGAATTGAACGCCCACCAGGGATCAACAGAAGATCGCCCTGCACAGCCATGTTCCCCTGGGGTGCGATACCTGCAAAAGCGTACGCAGAGTGAGGCTGCTTGATAAAGATCGAACCATCGCCATCGTTGGTCCAGATTACTTCGCCAGTGTCAACATTCAAAGCGTGCACAAAAATGCCCATGCTGGGCCAGATGCTGGCAGCATAGTACACCACGTTATCTGCCACCACGGGTGCCCCACGTGCCGGCCACATGGATACCAGGCGATTGTTCCCCAGCACTTGCTGGTTGCCTGGGCCACCACGGTGCTTCCAGAGTAGTTCGCCTGTTTGCAGTTTGACGCAGTATAAATGACCATCATCGCTGGCGAAAAATGCTTTATCTTTGGCAATTGCTGGTGCAAAACGAATCGGGCCATCAGTCATGTATTGCCACAATTCTTTGCCAGTGGTTAAATCAAATGCCCGCACCTGATCTGTTGTGGTGCAGCCCACCAGGGCAATGTTGCTGGCAACCACCACTTCAGGAACCAGATCGAACTGAGCCAGCTTCTGATCCGGCCACGCAATCATCGGCTGGGGCAGCTTCGCACGCCACTGTGGGTGCAATTTTCCCGCCAGTGGTTCTGTGGTAGCATTGGTGTGCTGGGCATTCCCACGATACATCGGCCAGTCTGCGGCACGCACCGATATGAAGGAAAGCAGAAAAACACAAAAAGTGGTGAAGTATGGCATGATCTTCCAATGGACGAAAGCGTCCTGTCAATTGTACACGAAATGAAATCGAAATGGGAACTTGAATGTGATGAAGATCGCATGAACAGCACCGAGCGTCTCGATGCGTGTGCGATGGTTCATGTCACCCGTTCAAAAACTCTCCTTATCAAAAACTGTCAGAACAAGGCACGCTGCCAGATTGTTCATAGCATGGAATTTATTCCACTGTATATTAATATATCCTTGTGCCAGTTCAAAATGAAAATTTTTTTCTGATTCTCAGCAACAATTGTTCTGAGCGATCGCCGTAAATTATTGTTGATTATGGATTTACGGCGACAAAAACTTTTTTGTGAATTTTTGTAAAATTGCAACCACCCCCACGTGAAAAATCGACTTTCTGGTCGAAGCATCGACCGCCACTTCAATTCCCCACCGGCATTCGAGTATTTACGTGCCAGAGCAGGTGGCAGGTAAACAATTCCGTTGCCCGCTTCCAGATCCTGTTCATGGATCATTCGTACCTTGTTCAGTTGCTCATTCAGACGCTCGATCAGCTTTTCCGGCAAAGGAACCACGCGGTCTTTGTCGCCTTTGCCTGCACGCACGACAATCTGCCTGCGTTCAAAATCCAGATCTTTTACCAGTAGACGGCAACATTCCAACACCCGCATGCCGGTGCCGTACAGTAATTCCGTCGCAAGTTTATAATCTGGCTAAATTCTGTCTAATATTTTACGAACCTTCGTCGATGCGCCCGCAGAGCGTGGATCGGGAGGCAATTTGATTTCCATAACTTTCTGGTAAAGAAACAGAATTGCTGAGAATGCCTGATTCTGCGTACTGGCAGAAACCTGGCGTTCACTGGCTAGATAACTGAGAAACGCTTCGATTTCCGCAGCGCCCATCGTCTCTGGATGCTTCACTTGATGGAATTTGATGAATTGAACAATCCAATCGACGTTGGCTTTTCGTTCCGGTTTGAATAGTGCTGCAGGCGGCACTTCGCCCGCACCCGATCAAGAAGTTTGGGCGGCTTTGAATCTGACATTCCTTCACCACACGGCGAAAAACTTTGAAAACAATTGAGATTTCGACAATTATTGCTTGTGTGCCGCGCCAGACTGCGGTAGTATACAAAATATTGTCTTGGTAGACGATACTAGTTTAGATAAGTTCTAATCTGGATTAGATAGAGTTCATAGGAAATTAGATAGAAATAAATTCTGTCTAATTATAGTTAAGCCGGCCTGCGGCCGGCTTAACGGGGTCCGCGATTGAGCATATAGTATTAGGTGACGGCCGCAAGCGGCCTAACCAGCGATTGGAGCAGGAATCGCTTCGTATTCACTCCGCGACTCTGCTCAATCGCGGACCCCGTTAGCGAGCCATGTCGCACCGACTTGAGCCACATCCGGGACAGCCCTGTCTCGATCCTGATGACGTTATCGAGCGACTCCGCGCCGAATTTGCGTTCGTCGAGGCGGACCGAGATCAAGGCGGGACGACGTGGGTGACATCGTGGTAAAGTTGATCGAGTTGAAAGCGCCGCAGATCATCATTGATCAGCAGATTGCATCTCGCGAGCGAAGTTACCGCGTCGTATTGGCCGACGACATGGCGTCCGACGACTATCTGAGTTTCATCTTACAGCCCGACGAAGGCCCGCTGATCGGCTATTCATCAGGTCAGCATGAGGATGCGGTGCGACCACTGGTCGAGCGTTGCGCCAAGGCGCTGAATTACCGTATCAAGTTGGTGTAGCTAGCTAACCATCGGCTGCAGTTGACCGGCAGCGCCCGCGAGTAGACTGTTGTTGTCGGTTTGGAGCCTGCTCTCCGCGGGCGGCCGGCAACTGAGCCTTTTACGTTAGGCCGCGAAGGGTGAACCTTGAAAGTCGTCGCAGAAGCACGAGACACTCTCGACAAGGGACACAATTTGGCTTGGACGTTACCCTTGGTTCAAGCCCTAGGCCCAGCTAGTCGTCGGTTGAGCATCCAGTGGGTCCGACGTTCCATTCAGCGGTTGCTCCCATTAACAGACTTCGATAACCTTACCGCTGTCACCAGTGCCATTGACGAGTTGCGTAACTACGAGGGTTGTTCACCCACGCAGGAAGAGGTTTGGCAGCGGTCCTACGAGATTAGCTGGCCGCGTTGGTACGCTGCCCGCATAGCTGTCTGCCATCTCTACCGAGCTTGGTGGTACAGTCAATTCCAAACCAATAATCAGTTTGTACTGGAACAGGAGGCGGCACTTCGCTGCATGCTCGAAGCATCGGGGCAGCCGTCGGAAGCTAGAGAACTAATGTTTGCAGAGTTTGAGGAGGTCGCGAGAGAGAATGGATTGTTGGCCTAACAAGTCGCTCAACCCGACCGCTGAAGAAGTTGTTTATAATTGCAAGCTAACTCTCGACGGCGGGTTAGCTCTGGTGTTAAGCCGGCCTGCGGCCGGCTTAACGGGGTCCGCGATTGAGCATACAGTAAAGGTGACGGCCGCAAGCGGCCTAACAAGCGATTGGAGCAGGAATCGCTTTGTATCCACTTTCGCGACTCTGCTCAATCGCGGACCAGTACGGCGGCGGAGCTCAAGTTATGCGGTGTTGTGATTACTCCCGAAGTACGACCGGCTCTCCTGTGTGGCATCTCCGCGCGGGCCAGCTCGTGGTGGCCACGCTATTTCTTTTCGCCTTCGGATGCGGGCAGGATGTGGGCGGGACGAAGGCTCCGAGGCCCGATCCCCCGTCTAGCACCGACGCGGCAACGCCCGCCAGTAACGAGACCAAACCTACGGTGCCCCTCCCTGCGGATCTGGTTGCGGCTTGGACAGCCGCGGGTGCCGAAGTCGGGTGGGCGAAGGACGGCGTGTTCGACTTCCACCGGGACGGTGCAGCGCGTGATGGCGAAGTGCCCACGTTCCGGTTCGATACGTGGCCGGACGGGGTCGTGGCAAAGTTGCCACCACCTCAACAAGCGTTTGGCCTGTGCCTCTTCTCGACGAAGGTTACGGACGGCGGAGTGAAGGAGTTGGCCGGAATGGCGCGCCTCCAGATCCTGGATCTCGGCTTCACGAGCGTAACAGACGCGGGGCTGAAGGAACTGACCCGGTTCAAGGGTCTTCAGGCGGTGAACCTTGCAGAAACCCGTGTCACCGACGTGGGGATGAGGGAACTGGCCGGACTGACTGAATTGCGAGTGCTGTTCCTCGAAGGGTGCGAAGTTACCGATGTGGGCCTCAAGGAACTTGCCAGACTTCAGAGATTGAACTGGCTCAGCCTCAGGTCGACGCAAGTTTCCGATGTGGGCCTCAAGGAGCTTGCCGGACTTCAACAGCTGCAATCGCTCAGCCTCGACTTCACGTTCGTCACTGATAAGGGGCTGAAAGAACTGGCTAGAGTTAAAAAACTCCAAAAGCTGAGCATCGGGAGCAGCGTTACAATTACAGATACCGGCCTGAAGGAGATAGGCCAACTGAAAAGCCTTCAGTGGCTTTCGGTGGGCTGCACACGGGTGACTGCCCTGGGCCTGAAAGAACTGACCCGGTTACCGGACCTGAAGTATCTCATTCTCTTGGGCACGCCGGTGACGGATGCCGGGCTCAAGGAGTTAGCAAGTCTAAAGGGTCTCCAAACGCTGGCCCTCCACGGGACACAGGTTACGGACGCGGGGCTCCATCACCTCATGGGGCTGATCAAACTGCGGTCGCTATCGGTTGGCGGCACGCAGGTGACGGATGCCGGGCTCAAGGCACTGGCTCCCCTGGCTACTCTGCAGTCGGTGGACCTCAGCTTCACTCAGGTGACCGACGTCGGGCTGAAGGAACTTACCGGGCTAAAGAACCTGCGTCACCTTGATCTCCGAAAGACCGGCGTATCGGACGCAGGTGCCGCGACACTGAAGAAGGCGTTACCGGAGCTTATCATCCGGCGATGAGGGCTCTGGTGCAGGAACTGCGTGGTCGGACGCCGGCAGAAGGCCGCCCCAGGAACTTCCACTACTGAATACTAACAATTCAATCCATTTCGGTTGAATCATTCCATCTGTGATTGCTTATTCAGCGCGTGCGGATACGCTTCACTGTGGAGTGTTTTAAACCTAAATCAGATTGAAAATCGGAGTTTTTCCGCTTGAGGATCGACTTCAAATCTTGGCCACAGTCTTTTAATTATTTCATCCGGAGTTTCATTCAATGTATCGATGAATCCTTTGCAAGCGTCGAACAAATCACGCAAGGTTGCAAAACAACAATGTTGCGTGACCTCTTCACGCATCCATTTCCATAACCCTTCAATGGGATTGAAATCGGGACTATAACTGGGCAAAACTACTATTTCGATGTCCAACTCGCTGGCTTTGGTTCGAACGAACTTCGCCTTGTGCCAAGGTGCTCCATCCCAAATTACCACAACACGTCGACCTTGTCTTTCTACCCAATCGTTCACTCGGTGCAAAAATTCAGCCGTGTTTTCCTTGTTGCATTTGCCTTCGTTCCAGATCAAACATGCACCGGCACTGAAATTGTAAGCACCATACCAGTTGATGCGATCGGACAGCGGAGGGCAATCACTCACTCGCCAAGCCGATTCTCCCTTGTGCCACCAAGTATAGCCCAAGTCCATATCACGATGAAAATGGGATTCATCAATATAAATGATCACGATATCGCCGCGACACATTTGCTGGTACATGTCCGCGAACTGTTTCAGGTATTCGGCCCGCTTTTCAGGGTCCCCTTTGCCGAACAGTTTCTTGCATTTCTTCCAGCTCAATCCCGCTAATTGCAGGATCCGCCGCACGGTATTCCGAGATACATACCGCTGGAATTGACAACCGATCCAATTGCACAACTTCCTGATCGTCCATCCGTGGCCTGGCAATTGGTGATCTACCGGATCGCTTTTCAGAACGGCATCAACGATCTGCTCTATCTGCGACTGGACAAAAGGGGGACACGGCCGCCAGTACGCCGATAAATCAAGGCGTCAGGTCCATGGTTGTTATATTTATGAACCCAGTTCAACAACACATCGTCGCAACGTCCAATTTCTGCGGCATAAGCAGTCGCGTTAGTGTGACCAAGAGCAATTTGGTACAAAGCCATAAACCGCTCCCGAGTACGAGGATGCTCGGATTCCAGAGCCAGGCGACGCAAATCATCGGTGGTTTGATTCCATTTAGTAGTGTTCGGTCGGATCATCCTTGATCTCCAAAGGTTGGTCGACTTGCCTAGGTTGAACATTCTGACCAGCTTAACATAACTCACCAAATCTGTAAACACCGATTTTCAATCTGATTTTGGTTTAGAAAATTTTCCACATTGGTTCTTCGTCAACTTGGCAAAGATTTACTCTGTACTTTCACGCCACAGCTGGTTCCATTTTCTTCAGCTCAAAACCCAGTTTTTTCGCCTGGCGATGCAACTGTTTCTCATGCCGGGCTTTTACTTCTGACGCATAGGCCTCTTCCTGCTGCTTTGTGTAATCATCCCCGTATCGCATCAACATGGTAGATAATCCTGGCCAATTTGTGGGCCGTGGCCGCTGCGGCTCGTTTTTGGTAACATCAAGATTTCATTCGGTGGACGGGTCCGTTGAGCTTTGGTGTTAAGCCGGCCTGTGGGCGGCTAACAGGGTCCGCAATTGAGCATATACTTACTATGATGGCCGCAAGCGGCCTAAGTGAGCGATTGGAGCAGGAATCGCCTGGTATTCACTCCGCGACTCTGCTCAATCAATCGCGGACCCGTTAGCTGTTTTGAGACGAACTCATGCCCTTTCGAGATGTGGACCCTGATGAACTGCGATCGCTCGCCGACCTTTTTCGGCAAGCGGGCGCACGTGACCCGGAATCATGGGCGAACTCGCAACTGGCCGAGGGCATTCCACAGCTTGCAATCTTCAGCTTTGCAAAGGCGTTGTGGAACGGCGTGATGCCAGAGGACGACGACAAGTGGATCGATCAAGAGATTGAATGGGCGAAATCCCGGCCGCTTGATCCTTGCGCCCAGAGTGGGCCAGCGATGGAAGAGATGTTGGTCAAGGGCGTGAGTCGCAAGGCCATCGTCGATCTGGTACGAGTCTTTCAGTACAGCGCGCTCTATCACGCCTGTTCGATACTCGACGGGTCTCGGGTGGAAGACGTGCCGATCACTGATTGGAGGTTGCATCAGGTCGACGAAGAAGGCAAGGATGTAGCGATCATTCAAGGGCTGCATGAGGTTCTGCTGAGCATGGACCCGACCGGGCGCGAAATGCGTCCGCGTGGGGCCAGCAGCTAACAAAGCGTCACACCTGACCGCGCCGAAATTACCGTTAGTCGCGACCGGCAGGTGAACGCAGTCGTTAGGCCGCGAAGGGTGAACCTTGAAAGTCGTCGCAGACGCACGAGACACTCTCGACAAGGGACACAATTTGGCTTGGACGTTACCCTTGGTTCAAGCCCTAGGCCCAGATGGTCGTCAGTTGGCATCCAGTGGGTCCGACGTTCCATTCAGCGGTTGCTCCCATTAAAACCGTCATTCCCGCGCAGGCGGAATCCAGGGCGGAAGATTTGAATTACTACCAGTAATCCGATCCCAACCTTAAACCGTCATTCCCGGGCAGGCGGGAATCCAGGACGGAAGACTTGAATTACCACCAGTAATCAGATCCCCAGCTAAATCCGTCATTCCAGAGTAGGTGGGAATCGATCTTGTTCCCCCTTCCTTGCGAGGGAAGGGGGCTGGGGGTTAGGTTCTATTTTATTTCTCAGCCCTGCTTCATCTGACGTTGCTTTCGCATTGCCTTGCGGTGGGCACGGGCGGCTTTCTTTTTTTCCTTTTCCGCCTCATATTTTTCGACGTGGTGCTGCAATAATTTCAGGCGATAGCGTAATTCCACTAATTCCTCTTCAGTGTAGGCTATCTGTTCTTCCAACCGCATCATTCTCTTGCGGGGATTATCCCCTACCAATCGTGCAAACAATTCCAGCGCTAGAATAGCGTGCCAGCCCTTCATTAACAGGCCTCGTAATCGGTAAAGCCTGCCCATGCGGGCCAGTTGATCCGGTGCAATCGCCCGTGTGGTGCGTAGTAACCTCGCAATTGGCGACGCACTGGCCCACCAGGTCAGAATAAACTCCAGTGTGGGCAACAGCACAATCGCAGCATCGATCCAGCGGGTTTTCGCATATTTCATCGGCTGCCCGCTCGATTCCAGCTTGATAATGAACTCTGTGGCAAACGCTACCCAGATAATGGCCATACAGACGTTCAGAATCGTTTCAAACAGTGGGGACTCTTCTACCGTTCCTGCCCACACATACTCAATCACCAGAATGGGTAGAATCAGCAGTGCAAACAGCAACAACGGCAAACCAAAAAACCTGTCCAATCGTTTGAGCAATTCTTTCCCCTGGGTCTGCCAGCCCAGCCACGGCAGCCAGATATTGCCCGTTGCGGGGTGCACAAAGCCCATCCGTGCCGGAGGAAAAAGAGAGACGGCGAGACACCTTGTAAAGGATGGTAGCAATCGCTGGCCGGGCCTTTTCATCCAGAGCGAAAACATGGCTTCGACAAAGAAAACCGGCCAGACTCCTATAAGGAAAAAGGATATAAAGTTGAGTTCGGCCTGCGTAACCGAGCTTTTTGTGGCACGGTGAATCAGGCCGGCAAAAGCCAGCAAGTGAACAAAACCCAGCCAGAACATCAGTGGGGCAAGGCGTTGTACCACCAGAGGCACTTGCTCTTCGATGGTGATTTTCTCTGCCACAGGGGGCTCTTCGATCGTCGATTCAGCACTCATGGCTTTCCTAAAGTCGATTTCGCTTCCCGCACCCGAAACGAAACTCTACCTCTCCTTTATCGCCTTCTCACAGTATTTCGTGAAAAATTCCCAACCATTTCATTGTAAGTAGCCTCCCACCAGCAGTGCACGCGGGCCAAAAATGAGAAATTTCACATAAATCAAGTGAAGACGCCTGCCAAATTGATTATATATCAATAACTGATTGATAAAGCATTTTGTTGTAGCCTTCTCGAACTGTTGAAGGAGAGGCCTGATGGCAAAAAAGCGGAAATCTACCCCTGGGCCCTACCTAAAGGTGATGGAAATTCTCCGCGATCGCATCACCGATCCAGACAGTTTCCCTTTCAGCCTGCCCGCAATCAGGTCGCTGACAAAACTGGAATTTCATCCCAAAGTAACCTTTCTGGTGGGGGAGAATGGTTCTGGTAAATCGACAATTCTGGAAGCGATCGCCATTGACTGTGGGCTGAATCCGGAAGGTGGTAGCCGCAACTTCAACTTTGCCACGCGGGCATCCCACTCGTCGCTCGATCAATACATCCGCATTGGGAAGACAATTGCCAATCCTGGAGATAGCTACTTTCTGCGGGCAGAAAGCTTCTTTAATGTAAGTACCGAAATTGAACGGCTTGATGAGGAACCGGGTAGCGGTAGGATTATCGATGCATACGGTGGCAAATCGCTCCATGAACAGTCGCACGGGGAATCGTTTTATGCACTGTTTGAGAACCGGTTTCGAGAAAATGGCTTATACCTGCTGGACGAGCCAGAAGCCGCACTTTCGCCAAAGCGACAATTGGAATTTCTTGCATTACTTCATGCCTACCTCATTCATGGTGGGCAGTTTGTGATTGCAACCCACTCGCCAATTATCATGGCCTATCCCGAAGCCCGCATTTACCTGTTGGACAAGGAAGGCATTCGTGAAGTCGCCTACACCGAAACCGAGCACTATTTGATTACACGTGGTTTTCTGAAAGATCCCCAGAGTACGATGAAAGTTCTGTTCGAAAAGCAGGAGAAGCCCGTAACGGATGAACACGAATCGGACAACGAACACTGACAGGCCTCAATGAAATGACATTCGTACGAATATCAGTGTTCCACGTGGAACATTTTCGACACTCGTACAACTGTCAGATTTTCGTCCTTTGTGCAAATTTTGCAAGCTGGCGTTGCACCAATGTGCCTCTTCTGGTATGGTGAAGGTGTTTCAGTTCGATGAGATGGAGACCACCGAAGATGATGACCACGATTTTAGTTGCGACCGCAATGACGCTCGGTGCACCTGCCATAAAACCTAAAAACACCGAAACCGGGCCAGGTTACCTGGGGGTACAGTTCATTTCCGAACCCGATGGGATGCGGGTTTCTACCATCCAGCCAGGTGGGCCTGCACAGAAAGCAGGTTTGCTGCCCAACGATCTGATTACCAGATTCGACCGGGTGGAACTGAAAGGAATGGAAAACGATGCCATCATTAAAGTGGTGGCGGAAACTCCCATCGGCCGCACGGTGGAAGTAGAATTGCTGCGGGGTTCTGAAAAAATGACCGTCAAAGTGAAAGTAGCTGGGCGACCGGCAGATTTTGAAACCCTTCGGCAGCCACGTCAGGAATTAGTACCCATCCCCTGACAGTTGTTTCAAACACTCAGGTGATGCATTTTAAGGCAGGTCCGACATCAATCACCTTCCATCAGCATGTGATCTGCTATTAATACCCAAACAATCATGAAAAAATGAAATTGCTTTCATGATTTTCCCCAGTTTGTTTGTTCGATCTGATTCTAACAGATTGCAGCGGAAAGCAGTATGAACACTTTTTGCTGTGGGGATA
Source organism: Zavarzinella sp. (assembly GCA_041399155.1). Lineage (NCBI taxonomy): Bacteria > Pseudomonadati > Planctomycetota > Planctomycetia > Gemmatales > Gemmataceae > Zavarzinella > Zavarzinella sp. Next base: position 229,365 of record JAWKTI010000003.1, read on the forward strand.
ATCTGTAAAAAAAACGTGTTATCTTTTCGGAAAATTGGAACAATGGCAGAAAAACCACGCAAGAACCCCAAAAATCCCATCGATGCGAAACTGCCCGAAACCACGATGAATCGATTGCTGGGGCCGGTGCAGCGGTTTATGCACGTCCAGGCTGCCAGCGGAATCGTCCTTCTGATCTGTACCGTTACTGCACTGGTGCTGGCTAATTCGCCGTATGCAAAAACTTTCATCTCGATATGGAAAACACCGATTGAATTTTCCATCGGCTCATTTCACATTGCGGATACTGTTGGCCACCTGTTAATTAATGATGGCTTAATGACCATCTTCTTCTTTGTGGTGGGCCTCGAGGTCAAACGGGAAATTATTGCCGGCGAACTTCGTGACCCACGAAAGGCACTGCTGCCCATTGTTGCGGCCCTGGGTGGGATGGTGGGGCCCGCACTGGTTTATCTGGCATTCCAATATGGCGAGCCAGGCGAACGCGGCTGGGCAATTCCGATGGCCACCGATATCGCTTTTGTGGTTGGGTTTCTGGCTTTATTCGGTAAGCGGGTGCCGTTCGGCCTGAAGATCTTTCTGCTGTCACTGGCGATCGTCGACGACATCGGTGCGGTGCTGGTGATAGCCACCGTCTATACCAATAAAATCGCAATGAGCTGGCTGCTGGTTGCTGCTATTGGCTTTGTAGTCACGTATTCACTGAATCTGTTGGGCGTTCGGCGTGTGCCCGCCTATATTGTGGTGGGTGCTGTGATCTGGCTGGCATTTCTGAAAGCAGGCATCCACCCCACTGTGGCCGGGGTGATGCTGGGTTTAATGACCCCATCCAGTGCCTGGCTTGGAGATAAAACTTTTTCCGCAGTGATCGAGGAAGCATGGACCCGCATGCGTGGGGGAGATTACACGCAGACAAAATCCTATGAAGAAATGGAGCGGATTGGTTTTGCACTTCGCGAGTCGGTTTCTCCGCTGACGCGGTTGGAAACCATCCTGCATCCGTGGGTCGCATTTGGCATTATGCCTTTGTTTGCGTTATCGAATGCCGGAGTGACATTCAACTTCAGTCTGCTAAAGGAACCCGTGGCCATTGCCGTGGCGGCAGGACTGGTGCTTGGCAAACCTCTGGGAATTATCCTGACGGCATTTATTGCTGTGAAACTTGGCCTGACCAGACTGCCAGCAAATGTGAACTGGCTGATGATGATCAGTGCAGGCTGTCTGGCTGGGATTGGCTTTACAATGTCGCTGTTTATTAACGGTTTAGCGTTCAATCCAGCCGAATTCCCATCATTTCAAAGTGCAGGGAAAATTGGCACGATGACTGGTTCGCTGATCAGCTCTCTTTTAGGCGGGACCTTATTGGTGGTTTCAATCTATCTGATTAAAAAGAAAGCCCCTGCAGCCAAAACAGAAAATGACTGATCTCAGTCTCTTTTCCAACTAAAAACTTATCCCTGGTTTCCTGTGCTTCTCACCCACATAATCGATCTTCGACAGAGTCGGCAACGAAATAGCCCATATCGAGATTGTTTTATTCGAAGTACGACATGTAGCAGAGTAAAGACATGGATCAGGAATTGCTTCTTATCCACTTCGCAAGTCTGCTCAATCGAGAACATTATTATCTCTGAGGTGCAGGATGTTTCGATGGTTCCGTCGACAGTTGGCAGCCCCACGCTTGGCTGGTCAAACCGCAGGTGAGTGGTATGTATTGCACCGTTCGTCATACAAACTGGACACGACTGTTTGGGACTTACTGGCACAGGCGGTTTTAGAGATTACTTCGCGCGAAGGTTCTGGAACAACACCTACCTGCCTTATTGATGTTCTTGTCACAGATGCCACCGAAGTCGCGCGATGTGTAGCAGCAATTCAGTTGAGTACGGACCCTTCGCCAGAAGCTGAGACAGCACTTATCGCTGCACTTCAGGATGAATCGGAACTTGTGCGACGCACCGCAGCCGAGTCACTGTTCCGGCTCGGATCAGTACGCGGTTTGGCTGCGGTAGTTGGCGGATCCCGACATGGGCATGCTGTCCGAACACATGCAGCGTTCAAGCTGGCAAATTTGAATTCAGGCGAGGCAAAGGAAGCACTGCCCGCCTTGATGGTTCTGTTGCAGTACCAGGACATTAATTGGCGAACGCACCTAGCTGCAGTCGCGGCATTGAAAAAGATCGGCGATGCAGCGATACCAGCCCTGGTGAATGGACTTCACAAGGGTTCGCCTCAGATGCGAAAGTATGCAGCGATCGCGCTCAAGGAGATGGGCAAGACGCCTGACCTACTACCAATGATCGACGAAGTGATTCGCAAGGCGGGATTGTCAGGCATTGATGAAGATTCTGAAATGATCGGGCACTGAACGGGTGCCGCAATTGAGTATATTCTTGATTGTTTTAACGTAGCACGGGCGTCCCGCCCGTGGGAAAAACTGGTTCGATCGTCGGTCGGCACTTTTGAGTCCCAATTCATATAATACAAGAAAGTTATATAACCAACACGGAATAGATATGAGTGTGTTACGCTGGTTTACCCACAATGTTGCCGACACTGCCGCGGGCACCCATGCCGATCTGCAGCCAGTGGTGGTGCACGTGCCGCCAGCCGAGCTGGTAACAACAATCGTCGCTCAAGTGGGTGCGATGCCGCGTTGGCACGTCGAAAGCAGCACGGAACAGCAGATCCACCTGACGCGCAGAACAAGGCTGTTTCGTTTCATTGATGATATTTTTTTAACAATTAGCCACCACGAGTCGGGGGCACTTGTCCATTTCCGAAGTAAATCCCGTCTGGGGAAAGGCGACCTCGGCCAGAATCGGCGCAACATCCTGCAATTGATTGCCCACCTGAAACCCATATTACTAGAGAAATGAACGTATTAGTGATTGGAAAGGGTGGGCGGGAACACGCTCTGGTCTGGAAGCTGTCGCAATCCCCTCGCGTCGAAAAAGTATTCTGTGCACCCGGTAATGCTGGCACCGGCATCGATGGGATTAATGTGCCCATTGATACGAACGAATTTCAAAAACTGGCCCGCTTCGCCAAAAAAGAAAAAGTCGGCCTGACGGTCGTTGGTCCGGAAGACCCATTGGTCGGTGGGATCGTCGACTTTTTCCGGAAGGAAGGTCTGCGGATCTTTGGCCCCACTCAGGAAGCTGCCCGCGTGGAAGGCAGCAAAGTCTTCTGCAAGCAGTTAATGCGTCATGCGGATGTGCCCACCGCCGATTTCAAAGTGTTCGACCACCCCGATGCCGCCAAGTACTGGATTGATACCCGCGATTATCCCGTGGTGGTGAAAGCAGACGGCCTTGCTGCCGGCAAAGGCGTGGTGGTGTGCAAAACCAATGCGGAAGCGAAGCAGGCCATTGATCGCATCATGGTCAAGGAAGAGTTTGGCAGTGTTGCAGGCCGCCAGGTGGTGGTGGAAAAACGACTGGAAGGGGAAGAACTGAGTGTTCTCGCGTTGGTTGGTGGGCGTGGCATTCTTTGCCTCCCACCCAGCCAGGATCATAAGCCGGCGCTTGATGGCGACCTTGGCCCCAATACCGGTGGCATGGGTGCGTATTGCCCCGCACCAATCGGCACGCCGGAATTGATGGCGAACATCGAAAAAGAAGTGTTTGTACCGTTTGTTCACGCGATGAAGCGGAAGCGATTTCCGTTTAACGGCCTGCTGTACGGTGGGTTCATGCTGACGAATCAGGGCTTTCGCACGCTTGAATTTAACGCCCGCTTTGGCGATCCGGAAACCCAGCCACTATTGATGCGGTTGAAATCGGATCTGCTCGACCTGCTGGAAGCGGTCGTGGATGAAACGCTGGATACCCTTGATGAATCGAAGGTGGTGTGGGATCCCCGCCCAGCAGTGTGCGTGGTGCTTGCCAGTGGGGGCTATCCCGGCCGATACGATAATGGCAAACCGATTACGGGGCTGGATGCTGCCGCCCAGATTCCCGATGTAAAAGTATTCCATGCAGGCACACGCAGCGATTCTGGCCGCACACTGACGGATGGTGGGCGGGTTCTGGGGGTGACCGCTCTGGGTGATACGCTGGCCGATGCCAAAGCACGAGCCTATGAAGCGGTGGCGAAAATCAAGTTTAAAGGGATGCAATTCCGCACCGATATTGCCGATAAGGCACTGAAGAAAGAATAAGTGGTTTGTTCCCATGGTTGAACGTGCTGATGCATTGACGCGGTTCATCATTCTGCCCGAAAATGTCTCGGCACACGAAACGATTCTTCATCTTGCCGAATCACTCTCGTCCGATCATGATTTTCCGCTGGTTTACATTTTTGGTCCACCTGGGACTGGCAAAACCCACCTGGGCTATGGTCTGACGGAACGGGTGCAGGCAACCTTGCCCGGTAGTTCGATTCTGCAGATGCCCGCCAACGAGTTCAGTCAATGGAAGCAGCTGCCACTGGGGGAAAGGCAACATTTTCGTAAACACTTACTGGATAACGACTTACTGATTATTGACGATTTGCAGCACCTCCCACTGAAGGTGGGGAATGATTTAGCCTTATTGTTGGACAAACGTGCGAATCGTGCCCGCCCCACGGTGCTGCTGGGCAATGGCAGATTGGGCAATCTGGATATTTCAGGAAGACTGAGTAGTCGTCTCCAGGCTGGTTTAATGGTTGAAATTGCCCCACTGAGCCTGGATAGCCGCCTCGAATTGGCCACACAACTCTGTCTGCAGCGGAATTTGCGGGTCGACAGCGACCTGTTTCCATGGCTGGCCCGCCATCCCGGTGGGGCCCGTGGCATGATCAGCGACATTCGGCAACTGGAACCACTTGCCAAATCCCATTCGGCCCCACTGACCCTTGCTGTGGTACAGGGCCACCTGAACCAGATGGGGGTGCCCGATCTGGAACAAAAGCCCCGCCTGCCACAGGTGCTGAAACTGACTTCCCACAAATTCGGGGTGACGCTGAAAGACCTGCAAGGGCCCAGGCGGCTGAAAAATATCGTCTGGGCAAGGCAGATCGCGATGTACCTGGCACGTCAGGTGGGGTGTACCTTCATGGAAATCGGCCATGGCCTGGGTGGTCGCGACCACACCACCATCATGCACGGGTGCGACAAAATTGCTGAGAAAATTCTCATCGATCGCCAGTTCGCACTGGAAATCAGAAATCTTCTCGCCCAGCTACCGGGCAAACAGAGCTGAAATGATAGAATTTGGGAAATTGTAGCACTTTCGGAATACTAACTCATGACTTGTTTTTCCGAAAGTTTATCGGGCTGGTCGGTGGGGGAGAGCGGCACAATATTTTTGCTTTCGCAAGAAAAAACTGCCCGCCGACTTGCCAAGTCGGGAATGGTTCGCATAATTTTGAGATACACTATCGATGAAACCATAAATATTTGATGAGCATGGGCGGGAGTCGATAAACCGGTAGAGGCGTTGAGGCGAATTTATGTCGATCACGAAGGAACGGAAAACGGAAGTCATTGCACAATACAAGCGCGCCGAGAATGATAGCGGCTCGCCAGAAGTACAGGTTGCAATATTGACGTCGCGGATCACCCAGTTGACGGACCACCTTCGTTTACACAAGAAAGATTTCGCATCTCGGCGTGGATTGCTGAAGATGGTGAGCAGACGTAACGACTTACTGAAGTATCTGCAGAAGAAAGACCGCGAGCGTTATCTCGCACTGATTCAGTCGTTAGGCCTGCGGAAGTAATAACTGTGCCGCCGGTGCGGCACTTGAAATTCACCAAATCTTCTTGCTCACTCCACTTTGCCTTTCAAAGCTGGTTTTCGTAACCATTCTATGCCGCACGTAAGTTCTACAAGAGGTATTTCAACTTGGCCGTTACTCAGGTTCAGCGTCAAATCGGTTCGGGAATTCTTTCACTTGAAACAGGAAAATTAGCCAAGCAGGCATCCGGTGCGGTGGTGGTTCGCTATGGCGATACCATGTCGCTGGTTACTTCTGTTGAAGGCAAGGTTCGCGAAGGGATTGATTTCTTCCCACTGTCCGTGGAGTATCGCGAACGCCTCTCATCCGCAGGTCGATTCCCAGGCGGTTTCATTAAGAGGGAAGGCCGGCCGAGTATCAAGGATACCCTCACCTCTCGTCTGATTGATCGTCCGATCCGTCCGATGTTTCCGCCGGATTATTTCAACGAAGTGCAGATCATTGCCAGCACTCTGGCAGCAGACACTCAGAACGATCCAGATGTGTTGTCGATGATCGGTGCCAGCGCTTCGCTGCACATCTCGCACATCCCCTTTTTGAAGCCCACCGGAGCTGTCCGGGTGGGTCGAATTCAGGGCGAACTGGTGCTGATGCCCACCCACGATCAACTGGAAGTCAGCGATCTGGATATGATTGTTGCTGGCACCCGCGACGTGATATCGATGATTGAAGGGTTCGGACGCGAATTGCCGGAAGAAGAGATGGTTGCGGCGATCATGTTTGCCCACAAAGCGATCGTCGAAATCATCGACCTGATCGAAGAACTGCGAGACAAAGCAGGATTGGGCAAAAAGGCAAAGCCAGCCGCACCTGCGAAAAACCCACTGACCGACATCTTCATTAAAAAACATGCTACCGAGTTGAAGAAACGCAAGCTCAACAAGGTGAAACTCGATCGCTATGCCAAGGTAGATGAGTTCAAAACAACACTGAAAGAAAAGTATCTGCCAGCTGAAGGGGCAGAATATACCCCCGCACAGTTCTCCGCAGCCTGGACCGCACTGGAAGAGAAAGTATTCCGCGACCTGGCACTGGGTGGGCAGCGGCTGGATGATCGTGAACCTGCACAAATTCGTCCCGTTTCGTGTGAAGCGGGCATCCTGCCTTGCGTGCACGGTTCTTCGCTGTTCCAGCGTGGGGAAACTCAGGCACTGGTAACAGTGACGTTAGGTACCGTGCAGGATGAGCAGAAAGTAGAAGGCCTGGAAGGGGAATACAGCAAGAAATTCATGCTGGATTATAACTTCCCACCATTCAGTGTTGGGGAAGTGAAACCGATTCGCGGCCCAGGCCGTCGTGAAATTGGCCACGGGATGCTGGCAGAGCGTTCGATGAAAGCAGTTCTGCCACCGAACAACATTTTCCCATACACCGTGCGGATTGTTTCCGACATTCTGGAATCGAATGGTTCATCGTCGATGGCCACCGTTTGTGGCAGCACACTGGCATTAATGGATTCCGGCGTGCCAATCAAACGGCCTGTTGCAGGTATTTCGATTGGTCTGGTCAAGGAACCAAAAAAATTCGTTCTTCTGACTGATATTCAGGGCGATGAAGACCATTATGGTGACATGGACTTCAAAGTTGCTGGTACCCAGCGTGGGATTACCGGTATCCAGCTCGACCTGAAGATTGAAGGGATTACCGAAGAAATTCTGCGTGCCACTCTCGAACAGGCTCGGATTGGCCGGATTGAATTGTTGCGTACGATGTTGAGCGTTCTGCGTCGACCACGTACCGAGATCAGCCGAAATGCCCCACGGTTACTGCAGGTGCGGATCAGCCCAGAGAAAATTGGCCTGCTGATTGGCCCAGGTGGGAAGACGATTAAAGGGATTCAGGAAGCAACTGGTGCCAAACTGGATATCGACGATGATGGTACCGTCTATATTGCCCACATGGATGCCGATGGTGCCGAAGCCGCCAAATCCAAAGTCGAAGCACTGTGCGAAGAAATTCAGGTGGGGAAGGTTTACACTGGCAAAGTGGTTTCGATTCGCGATTTCGGTGCCTTCGTGGAAATTGCCCCAGGCAAAGATGGGCTGTTACATATAAGCGATATTGACCATTTCCGTGTGAAAAAGGTCGAAGATATCCTGAAGGTGGGCGATTCTGTTCAGGTCAAAGCAATTTCCATCGACGATCAGAACCGAGTGAAACTGTCCCGTAAAGCCCTGATCACGCCACAGAATTAGTCTTTTCACCACGTCCATTACTAATTTTTTACCACCGCAATGGCTTGATGAGCCAATTTCCTCATCGCGGTTAACTGAATTATTTTCCCCAGTTGTCAAAGCTTCTGCCGTAATGGCAAGGAGAGCCACCTGGTGGTTGTTACATGTTGATTTTAGGATCGATAGAAAGGGAAAAACTGATTTCCACCTACGTTGAAAAGCCGGTTATTTGTGCAACCGTCGCAGTGAAAGTAGAAGTGAATTGTTGGTTACAGCATTGCCTGAATGTATGACCTGGATCAATTCGCTTGGTTCATTCTTAGACCTGCAGTAGGCACGAAGTGCCTAAGCATGTTTCTGTAGAGCTTCAAATGAAAACCAACGAAACAAGGGTCAAGTTGAAGTGGCTTTATCCTAACAAAAGATGTAACAAAACACTGGTACTCGATTTTCAGATTGCAGAAGGGCTGGAAACATATCCCCGCACAGATTCAGACGGTTGATGAACAACCGTCATGACGTCTCAGGCGGGTTCCAGGGTGATGCGCCACAATCAGGTGCTTCGAACCAGAAAACTAAACTAATTCGCTGATTGGTTTTCCTTCACTGATCATTGGAATAGGTCGACCCGACTGATCGGTAAAGTGCTGATCCTGCGGAATGCCCAGCACATGGAACACGGTCGCCATCAGATCCTGTGGGGTGATCGGTTTCGATTTTGGTACTTCTGCTTTCGCAGTCGATTCACCCACGGCCTGGCCCATTTTTAACCCCCCACCGGCAAGTGCCAAAGTGGAAAGTGGGGCCCAGTGATCGCGACCGGCATTTTTATTGATCCGTGGGGTGCGGCCGAATTCACCGGTAACAACCACCAGAACATTATCCTGCATGCCACGTTGGGCGAGATCACTTACCAGGGCACTGACGGCGTTATCAAGTGCGACGCCCCGCGTTTTGAGGCCGTTTTCCAGCTTGCCGTGCATGTCCCAGCCACCGTAGTTCACGGTGACGAAACCAGTACCTGCTTCCACCAGCCGACGAGCCATTAACAACTGCTCGCCAAGCCCTTTCCCATAACGGGCCAGTGTCTTTGCATCTTCATTTTTGATATCAAAGACTTCTTTCGCTTTGCCCGCAATCAAATCAATCGCCTGGGTTTCAAAGCTGTCCAGACCATTCATCATGCCCGATTTGTCAATCTCGCGGCTGATCGTATCAAACCCTTTCAGCAGGTCTTTGCGATCATCCAACAGTTCATTCTGAACCTGTAGCACCATATTTTTGCGTGCGTTGCCGGAAACATCAAACGGTGCGTAGGTTTTGCCCAGCCAGGCGGGGCCGTCGAAGCCGATATTGTTCAGTCGCACGTAGGTGGGCAGGCCAGTTGGGGCACTGATACCGCGATGCCGGGCCGCAATTGAACCCAGGCCGGGGCGAGTGCTGCTGCCACCATTCCCTGCCGATGCCGAATTGTAACCTGTCATCACCCAGTGGGTGCCACCACCATGGCTGGAGTTTTTATGGGCGAACGAACGCACAAAAGCGAACTTTTCTGCTATTTCCGCCATCTGCGAGAACGAACCACCCAGTTCCAGACCGGGGATTTTCGTTTTCACGGAACCGGTCATGCTGCGATATTCCACGGGTGCGTCCATTTTCGGATCGAACGTTTCCACGTGGGTGGGTCCACCACTCAGCCACACCCAGATCACGGATGTATTTTTGCTGGAACTGCCAGCAACGGTTGAAGCGGCACGAGCCCGCAACAGGTCTGGCAGGGTTAATGCACCCATGCCGAGGGCACCAATGCGGATAAAATCGCGACGACTGGTTCCTTCGCAGTTGGTATGGCGACTATTTGTCTGGAGTGTCAACATAGTACATCGACCTTATCGGTGAGAAAATGGGATTCGATCCCGGCGTGATGATCAAACAACTATTTGAAACTACCCTTGATTCGGTGGCATGTCAATAGTTAATTAGTATTTTTTCAGATTTCTCTGGATATGGGAAAGGCAGTACGATCGGCTAATCCGACTTTTGAGCTATGACAGTGCACTTGATCGGATGAAGTGTCAGCCCTGCCAATGTTACCCCTGCCAAAGTTGTTTCCAATGATAAGATTGCCAACAGAGGCAACCATACCCACGAAATGCAAACGGATTGGAACGGTACATGGCAAAAAAGAAGCTGAATTATTCCTACGAATTTCCACGCCCAGGCTTTGCCACAGATATTGTGCTGATTACTTTGGAACGTAATCCCAGGGTATTGCTGATTCAACGCAACGCAGAACCTTTTGCCGGCATGTGGGCGTTACCAGGCGGATTTGTGGAAGAAAACGAGCGAATTGTTGATGCTGCCCGCAGAGAACTGCAGGAAGAAACCGGCCTGACCGGAATCGAGCTGGAGCAACTGCACACTTTTGGCGATCCCGGACGGGATCCCCGGGGCTGGTCGATCAGTGTGGCTTATCTTGCCCGCGTCCATCCGAAATTACTCAAACCCAAGGCCGGGGATGATGCTTCTGCTGCTGAATGGCATCCCTTACGCAAACTGCCCCCACTGGCGTTTGATCACCACGATATTATTCAGCGTGCAATGGTTCGGATGCAGGACCGTGCGGATGGGTAAAGCGTGGCTGAATCGGACAAGGACAATTCATTGCAACTGACCAAATCTTGCGAGATGATCGACTGCCTTCAGCATTTTGGGAATGCGAAACTCGCCAGCCATCTGTTGGATCAACTTCCCTGCGGTCAGATAATCAATTCCAATGCTGGTGACAAACAACGGCCGTTTGCTGCCCCCACGGATCACTTCTGCTGCGTGGATGGTTTTCTGGTAGCGATTTTTGGCAATTCCGATCGTCACTGCACCTTCAGGCAGGAAACTGTGCAGGTAGCTGCCCAGACCAGGTCGGCCTTCAGCATCCAGAAAACAATAGGCATCGATCAGAAAGTAGCTGACTTCAGCTGGAATCTGCGGCAGTAATGCCAGAAGTGGCTGAAGTTCCCGCTGATAGAATTTGCCTGGTTCATACTCGCCGTACTGCTCGACTTCTACCACAACGCTACTGTGGGGTTCCATGTCATGCCAATCATGGAACAGCAAGGCCGCCCCGCGGGCAAAATCGGGGAAATACTGCACATCGAAACAAGCAATCATTGCCTGGCTGGATTTTGGGTGCTGCCTGCGAAAATGAAGCCAAACACCAAAAAAACGAAAAAAATGAGAATGCTTCTCATCATTCGCCGGGTTGGCGGCAAAGCGTAAAAAACTGGATTCCCGCCTTCGCGGGAATGACGATCAGCTTTATAGATCAACTTCGTAAACAAATGGATGCCCTCTTTCGCGGGAATGACGATCAGGTTGAATAACGGTTTAATGGCGAATGGTTGAGTTTTCTCTGGATTCCCGCCTTCGCGGGAATAACGATCAGGTTGGATAGTAGTATACAGGTGAAAAATTGAGTTTTCTTGCTAAAAACCGAAAACTGGAAACCCTCACCTGCCGCCACCGCCGCCGCCCAAGCCGCCAGTGCCTGAGCCGCCACCTGTTGCCCCAGGCAGTGGCGTACCTAGTATACCACATACACCAGGCTTGGGCGGCCACGCTCCATATCAAAGAATAGCTGTAGGTGAGAATGAGCTAAGTCAGGCGATTGTCAACGCACGGAAAATCCGTGGCGACCGCTCAGGTCAAAACTGGCTCGCATTCAAAGTTAAGGGAGATGACACAATCCATGTAATTCGAAGTAAGGGAGGCGTTCATTCAGAGCGGAGATTGAAGGAATGGCTTGAATTGAAGGGAATAGAAAAGAAGAATCTTGAGTCATTCTTCTCAGAACGAGGACCATGTACTTATGCTGGTCGTGGAGGGTGCCAACGATTTATGACCGAGAATTTCCCTGATGCCAAAGGCTATTATCTGTTTGAGTATTTTGATGAAACAACACGATCCGCTTCCAGGTCAGACTTTGGGAAATATGTTCGAAGAATCTTCAACCCGAACCTTGACTAGATGGACACAAAGAGAGCGAAGAATATGAACGAAACGAAGTGGGAAGCATCAGCGTTAGCGAATTCTAACATTAATGAATCTGACGCTGAGTATTTGGCGACACACGGCTTACCTAATCTGAAGCATGACAACTTGGAATTCGCTGTTGATCAGTTGGGAACGCAGCCAGAAGGGACAGATTGTCATCAAGTAGGGACATACGGGATTCTCAATGACGTTCCGTTGTATGTTCGAGAATCAACTGCGGGAGTGTGGTCAATTGACGAAGATTCAAACGAATTCATTCTTGTGAATTCGTCTGTACGATCGTTTGCTCAGTTTGTTTCCTTGAGAGAAAGATATCTTCTGGACATGAATAAATTGCTACCTGCAAAAGTGCAAGAGCAGTTTGTCCTGGCCATAAAGGCTGCAATGGAAGACATTGATTCAGCCGCATTTGGCGAGAGTTCCTTGTGGGGGCCGTTCATAGACGACATTTGTAATCAAGTAGCCTTCTACGAAGAAGAGTTTTAGACATTGCTTAAACGCTTTTCACCTCCTCCAACTCCCTCCTAACCGCCTTCACAACCCGACGAATCCGAAAAACTGTAAGACTTCCTAACTCTACACGACCCACCAATACAGAAGAACTAGTCTCCGACACGAGGCAATCGTAAACCGCCACCCCAAGCTCACCGACTTTCTGCATGATTTCGTCCCGTAGCAATGCTTGGCTCTGATCTTGGCTTATGGCTCGATCGTGAGAGGTGAGGGGGAAGGTGGGAACGTATTTTAGATTCCCGCCTTCGCGGTAATGACGATCAGGTTGGATAGCAGTTTATAGGTGAAAAATTGAGTTTTCTTCCTGGATTCCTACCTGCGTGTATGACGGTTGACTTCATAATCTCTTTGCGCCATGGCAGCTTTGCATGAGATCGATTAGAGAAATTCCCATTGTTGAGCTGCGGGCGATAATTTGGTGTGCGGTTCGATTTTTCCAGACAATTCCCAGCAACCGATGGAGTGAGGCTGGGAAAAACAGTTTGCCAAAAGAGATTTGAGTTCAACAACAAAAGGATTTCAGTTCAACAAAATCAGTTAGCGGTGCCATGAACAGGCACAGATGGGTGATTTTGAATTACTCGTCGTCTTCGTCTTCTAACTCTTCTTCGTCATCGAAATCGTCTTCATCATCGTAATCATCGTCGTCATAATCCTCATCATCCAGATCGTCGTCTTCATCATCGAGTTCATCTTCGTCGATGTCATCGAAATCTTCATCTTCGAAGTCGTCGTCTTCATCATCGAGATCGTCTTCATCCTCGAAGTCTTCATCTTCATCGTCATCCCGTGCCACCAACGTGTCAGAGACGATCAATTTCCACCATTCGTTCGCATCCACTGATGCCAACATAAACTGAGAATTCGTTTGCATCCTAACTCCCCTCGTATATTTCACCAGTTCCGAGTCGCTTGCCGCACCTGCGGTGCCAACCCCAACCATATATTCCCACGATGTTACGAATGTTGTGGGTTGCAGATCATTGGGAATAGATCCCAGGTTCTTGCAAACTCGATCAACGTAGACGCTTCTTAGGGATGAACGGAATTACTGTCAAGCGAACTTTTTAGAAAAATTTTTGCCTGCTACAACAAACTGTAGGAAGTGGTACAATTCCCACAAAATCAGGCGATTTGAAACGCGAAACAGGCACAATCGATTGGAAGTGGGAATAAATTCTTAAAATTGAGAAAACAGAAAGGACTAAGAGACAAAAATCAGTGATTGGCTATATAGCCGATTTGCTATTTAGTAAAATAGCGTCCGTTTGCTGAATCCCAGTGCGGAGAACGCACCTTGGGCAATTTCCCCACTGCCCGTAAAATCATCGACCCACTTCCAGCGGTAATCCAGTTCCGAACGGGTCAAAAATTTTCGAACACCATCTGTATCAGTGATCGTAAAGGTATCGGTGGTAGCATCATAACCATTGACCACCACATAGTGCATTGCACCAACGTTGCCAAATGGAATCCCAATTTTGCCCATCGAAACCAGCAGAATTACTGGTTTGCCCTGCTGAATTAAGTCCACAATCCGGTTTGTATTCGATTCTGTTTCAATTCGGGAATCTGGTTTCCAGTGCCTCATTGTATCGAGCATCTGACTCGTCGGAGTGCCAAGTTTCAGCCAGGAAATCAGGTTTCCATCGTATCGGGTGAATGATCGTACTTCTTCGTATGTAGCGTTTATCCCGTATGCCCGCAGTAGCCGTGCGATCGAATTCGGGCCGCAACTCCAACTGTCATTCTGTGGAGAGCCACCTGGTACCGTGATGGTTAGTTTTTCGATACCAATACCCGGTTGACCAGCAAAAACAGTTGCAGTATCTGTTCCATAAAAACCATCGATCGTATCAGTGCGCGTGATTGCCACAAGTGTATCATCACCATAATTACCGTTCAGATGGTTGGTTAGACCTGCATTTCCTTTCAAATAGTCGTTACCAAACCCTCCATCGATCACGATTTCTGCAACACCCATATTGTAACTGGCAACAGCAAGTGAACTCAGATTGATGTAATCATCGCCACTGAGTGCAAATATCTGCTCGATTCTATTAAGGCGGTGCCAGGGGACATCGTTGTTTGCATAACTAAAATCTTCAAATACAAGAGCATCGTTGCCAGATGTCAGCCAGAGTCTATCGTTTCCAGTGCCGCCATCGAAGATATCATCGGATCGGTTTTTTCCGCTTCGCATCGTATCGAAGTGGGCCCCCCAGATTCCATCAACAAAAAAGTACATCTGATCATCGCCAGCATCACCAGAAAGCCGATCCTTTCCCAATCCTCCGTTCAACAAATCGTCGCCACTGCCCCCTGATAATTCATCATTGCCACCTTCACCGTATAAGTAATCATTCTGATCCCCACCATACAGTTTGTCATGATCATCCCCAGCGTAAAGGCGGTCTACTCCCGATCCACCGTAGAGTTGATCGTTACCAGAATCTCCATATAGAAAATCATTATCCCCCTCGCCAAACAAGCGATCATCGCCAGTGCCACCTCTCAGTGTGTCATTTCCATTTCCGCCATCCAATGTATCGTTACCGCTTTCTCCACGTAGTTGGTCGGAACCACCTTGCCCACTCAGATAATCGTTGCCGCCACCACCGATGATAATATCATTGCCATCGGGCAGAAGCGTTGCTCGTTCCAGCCAGTTATATGGCTCCACCAAGGTAAATTCGTTGGAAGCATACATCGTTTCTGTGATTGCAACTGCACGATCATCTCCATACAGAAAATCATCTCCGGTGCTACCGGTAATTGTGTCGTTGCCTTTCCCACCCCAGGCGTGCAGGGCGATATTTTTGTTTGCTGTGGAACCGGGGACATTATTGAGAGAAATCACATCATCTCCCGCTTTCCCGTAGACTTCAATCCGGTTCACCATTTGGGAAGAAATGACAGTGCCTGTATATCCCAAGATCGTACTACCTTTGGAAATACTGGTTTGGCTGGCACCATTGAGGAACAACACTCCATTCTGTTGGACGATCTGTGCGGTATCATTTCCAGCGGTGCCATTCATTGTTAAGACACCAGTTGAAATATCCAGGTTTGCCAGAAATGCAGGTACTTCTCGAGTTTCCAGTTGTTCCACATTCAGATTGAATTGTTTTTTCTGACCGTTCATTTTCGTTCTCTCTTTCAATTTCAGATTTTTTTGAAACCGTCTTCGAAAGGATCAGCGAAAATGTTGGTGTTATTCCATCAGGCATCGGAAAAAAATTCTGATAAATTTTCTCGCTGTGATTTTTTCTGTGGCCGGAATTTCTTGCTCCTGCCAAATTTCCTGCCAGTCGAATCTGGCACAACTTCCATTGAAACTCCCGAATTCTCGTCGTGGGGACGGATTTCGTTCTACGTTAAAAACTGATAATGTTGTTGGCTTTAGGGTTGAGGTATTCCCTTTGCACCCGATACTTGAAGACTCGACCGACCACGCACCAAAGCTTGCTAAGTCAAGCCATGTACCGGTGCGTCATGCACCCCCCATTGTTCCTCACCTGCAACAGGTGAAAAACTACGATGTGCTGACCACCATCGGACGTGGGGGCATGGGTGTCGTCTACAAAGCGCGGGATCGCCGCACCACACAGTTAGGGGCACTGAAAATGATCATTGCTGGTCGCTTTGCCAGCCCTGCCAGCCAACTTCGCTTCTGTCGGGAAGCGGACGCACTCGCCAAACTGGATGATGCCAACATTGTTCGCCTGCTGGAAACCGGCGAAGACAATGGGACACTCTTTTTAGCATTAGAATATGTGGAAGGCACCAATCTGATGGAACTGGTGCAGGGAAATCCCCAGCCACCAGTGGGGGTTGCCCGTCTGGTTGAAGTGCTGGCGCGGGCGATTTCAATTGCCCACAATGCCGGAATTTTGCACCGCGATTTAAAGCCCACCAACATTATTGTGAAAAATCCGAAGGTGCCGCCAGCGAATCTGGAAGAGATCTATCGCATCGCTTCCGGCTTGCATGCGGGGCCATATACACCATATGGCGTGCCGAAAATCATCGATTTCGGGCTGGCAAAATCGGGCGATGAGCAATCACTGACAGCTGATGGCTCTGCCATTGGCACGCCAATGTACATGTCGCCAGAGCAGTTTAACATCCGTGCGGATCGGCCAATTGGCCCCACATCCGATATTTATTCGCTGGGTGTGATCATGTACGAGTTGCTGACAGGCAGGCCACCCTTCCTGGGCAACGACATGCAAATGATGCTGAAATTGAAGTTGACCCACCAGCCGGTGCCTCCATCCCGCCTGATGCCAGGGATTTCGCCAGATCTGGATCGCATTTGCATGATCTGTCTGGCACGCGACCCTGCAGACCGTTTTCAGAGTGGGGTAGAACTGGCAGATGCGCTGCACCAGTTTCTGGAAGGATTTGATTTGCGTCCGAAACCACCCGGGCAGTTGCAGCAAATAAAAAACTGGTTCAAAAACAACTGGTTGCTGGCAAGCATGTCTGCAGCACTGGGCTTGACCACCGCAATGCTGGTCATGCAGCGGTTCATGCGGTGAAAATGAATTAATTCTAATTTTTAATCATTGATTAATAATTGAACTGTAACTGGAAGCGTAGAATGTGGCCCTGATACTGACCATAGGGCACCACTCCTGGTGTATCGATCGCTCTGGTATTGGTGCGGTCGGTAATTGTGTACATTGTGGTGAATTCCAGCCATTTCGAATATTGCCATTCCACACCGAGATCCCATTCATCAATTCGAGAATACGGCGCATTACGTGCGGACTTGTACCCGCCCTGGAAGTAAGACCATCGCACAAATGGTGTCCATGTACCGCAATCTTCTACGTCGAACATGTACATGGTTTGGAGATAGCCACCGGTCAGCGATCGCACTTCCACCCGTCGCTGATCGTCACTTAAGGCGGGGCCGCGACCCACGTTCCATTCAGCCTGAAAGCCGAGTGGTTGAGGATAAACGATGAAAGTACCACCGACGCGTTCATCTCTCAGTCCTGCACGGTTCGAACGTTCCAACGTACCTTCGGGACGAATCGAAGGCCCCACACCTAATGCTCGGATGGATGAAGAAAGCACGGTGTATTTGCCGGTATAGGCTTGAATCCCGGCTTCAACAATCTGGCCGTTATCAAATCGGTAGGGGATCTGCAGTCGGGTGACGATATGCAGATTATCGTTCTGTTCCTGGAGTGCCCCACCCTGCCCGTTGTAGATCCCAATTCCGAAGACACCATAGTTTCCCGAACCTTTTAAACCAGAAGATACAAATTTGAAGATTTCCTGTGCATATTCCGGAGTCCAGTAATAGAAAACGCCAATATCACGTTCATTCTTAGTTGCAGAATTGAAGGCATCGTTTCGATCAAATGCCAATCGGTTAGAACTCGATTGCAGGTTTTCCCACCCATATGGCACTTTGGATTGGCCCACACGGAAACGATGAACTTTATCCTGTGTTAAGTATACATCAGCGTATAAGTCCCGTAGCTGAGCATATTCGTTTGAATCCAACGAACCCGGTACAGTTGCAGCAAAATCGGGCTGAAAATAGAAGGATATATGTTCTGACAAATCACCATAAAAAATTAATCGTGCACGCCTGATGAGAAAATTCTGATTTTCGCCTATGGAGGCATCCCCATCGTGAAATGGTTGAGCAGAGGTAACATCAGTGAGAAACGGGAAACTACTGCGAACCTGGGTATATCCCCGAATTTTCAGCTTGTCATACCATTCTGAAGCTTTTGATTTTTCTGGAGATTTTGGCAATTCAACTTTGGGCTCCGTGGGAGGAGGCAGAATCACAGATTCTTTGGGCATTTCCTGTTTTCCTGAATCACCCGTTTTTGGTGATACCGGTGGCAACACAGGTACGATTGGTTGCTCAGGAATTGGCTTGATCGCACCTGGTTGAGGAGTTACCTCAATCGGCATCGGAGTGACAGGTGGCCGTTCCAGAACCGGAAAAGGATTATTTCCACCGCTTGTGGGTGGAAAAACAGGGGCCTTTGGCTCAACAGGATCTACCTGAACAGGTAACAATGTACTTTGCGCCTGTACAGAAATGCTCCAAGCAAGCATCGCACACAAGACAAGTCGAGAAATCGTGTACATCACTCTGTGTACTCAGTAAGAGGTATCGAGGGCTGAATTGATTTACTATCGGCAATAAAATGCACAAACTTTAACGGCTGTAGCGGTTTTAACGGGGCGCAAAGCGGGAAAAATGATACCTATTGACCCCAAATCAGTGTGAAAAGACAGTGCAAAAGATTACAGGAACGATGTTTATGCCAAAAATGAGGGAATCTTCATCCTTATGCGACTTAGAATGTGGAACTTACGCCACTACATTCGACAGAGTGCCGATTTCAGCCAGGTGAATGGAAACGTGGTCGTTCGCTTGCAGCGTAAATTGATCAGGTGGCACAATTCCGGTGCCTGTCAGCAATATTGCCCCACGTGGGAAGCTCAGTTCCTTATATAACCAACCGATTAACTCTTCCGGGGTGCGGACCAGCATATCTAAGGTGGTGCTGCCAGTGAAAACCGATTCCCCACCACGCTGGATGGTCAGTTCGATCGAAACAGATGCCAGTTCCGGGAAACCTTCCACCAGTGCGATCGTGGGACCAATGGCACAGGAACCGTCGTAAACCTTTGCCTGAGGCAGGTAAAGTGGGTTTTCACCTTCAATATCCCGCGACGACATATCGTTACCCAACGTGAAGCCTAAAAGCTTTCCCTGGGGAGAAATGACTAACGCCAGTTCGGGCTCTGGCACGTTCCAGGTGGCGTCTTTGCGGATACGCACTGGTTGGCCAGGATCGACCACACGCCACGCGGGTGCCTTCATAAACAATTCGGGGCGTGGTGCAGTATACACTTTGTCGTAGAACTGAGCCGCACCGACCGATTCTTCTTCGCGGGCGATTTTGCTGCGTTTGTAGGTGACCCCTGCTGCCCAAACTTCCTGATCAACGATCGGTGCCAGCATTTGTGCTGCGGAAAGTGGCACACTAACAGGTGCATCTGCATAGGGTGAAAATTCCGCACCACTTAAGGTGCCCAGCAGAAAACTTTCCGCAAGTTCTGTGGCCACCGTGCAAATGCCATCCGCCTTCAGGAAACCAAATTGTGGGGCAGAATCCGCTGTGCGAAACTTGCACAGTCGTGTAATAGCCATGGTGAATCCAATTTGTATTGTGATATAGCAATATTGCTAATGAGATAGAATTGCCATATTGCTATTTTGAAACGTAAGCAGTCTGTTATTTATTCAACTGTCCAGAGGTCATCGTTACGGAACAGTTGATCGAGATCACCCGCACCCCGTTTCTTGATGACATCTTCAAGTTGTTTTTCCACCAACTGATCGTAGCTGGGTTCAGTAATTTGTCGCAGCACCCCAAAGACTTCTGGAAAGGCGGGGCAGCTGAAGCTGCTCAGCATGTAATGCAGTGCCGGATTGGTGGTGTTTTCATCGTGCACCAGAATGTCGTCAAGCGCACAGTCCTTACCGATCGTAACTACTTCTGGCGTAAGGCCGTTCAGCCGAATACCCTTGTTGCGATCTTTGCCAAAGATCATCGGCTTGCCATGTTCGATATACAGGGCGTTATCCGATTTAATGGTCTTATCGGTGACGTACTCAAACACGCCATCATTAAAAATTTTGCAGTTCTGGTAGATTTCAATGAATGCCGACCCTTTGTGGCTGGCCGCACGCTGCAGGATGCTGGTCAGATGGTTGGGATCCACGTCCAGAGTGCGTGCAACAAAGGTGGCTTCAGAAGCCAGTGCAAAGGTCAGGGCGTGCACGGGGGAATCGATCGAACCGGTGGGGCTGGACTTGGTTTTAGTTCCCAGCCGCGATGTGGGCGAAAACTGGCCTTTGGTCAGACCATAAATTTCGTTGTTGAACAACAGCACCTTGATGTCCACATTGCGTCGCAGTGCGTGCATCAGGTGATTCCCACCGATCGAAAGGCCGTCGCCATCACCAGTAACCACCCACACCATCAGGTCGGGTTGGGCCAGTTTCAGGCCGGTTGCAAAGGTGGGTGCTCGTCCGTGAATCGTGTGGAAGCCAAACGTGTTCATGTAGTAGGGGAAACGACTGGAACAGCCGATCCCGGATACAAACACGATTTTTTCACGTGGCTTGCCAATGGTGCTGAGTGCTTTTTTCATCTGGGCGAGAATGGAATAATCGCCGCACCCGGGGCACCAGCGTACTTCCTGGTCGCTGGCGTAATCTGCTGGTTTGAGGGTTTGTAAACCTACGGTGGCCATGATGCTCTGTATCTTTTCTTGCGGGAGCTAGTAGCCCCCTTTGCCTTAGGGAGTAAGGGTTTCTGTTTTCGGTTACGTTATTGCAGTATTTGTTCGATGGCACGTTCCAGTTCTGCAACCAGGAACGGCTTGCCCTGAATTTTGTTAAATCCTTTCGCATCAATCAGATAAATGCCTCGCATCAACAGTAACAGTTGGCCGGCATTCAGTTCGGGCACAAGAAACTTCTTGAACTTTTTGAAGATTTCCGGCAGGTTGCTGGGCATCGGGTTCATGTAGCGAATATGCACATGGCCCACTTTAGTGCCTTTTCGGCGAGCTCTGGCGACTGCAGTGGAAACAGAGCCATAGGTGCCACCCCAACTGATCACCAGCAGATCACCTTCGTGATCGCCTTCGACAGGTTGATCGGGGATCGTTTTGGCAATGTTGGCCACTTTCTGGGCACGAGTACGCACCATATGTTCGTGGTTGCCCGGTTCGTAGTTCACATTACCGGTGACATCCTGCTTTTCGATCCCACCGATGCGGTGTTCGAGGCCAGCAGTGCCTGGAATAGCCCACGGACGGGAGAGATGCTCATTTCGCTTGTATGGCAGGAAACGGCCTGGTTCTTCGGCACCGTTTTCGTGCATCTGGCCATTCGCCCCACCATTCGGTTCGGTGGGGTGGGTAATGGTAATCGTTGGCAGTTCGCTGGCGCTTGGAACCGCCCAGGGCTCTGCACCGTTGGCAATGTAACCATCAGACAGAATGAAGGTGGGGACCATGAACTCGGTGGCAATCCGCACTGCTTCGAAAGCCATCGTGAAGCAATCTGCTGGCGATTGTGGTGCCACAATTGCCACGGGAGATTCACCGTTTCGACCGTAAAACGCCTGCAACAGGTCGGATTGTTCCGTTTTGGTGGGTAAACCAGTGCTGGGTCCGCCACGCTGCACGTCAATAATAATCAGGGGCAGTTCCGCCATTAACGCCAGGTTAATCGCTTCTGCCTTCAGACAGACCCCGGGTCCGCTGGTGCCCGTAATGCCAATTGCCCCGCCATAGGAGGCACCGATCGCGGCACCCACAGCGGCAATTTCGTCTTCAGCCTGAAAAGTTTTAATGCCGAAGTGCTTCATATCCGCCAGGAAGTGGAGAATATCGGAAGCTGGGGTAATTGGGTAGCTTGAGTAAACCAGCGTCTTGTTCGACTGCTTTGCTGCGGCAACCAGGCCCATCGAGAGTGCTTCGTTGCCGGTAATCTTCCTGTAGACGCCCGGTTTCAACTTGGCTTTCGCCACGCGGTATTGTACAGGCATGGTTTCTACGGTTTCGCCGTAGTTGTAGCCTGCTTTCAGTGAGCGGGAGTTGGCCTCAAGCACATCGATCTTTTTGGCGAACTTATCGCGAATCCAGCCGAGGGTTGGCTCTAATGGTCGTTCAAACATCCAATAGACCAGGCCCAATGCAAAGAAGTTTTTGCACCGGTCGGCATCACGTGGGCTAAGATTGCACTCTTTCACCGATTCGCGGTTCAGGCGATCGACTGGCACCAGCACCACGCGGTATTTTTTCAGGCTGCCGTCTTCCAGTGGATTAACGGTATATTTGGCCTTTTTCAGGTCGTTGGCACCAAAGGAATCTTCATTAATAATGAGGATCCCACCATCCTGCAGGTCACGCAGATTGGTTTTCAGTGCGGCGGGGTTCATCACCACCAAGCAGTTCAGTTCATCGCCCGGAGTGTGAATGTCAACACTGGAAAAGTGGAGTTGGAAGCCGGAAACACCTGCCAGGGTGCCGGCAGGAGCGCGGATTTCGGCGGGAAAGTCTGGCAGGGTGGAAATATCGTTGCCAAGGATCGCCGAAACGTTGGTGAACTGAGTTCCGGCCAACTGCATACCGTCGCCGGAATCGCCTGCAAAGCGGATGGTGATCGATTCGACTTCCTGAACAGTACGCTCGCCGCGGGGGGAGGCGGTCGCGGTCATTTTCGTCACCTCATTTTCTGTCTGAGATACCATAACTTGTTTTCATATACATGTTTAGGCCCCCTCTGGCGAATCAGGAAACTGATCCGGTGCAGGAGGCTGATTATAAATCGTGGATGAATAATGCTCGACGACGTAATGAATGATTTTCTTCACGGCCACCAGGCCCACGGGTCGGTTGTCGTCGTCGACAAGCGGAATGTGGCGGTACCCACCGGATTTCATCTTTCGTACAACCGTGCGAACGTGGTCTTTAATGTTGGCAGTCACCGGGTTGCTGGTCATTACCTCTTCGATCGAGGTGGTGAGTGGCTTATCAACAGCCAGCACCCGCACCATTAAATCGTTTTCCGTAAACAAGCCAACCAGTTTACCCGCTTCACATATTACCACGCAGCCAACATTTTCTTTCTGCATCAGGCTGACCGCATCTCCCACCGTGGCTTTCAGGTCGATGATTTTCGGATCATTCGGCTGTAAGCGCGAAACGGGATCTTTCTTCAGATTCTTGAGAAGTTCCATGCAGAAATATCCCCAAACGGAACAAGTGGGTAAATCCCAAGGTTGACGACCAGACCTCACCAGAAGGTGGCACCACGAGGCAGGATTTCGTAGGAAAAGGACGGCGAGACCAGCTCCGTGCCGGCCCACAACCGATTTTTCTGAAGGTGTGTCCCAATTCGAGTGCTACCGCATCCTCTAAAGTTAATTGTTGCCACGAACAGGGGAATGGCAAGTGGGATAACCTCTGAAGCCGAAACAATCGAAAAAATAACCGGTATTCTATCCGTATTACTTAGACAGTCGTATGCACATTATATCAATTGGCTCGATGGTGTTCATTCAGCGTGGTTGATCGCCCACGCTTCATCTCGAAATTGTAGATATTCTGAAAACGATCTACGACTGATATCCTCGTATTGCTGATCTATCCGAAACAACATCTTGTCCAGCGATTGTTCAAACCAGCTTACAAATGACCAAGGGCCTTTTCGCAGAAAAGGGTAAATCCCTCTCCTATCTGTGCGGTCGTCTACCCACAAATTCCCCCGCTCAGGACCTTTGGTGGGCATCAATAACGTGCGATGAGAACTATTTTCAAAAAAATGCGTCACCAACAATGTACTGCGAATCTCGCGTGGGTGCATGTAATTCTGAAAAGCATCTTCGTCGCCGGCAGGCACTTCTTGATTCCAATGCTGGATATGGGGAAATGATGTTAGAAAATGATCATCATCCAGCACTTCCCACTGATCGGTACCTGCGAAGGCATCTGGCGTAGATGTTTCCAAAGGATACAACCAGCGATGCGGACCAATTCCACCATCACCAACATTCATCATGAACAGGGCCATTATTTCTGGTACGATACAATTTTCTCGCTCTTCAAATCGTTGCATCTGTTCTTTTGAACATGGTGGATTCATCTGATACTGGTGGTATTCCGAACCAGGAAGCAGACATACAGGATCTGCCGCTCGAAGTTGAAGGACTTTCTTCAGAATGCGTTTCCAGTGAACTTCATGCACTGCATGAGATTTATCCATTCCAATTTCTGGTGCGTTAGAGAGCCAATGATCCCAGTTAAAGATAACTATTTTACCCACGGGCAATCTGACACTAGGCCTGTGCTGATGCGAAATAGTTGAATTATGAAGGCAGCATGAAACCAGAATTTCTCGAAAAGAACTTGCCACAGGAATCACTACTGATTCTACCAATTCCCGCTGAAAATTCATGCCCATCGCTACCAGATTGATGATGGGAATAGCTACTATGGGAGAATCACCTTCTGTGTCAACTGCCTCACGATCTGCACAAATGAGATGTTGTCGATCTTGTGTTTCTGCGAAAACTACGAAGTTGGTCCTGTTGCTAAGTTCTGCCCACTGGAGGAAATAGCGGTAGAAACCGAAATTAAATCGGTGCGTGGGAGTGGGGGGCAGAAGAATCTGCCAGTGCTGCCAGCTCAGGCAGCAGTAACAGACCCGCCAATGATGCAGATAAGCCCGCAATAACGGCGGGATACCACCACATGGAATGGCTAGTGCAAAGATCCTTTTTCTGGAGTCAAACCGATGTTTCCAGATAACCGTTTGTGGATCGGAAGTTTGCCCATCAACCATGTCAGGTGGAACCAGAAAGTGAGAAGCTCTTCCTTTATCTACCATCGGAATTGGATAACCAATCCTGTACGTAGCTGGCATATTCTGAAAATAGGAATCGAGGCATTTTCCCACCAAATCAATGTCGGATTGAGAATATCTTTCACTCATCCTGATATTTTACCAATGGTTAACAATTGCCAGCTGATCTTAGCTTTTATTGTTGCAACTGCTGTTCGATGACTAAATTGCTCAATCGTGTGGGATGCCTGCGAGGCACTCCGGAGTTTCGTTGCGGGCATTGTTGAGAATCGGATTGGCATCCAGAAGTTCCAGGTCGACGGTGGGAAGTTTCTTCAGTTCCGGTTCAAGCTGTGTAAACGTGGTGGTGCGGTCCAGCCAGATATCCCACTGTTCTGGTGGCAGCATGACGGGCATGCGGTGGTGCAGATTTTGCAGTTGCTGGTCGGCGGCGGTGGTCAGGATGGCACAGGTAAAAATCGATTCAGTCTCAGATTGCCATCGTTCCCAGATGCCAGCAAAGGCCAGTGGAACCCGATCTGTTCTGCGAATGAACACGGGGATTTTCTGCTTCCCCACCTGTTTCCACTCGTAAAAACCACTGGCCGGAATCAGGCACCGCCTCTTCTGGATCGCTTCGCGAAACATCGGTTTTTGGGCAATCCCTTCCAGCATCGCATTGACTGGACGGTGGCCCGTGGCATCATTTGCCCAACTTGGCAGAAAGCCCCAGCGAAACATCTGCAGTCCATTTTTCCCACCGTGGGTCTTTTTGCCTACCACCGCCACCAGTTGGGTGGGGGCAATGTTGAACCGTGGGCTCAGTTGAGGTTGAGTTTCCAGGTAAAACTGTTCCTGAAGCTCTTCGTTGGCTGCATGAAGGGTAAATCGCCCGCACATACTCATTAATTCCTCATTAATATCCTTAATGGCCTGCTTTGCGACCTGCCAGGTATAGATTCCATTGTTGCAGTGCGATCAGTGCGACAAACAGCCCCCCATCAATCACCATGATGTTGCTTTGCCCCAACGCACGCAGACTGCTGAACGTATTCAAAAAGACGTGTAGTGAAATGCAGGCGAGGAACACCAGAATCAGGTAACCCAAAAACGAGTCGGTCAGTTTAAACAGCCGAAACGGTCGATCGGTGGGGTCGAGCAACAGGGAAAATTGCCCGATTGCCGTCCGAAGGCGAATATACATCAGCGATTCCAGCACACACACCAGCAGCATCAGACCTGCATATAAGGTGGGGCCGAACAGAATCACACTTTCTTTGCCCACATCCAGTTGGCTGGCTTCGATTTTGCCCATACCACTGATGGCACCAAAACATGAGAAAACCATTAAGCCTGCAAAGGCCAGTTCGCTCAGCAGTCCCTGATTAGATTGATGCAACGATTCGGAAATGTGGTCGCGCCAGGTATTTTCATCCACTGGCCCGCAGGTGCTGGTGCGTATTTTCTGCCAGGCAAACGAAATTGCCTGTGCCCGTGCCCAAAAATAGTACCCCACCAGCAGCAGAAACAGGCTGGCACTGGCCATCAGGCCGAACAAGGGCCACACCTGAAAAGCAGAAGTAAGCACAAAGAGCGAAAATGCGGCAATCAAGGCGACCATCAGGTATTGCAGATACGATACCCCGGTATGGTTGTGACGTGATGCACGGTGCGGGTCGCCTTTTTTCGTAAACTCCTGCTGGGTCATCAGTTGCGCAAACATCATGCCGTTCATTACCATCCCACCGTGCAGGCGGGCGAACCGCAGTGCCAGAATCAGACTGATGAACATCAGCACGAACGCATAAAATGCGAAGACATTCTGCTGCAGAATTGCCAGCGATGGAGGCAATTTGCCATCAAAGACATTTTCCAGAAACAGGCTCATCGCAGCGAAGGCAGTACCCAGAAATGTGATCAGATCGCGCCGACGATCCACCAAACCACGAAATTCACGGCAAATCGTTTCAAAGTCAAGCATACAGTATTCCAGTAAGATCCCACCAGACAGCTACTATGCGTTTTACGGGCTGGCCCCACGAAGATCAGGAGGAATGTGCTCCGCCCAATCCGCCGAGGTTCTTACCTACAGCGTGACCGGCATATTTTCCCGCAGTCGCCTGGCGAAAATCGAGGTGCGTTCAACCAGTCTGTGCAACAGATTGCACGTCGGATTCTAGCTGGCGATACGGTGTATGTTGGTATTGTGCCACGTTACCGACCGGGCGAAACCAGGCTGTATGAGATTCTGTACCAGGTCGTTTTAATGGCCACACTATAACGAGGGTATTTCCTAATGAATACGATTTGGACTCTATTTAAGCGAATTGCGCCGCAGAACGACCAGCAGTCATTTATCGGCGGAAAGCCGTTTCTACCTACCGGAACCAACCTGCCAACCTGCAAGTTGTGTGGGCAGAGAGAGGCATTCATGTTTCAAGTCGCTTTCCCACCTCAAGCAAACTGGGGTGGCAGAACCATCTCATGCTTTGCATGCATGAGATGTGCTGATGAAAGTTTCTTAATTCCGGAAATGCTCGAAGAGCATTGGCAGGGATGCGATATACCAAACGGTTTTTTGCAGTCGTATCAAAGGAATTTCACATTCCTTGTCTTTCCAACGAATGATGCAAAAATCGTGGAGAATTACGAAGAACAAGTCGCATTTGTTGCATTGGAATTACAGAGTGGCTTGGCTAATGGCGGCTTTGGCAAAATTGGTGGCACACCCAATTGGGTGCTGGATGATGAAACGCCTGCAACTTATAGCTCGAAGATACCGATGATATTTATATTAGAACTCTCTCCAGGCATTCAGTTTCCTAAGGTTCAAGGGGCACTCCCACAAACGGAACTTGACATTTTTGGGTCTCCTTCAACTTCACCGTTGGACTATTACCAGTTGTTTCTAGGTAATGCAACTTTCCTGTTCGGGACTTCGTCTGGTGACCCGCTAGTTTATGCAATAACTCAAGTCTAACAGAAATTCGCATTATCGATTTTCCCTTACGATATATTTATAGTATTGCATTATTACAAGTGCTCATTCATTGAAATTGTTGAATGAGATCTTTTACTCAGCTTTCAGAAAACCTACAGTAGTCGGCCTATCACAAATCAGACTGTAGCTGCTGGGCAATTAGAAAATGACTATTAGCAAAGGTGCACGAGTCGTGTTTGGTACCAGAAACGAATATTCATCTTCATTGGAATTTGTTATGCACGGGGATCAATTAAACGTAAGATGTCTTCGGCAATCGGCTGAGCCGAACGGAGTCGATGGCACTTTAACTATTGTGTCGACAGAGAGATACGGCTATACTGTCTGGAAGATAGTTGACAGCGGCTACACTTTCATCGGGAACGAAAACTTTTCCAATCACTTTGGGTGAATGGAAAGTAACAGTTGATGCTTTCTCGTTTCAAATCGATAGGGGACTGAAAATTTCCTCTCAGTCTACATCGCTCTGGACGGTTCCAATGATGTGGTTGCTCGGCGGATCTTTGGCAACTCGGTAATTTCCGCCCGATGCGATCGTAGAGTGTGTACACATGCGCCTATCAGAGGGCGAGCAACTTGTGGCATGCGGCGGGCGGAATAACCAGTGATTGAGCATGGGAGTAGGATTGAAGGAATTCGGTTCTCAAAAGCGTTATTGCGGTCTTGAAATTGGGGTCTAAGATACAGCCTCTACCACCAGCCTGCTTTATACCTACTGATGCAACACCCGTCATAACGAGGGAGGATTGGACACCGATTTAATGGCAATTCTCGACCACTACCGCAATCTACACAGCATGATCCACGCCGAGATGGCGAAAGCTGTCTTAGGTCAGACGCAGCTCATCGATGAGGTGCTGATGGCACTATTCTGCAACGCCCATGTACTGCTGACTGCACCCAGAAATTTGACGTTATTTACCCTGTCCAGGGTGCTGGGGCTATCTATTAATCGAATTCAGCACACGGACGACCTGTTGCCCGAGGACATTACCGGCTCGCAAGTGCTTTGTCAGGACGCTGTGGGCGGCCAATTTTCCAAAACATACCTTGGGCCGATCTTCGCTAACATGGTACTGGCGGACTGTTTCGATTGCGCACCGCCCGTGACTCAATCTGTCCTGCTTGAGGCGATGCAAGCCCGCCAAGTCCAAGTTGGTCAGCAGACGCTGCCACTGAAACAGCCATTCCTGGTTATGGTGATGGAGAATCCACCCGGAGGACAATTCCCTCTGGATGAATCGCACCGGGGCCGGTTTATGTTCAACGCTTGCTTCACAATCCCGAGTGAAGCGGATTTTTTGGCCAACATGCAACTGCATTATCATGAGGCGAGTGGTTTCCCGCCGCTGATCGAGACAGTTCTAAGCAAGGCGGATCTCGAGCAAATCCAGATGCTGGTTCGACGAATGCCGGTCCCCCAGCAAGTGGTCGATTACACACTTCGGCTGGTGCGATTGACTCGACCGGGCCAACAATACACTCCAGCGTTCGTCCAGGATACCGTCAACTGGGGAGTCGGCCCACGCGGGGCGCAGTTCCTGCTAACGGGTGCGAAGGCACATGCGGTGCTGCACGGCCAGCCGCATGTATCGATTGGAGACGTGCGAGCAGTGGCGCCGGCTGTGCTGCGGCACCGCATCGTACTAAAGGCAAGCGCCAAGGATCAGGGGCTGGACGGAAACCAGATTGTTGCTGTATTGCTGAAACTTGCAAGATCTGACGATCACGAAGTGATGTAGGGCAGCTTGATTATGGACGATATTGCAGAGCTCAAAGATACCAGGATGAAATGACATTGGCTAACCAAAAGCCCAAGCTGACCGAAGTCGCCACATGGCGAAGCAGCCTGACAAAGCGTCGCAGCGGATGGTCAGCTCTCCCTCGCTTCAAAAGGTCTGGCGCCCGACGATAAGTTGAGATCGGGGATGATTGATGGGGGTTTTCTCAGAGCTTGGTCTGCCACTCGTCAAATGCATGCAGCACGTTGGGGTTTTCTAAAATTTCTGCACCGATCCTGACGATTAATCGATTTGGTCGATGCCACCTTGGCAATAGAATTTGGAGTGCATATTCTGGTACAACTTCTCTACATTGAATGATATACGCAAGGGCAGCACTGCGTGAACGGCCCATATAGCAGGCCACCAGCAATTTTTCGCTGGATAATGACCACTCAACTGCCTCTTTGATATCTTCGATTGTGGGTAGGACAACTCCCGGACTTGGATTGTCATGATCATCAAAGAACAAATGGAGCGTTCTTCGAGCAATGGAAGTAAATTCTTCCGGTGGATTGACTCCACCTGGAGAACAAATCAAGATCAAATCCCAGGAAGCGGGAGCAGAGGACAATATATCGGTAAATCCATAGTGACTGGTGATTTCGATTTTCACGCGATTATCCACTTCTGATCGGCACATGTTGCATCAGTATTTGTTAATTGCTCGGCCTGTTCACCCGCAACAATTCTGTTACAACATTAGACATGCTAAAAATGTTTAGCTTCTGCTGCGGTCTGCAACTGATGCGGGCTGGTGCAGCAGATACGTTCGGTAGCCGCCGCCCAGGTTTTTGACCTGATAGCCATGTTGCAACAGGATGCGGGTGGCAAGATAGCCACGTTGCCCCACCTGACAGTAGACCACCACAGGTCGTTCCGGTGCGAGTTCCGACATCCGCTGTCGTAGATCATCGACAGGGATATTGATGGCACCTTCAATGTGACCCTGGGTATATTCCAGGGGTGTTCGCACATCCACAATCAGGGGCTTTTCGGTGGCTGCAGCAATTTCTTCCCAATCAATCTGCGGGTGGTCGCCACGTAACAGACCGCCCGCGACAAACCCAGCCATGTTCACAGGATCTTTCGCCGAACCGAACTGCGGTGCGTAGCAAAGTTCCATCTCTTCCAGGTGGTAAACCGTCATGCCAGCCTGAATTGCCACGGCCAGCACATCAATTCGCTTGTCGACGCCTGCACCACCGATCCCCTGTGCACCCAGCAATTTACCTGATTCCGGATCGAAGATCACTTTCAGGCTCATCCCTTCCGCACCCGGATAGTACCCAGCGTGGTGGGCAGGATGAATATAAATCTTGCGATACGACTTGCCGATCCGACGCAGGCTTTTTTCGGAAAGTCCCGTAGTGGCGGCGGTATGGTTGAAAAATCCCAGAACTGCCGTCGCCTGGGTGCCACGATACTTCGTTTGTCGACCGAAGACATTGTCGGCAGCAATCCGTCCTTGTCGGTTTGCTGGTCCTGCCAAAGGAACCTGGGTGCGGTCGCCCGTGGTAAAGTCGGTGGTTTCAACAGCATCACCCACCGCATAAATATCTGGATCGGTGGTCTGCAGGAAATCGTTCACCCGAATACCCCCACGTGGGCCCACTTCCAGTCCCGCATCCACAGCGAGCTTATTTTCCGGTCGCACGCCGATGCCCAGAATTACCAGTTGGGCGGGGCGACTGGCACCGGAAGTCAGTTTCACGGTCATTCCACTGTCGCTGGTGGTGATCGATTCCGCGGTCTGGCCCAGCAGCACTTCTACCCCTTTGGCCAGCAATGCCTGGTGCAATGGGGTGGTCATTTCCGGGTCAAATGGTGCCAGAATCTGCTTATTCAGATCCAGAATGGTGGTTTTGATGCCACGATGAATGAAATTTTCTGCCAGTTCCAGTCCAATAAAGCCCGCACCAACAATCACGACCTGCTGAATGCCATCATCCACCACTTTTTTGATGTGATCGGTATCTGCCAGATTTCGCAACGTATAGACGTTGGGCAGGTCCGCACCCGGCATCGGTGGGACAATCGGTGACGCACCCGGTGCGAGGATGATTTTGTCGTAACTTTCTTCATAGACACGGTTTGTGTTCAATTCCCGCACCACAACCACTTTTTTGGTACGGTCAATTGATTCCACCTGGCTACGCACCCTCACATCCAGTTGAAAGCGTTCCCGCAGGCGTTCTGGCGTGGTCACCAGCAGGCTGTCCCGCTTGGGAATTACTTCGCCGATGTGGTATGGCAGTCCACAGTTTGCAAAGGAGACATCCGGTCCCCGTTCAAACATGATAATGTGGGCATCTTCAGACAAGCGTCGAGCCCGGGCGGCAGCAGATGCACCACCTGCTACGCCGCCGACAATAATCAGCTTCATGATTAATCCTTCATTTTTTCCAGTCGATTCGACTGGAAAGGGAGGTTATTTTTTGGTTTTGGGTGCTACTTTTTCGAACACCACCATGTAATTTTCAGTGACAATCTTTGGGATTTCCGTCTGTTTGCGGAAACCGCTGGAGGTAATTTCTTTTTCGACGACTTCCTGACCGGCACGCACGTGGTTCAGAGTCCATTCCTTCGATTTTCCTTCAATTCGAACGAAATCGATGATGATCAACCGCCCACCTGGCTTGAGTGCTTTGTGGATGGAATCGAGCATCCGGAACGGATATTCGAAGTGGTGGTAGGTATCGCAGATGAATACCACATCCACCGAGTTTTCAGGCAATTTGGGTGAAATATCAGTGCCCAGCACCGTGGTGATGTTTTCGATTTTCTGTTTTTTCGCAGAAGTGTTAATGTGGTCTAGAAACTTCTGTGAAATGTCAACCGCATATACTTTGCCTTCTTTCGATACTGCTTCCGAAAACAGGCGGGTGAAAAGTCCCGTTCCTGCACCGATATCAGCTATTGCCTGACCTTTTTTGATGCCACAGGCATCGACAATCTGGAATCGCTTGTCGTACACTTCGCGACTTTCGCCTTCGAAGCGGGTAACAAACTCCTGCACATTGGGATTTTTGAACGAATCGTTAATCCCAGGCTTAACGCTCTTTTCCTGGGCCACCAACGACCCGGTCAGTGCGGCAAAAATTACTGCCAGAACAACCCCACGACGGTTCCATACGTGCTGCATTTTTTCTCTCTCTCAATGATGAAGATTATCTCATTTTCCAACACAAATTACTTTTCAGTGGGGAACCCGGCTTTCTTCAAAGCGGTGTAGCCGGGTTTCAGCGGTCGAACATCATAACCCAGCTTTTTCAGGTGATCTGCCGCTGTCAGTGCCCGACTGCCAAACGCACAGTGGCAGTAAACAATCTTCCCTTTTGGGCAAACTTTGCCAGCCTCTTCAGCGGTTATCCCTTTATTCAGCAGGCTCAGGGGTAGCAGTTTTGCATCCTTCAAATGGCCGTTGTTCCATTCTTCCTGCTCACGCACATCAATAATGATGGCTTTCTCATTTTTTACTGCCTGCTGCACCACATCCAGCGAATCAGTGGTGTGATCTGCCCCCACTACAGGTGCGACGAAACCCAATGATCCCAGCCACAGTAAGCCAATCAGCATTCTTGAAATCATCATGAAATCCTTTTAAGAATTGATCCAAACGTTTTCTATGAAACCCAACCCCGGTGTACTATTTGCATTACGTCACTTCGTAGAACAGGTGGGGCCTGCCTTACCTGCCACTTTGTTCCATGGCATGCGTGCCAGCATCATTCCCATGCCGCAGGTATCTGTAATTCCGGCAAACATCAGCCCCGCACCGACAAAAGCGGAAAGGCCGATAAAATAAGGACTTACGAGATATCCCAGCACCGCACCGATCAGCACCAGTGCCCCGGCTGCGATACGCACCTGACGTTCGAGCGAAATTGCCTTTTTGCCACGATTCACCGGTAGGCCACATTCAGCCCATGCCATCGTGCCGCCTTCCACGTTCACCACGTTCGTCAGGCCGGCAGCCAGAAACTTCTCGCAAGCTTGTTTGCCACGGCTGCCTGATCGGCAAATCAAATATAGCGGCTGGTCGGCGTTGCCATTGCGTTCTGCCACAATTGCCTTGGGATCGAGGTCCGAAAGTGGCACGTTGCGGGCAAAAGTACAGTGCATTTCGCGAAACTCCACTGGTGTTCGTACGTCAATCACTTCGACGTTCTGACCAGCATTTTTCTTCGCTGCTAATTCCTGCGGGCTGATTGTTACCACATCCATTGCATATTCTCCTTAATAAGTGAATGAATTCTCATCTTTTGCCAATTACTGTTCCGTGGGTGCAAAACGCTCGCGAATGCACCCAAAAAGCTTCTCGAGGCACGGTTCTGTGATCTTGTAATAAACATTGCGGCCATCCCGCTCGGGTGCCAGCAGACTACAACGCTGCATCAGACGTAAGTGCCCTGAGGCAATGTTGTTAGGGATTTCGCAGTGTTCTGCGAGTTCCCCCACGGTCAGGCGATTTGCCAGCAGCAATTCCACAATCCGCAAGCGGTGGGGGTGTGCCAGTATTTTCAGGCACTCTGCCGCATTCGCCAATTTTTCCAGATCAATCATGGTGCCCCTATCTCTATCGGTCTATATAACAATATATCTAGAGTTCTAGATATGTCAAGAGAAAGATATTTTATTTTTCTTATCTTTTTCGCTTCTCTGTAACTTCACCCACCGGCATCTTGAAGCAAAACGAAACGCGCCACAAGATATTTTGAAGTGAGTCACAATTTCATCTGCACCAACATGTTCCATTGGAGCGTGCCTTTGATTACCTTGAAACGTTGTTATGCCCCACTGTGGGCAATTTCTGCACTGTTCTGTGCTGCACTGTCGCCCGCACTTCAAGCGGAAGAGCCGAAAACCCTGAAGCTCGGTGGGATTCCACAATACACCCTCACCAACTACCAGGTGGCACTATCCCGCGATGGGAAACAGCTTGCTTACCGCACTGGCGTGAACACTATCAGCATTTTTGACCCTGTCACAGGGAAGTTGAATCGGGAAGTAACGATCGATCAGAAGGAAATCGGCGAATCGCTTTCTTTTACTGCCGATGGAAAGGAATTGGTGTTTACATCGATGCAGAAAGTGAATCGATTTGATGCCACCACCGGTAAGTTATTACTGAGTACCGGTGGGAAAGAATTCTACAACATTCATCGGTTTGTGTGGAACGATGATGCTACCAGCATCATGTCTTATGATGATAACTTTCATTTTGGGCGAGTTCCCAAACAATTTTTCTGGAACAGCAAAGGAGAGATTGCCAACGAGGAAACGATTCAGCACACAGGGGTACGTTTTCAGGCAATTTCCGGCGACGGTAAAGTGGCTGTGATTGGATCAGGAAATCATCGCAAGGAAAAAGATACCGATTTGCCGCTGGAAGAGTATGTTGCAATCTGGAATGTGGCAACACGCAAGGAAAGAGCACGCATCCACCTGGGTAAAGGGGTCGCTCCGTCGTTTCTGGCTCTGAACCGCACCGGTCGATATTTGGTTACCTACACCAATTCACCCGATCAATTGGAATTGTGGGATACCAGATTCGCCCGCAGGATTGCCGCTCTGGGCAAGACTCCCCCCAGCATTTTTCGGTGCACCTTTTCTCCAGACGATTCCAAGTTCGCTATTCAGTCCGGCCAAGGTTACATTGGCGTGTTCGAAACTGAAACAGGTAAGAAGGTAATGGATTATCAGTTTGGTGGGCTGACGTGGGGTCTGTTTGGTAATGCAGCCGCAGGTGTTGGTTTTCTGGCCAATGGTGAAATTCTTGCGTGCTACGGTTCCCAAAATAGAGTCTTTATCAGAAACATCAGCCAGAAAGAGGCACCACCCGAACAGAAAGTGGTGGGGCACACAGCGAAGATTATTTACACTCACTGGTCGGAAGATGGAAAAACCCTTTTAACGGTGGGGTCCGACAAACAGGTGCTGCGCTGGGATACTGCCACAGGTAAATTGCTGGAAACCGTAGTGGTTGAAGAACCACAGCCAGCTTCCTGGTGGCAAGGTCCGGTAACGATCAGTCCGGATGGTAAATTCCTGGTAGTGCGTTCGGTTTCACTGGCGAAACTGTACGATCTGGAAGCAAAAAAAGAAGTGGCAACACTGGCTTTCAATACACGCCAATTTTACCCTCACTGGAAAGGGTTTTTCTTTTCGGAAGATGGCAAGAAAGTATTTGGCATGGGGGAAGCCCAGGAAAACCGAACCGATTTCAAAATTGTCATCTATGGTGGGGCAGTTTGCTGGAATACGGCCGATGGTTCCCATGTATCGGAATTCATTGATATGAGTGGCGGCGATTGGCAAAAAGCGTTCAATACCCAGTTTGGCAAAGAAAAGCTGATGGTGAATAAATCTGCCGAACAATTGCCCGCAATAGAGATTGGACAAACCATCCGCGATCCCTGGGCATCCAGCACCAATATCGGGGCACAATCGATGGGAAACAAAATAACTCTTGTGAAGAAAGCCACCAAGGAACCGATCTTTTCCACCACGCAAAACATTACGGGTGAAGGAGTCAGCATCAGTCCGGATGGCAAGCGGATTGCACTGCCGATGGCGGATTTCAGCGTTGTTCTGCTGGATCTGCCCACGGGGAAGTAAGCAGAGATTCATCGTTAAGATAAAACAGAAAATCAACATTATCACATTTGTTTGATAGTTATTTTTCCAGAATTCACAAAAAAACACTATTTGTCGCAAGTGTTGATGATTCAGTAGTTTGTGGAAATTCATTTCTCATAAAATCGTCCGGCTTGCCCACAAAATTTCACTTGCTTTTCTCTTCGTGGCAATATTAATATGTGCGTGGAAAGGTTTTCATGCTAACGGTATTTTGGGACCAACCTATTGATGCCGTTGCCATGTTCTCTTTTTTCACTCAATTGCTGCCCACCCTGTTGTTGGCACAGAACTTTCCTACAACAGGTTCATGATGATTCTCTTCCATCATTACGGAGTTTGAACAATGAAAAATTCTTTGAGAATGTGGTGTGTGTTTGCTGTTGTGGCAGGCACCTGTGTTGTTCCGGCAAGTACGTGGGCCCAGAGTAAGGCCACCGTTACCCCACGTGAACGCAAAGACAAGTTTGCTGCCGATCGCCACCAGAAGTTCGTGAAAATTGCTCAGGCAGGTGGTGTGGATGTGCTGTTTCTGGGTGATTCGATCACCCAGGGGTGGGAAGGAAATGGCAAAGAACAATGGGCAAAGCATTTTGCTCCGTTAAAAGCGGCAAATTTCGGCATAGGTGGGGATCGCACCGAAGATATTATCTGGCGAATCACCGAAGGTAAAGAACTGGAAGGCATTACCCCCAAGGTATGTGTGCTGATGATTGGCACCAACAATTCCGGTGCTAATACTCCGGAAGATATTGCTGCTGGTGTTACTAAAATTGTGGAACTGCTCCGCAGCAAAAAGCCAGAAATGAAGGTGCTGCTGCTGGGTGTATTCCCACGTTCGGGCGTGAATGCCAAAACCCTGAAAATGGCAGATCGCGTTGCCGCAGATGAACTGAACAAAAAGATCCCGGCAATCAACGAAATCATTAAGAAACTGGATGATGGCAAAATGGTGAAATACCTCGACATCAACAAGAAGTTCCTGAATGCCGATGGTGCGTTGCTGAAAAGCGTGATGCCCGATTTCCTGCACCTGTCGAAAGATGGATATGCCATCTGGGCAGAAGCAATCGTCAGCGAAGTAAATGCAATGCTGAAGTAATTTGCAACAAGGTTTTTCATCTTTTTCGTTATCTGCCTTACATTTCCCGTGCGGTAACAACAGCCTGTCCGGACCGTGGGGTCGAAATTCAGCCTGCGTAGCTGATTTCCCTTGAAATCAACCCCACATCATCGAAGATATTCTGTTGCACCAAAATCAACTAACGATAGAGGCACAGGAATCAAGGCATGCTTTACGATCAGATTCAGGAAGCGGTAGCAAAGATCCAGGCAACGTGGACCGGTACACCCACGATCGGCATTATTCTGGGTACTGGCCTGGGTGGATTGATAAAGGAAATCGATGTGCAGGCCAGCCTGCACTATTCAGAAATCCCCCACTTCCCGCAATCGACGGTGCAATCCCACAAAGGACAATTGTCGTTTGGCACGCTGGGTGGCAAAACCGTCGTGGCAATGGAAGGTCGTTTCCATTTCTATGAAGGCTATACCATGCAGCAGATCACCTTTCCTGTGCGGGTGATGAAGGCATTGGGTTGCACCACGTTAATTGTCAGCAATGCGTGCGGCGGGATGAATCCCCAGTATGAAAAAGGCGATATCATGGTCATTGAAGACCACATCAACCTGATGGGTGATAACCCACTGATTGGGCCCAATGATGAGCGCCTGGGCGAGCGTTTTCCTGATATGTGCCATGTCTACGACCCCGTGTTGTTGCGAGTGGCACGCACGGTAGCGATGGAAGAGCAGATCCGCTTACAGCAGGGGGTTTATGTGGCAGTATCTGGCCCCAACCTGGAAACGCGGGCCGAATATCGTTTCCTTCGCACCATTGGAGCCGATGTGGTTGGAATGTCAACGGTTCCCGAAGCGATTGTTGCTGTGCATGGCAAAATGAAAGTGCTGGGCTTCAGTGCCATTACAGATATGTGCCTGCCAGACGCACTGGAACCAGTCAGTCTGCCGGAAATCCTGGCCACTGCTGCAACTGCAGAGAAGTCGTTACGGAAGCTGGTGGGTAAGGTTGTGGCTAAGATCTGAAAACCAGAAGACAATCACTTTGGGTCAGCCGCACGCACCCATTTTTCATAATTTGATTAAAAGACGCCGAGCGACCATTCGCATGCACATACAAGATATATTCGAACGAGACAGCACCACATTCAGCTTTGAATTCTTCCCACCGAAGGATGATCAGGCGGCCAATGAACTGTTTCGTACCATTGCTAATCTGCAACAGTTGAAACCATCGTTTGTTTCGGTCACGTACGGTGCAGGTGGCTCCACTCGGGAACGCACGCACGATCTGGTGGTGCGGATCATACGGGAAACCCACCTGACAGCGGTCTCTCACCTGACGAGTGTGTGCCACACTTTGGACGAAATCGGCCAGATTCTCGACCGTTACGCTGCCGAAGGGGTGCACAATATTCTGGCACTGCGTGGCGATCCACCTCGCAACATGCCCCACTACAAACGCAGTGATGATGCCTTTCAATACGCATCGGAGCTGGTCAGCTTCATTCGCAATCGTACCACGGTGCCCGGCCCACGTGGCTTTGGCATTGGTGTGGCAGGATTTCCGGAAGGCCATCCTGAAATGCCCAACCGCTTAAAGGAAATTGATTTCCTGAAAGCCAAAATCGATGCGGGGGCAGATTACATCTGCACGCAGCTATTTTTTGATAACCGAGACTTTCTGGATTTCCGCGAACGGTGCGAGCTGGCTGGCATCAAAGTGCCAATTATTGCCGGAATTATGCCTGTTGCCACGCGAGCTGGTTTGACAAGAATGGCGGAACTGGCCCTGGGTGCACGCATTCCCGCCAAGTTGCTGAAAGCGATCAGTCGCTGTGCCGATGATGAATCGGTTGCCCAGGTGGGGATTCACTGGGCCACCGAGCAATGCCGCGACCTGCTGGACAATCAGGTGCGTGGCATCCACTTCTACACGCTCAACAAGTCCGACGCCAGCATCCAGATCTACCACCACCTCGGCGTCAGCGACTCCCAGGCCCTCCGGGGGTAGTATTAAACAAGCTGTTTGTGAATCGAGTATAATGATTACTAACAGCTTGCTACAAGTAAAATGGTATCGATGATGATAAGATTGCGTAAGAGGGAGTATTTCCTTTAATGGAGCTAGATGATGGATTTGATGCGGATAATCCTTTTCACTCTGTTGCATTAATATTTGCTGGATTTTCATGCTCAAAGTGTGGTGCGTACACAACAGGCGAGTCACATGAACTTGGTGCTCAAACACCATACCGTATTATGGCGGAATCTGTGGAAAAATCTGGTTGGCTTGTATTGACTCGTGACGAAGTGAACTACGACTATGAGGTAATTTGTCCCGATTGCAGAAAATAGTGGATCATTGATTTATACAGAAATGAACGAGAGATTTGATGGAGTCGTTGCCTTACTACAGCGGTCATGTTAGAAATGGGGTTATCATTCTGGATGATAATATCCCCCTGGTTGACGGACAGGCCGTGCGTATTGAACTATTACCAGAAAAACCAGCTTCGGAAAATAATCAAAACCGTGCAGCCCAATTGAAATTGATTTTCGATCAATGGGATCAAGAAGACGAATTCCTTTCGGATGAACAAGCTGAGTTATTGCAACAAGCATTACAAGAAACCAGAGGTGTGTACATGACCGGATGAGACAGCAGGGATTTTCCGAAGTCCAGATTCTGCAATCATTTCCCAAATTGCGAGCAGTAGATCTGGTGCAACCATGGGCGTATGCAAGCAATCATCGGAATGAGATCGAAAAAGCAATTGTTGAAAATGAAGAGGAAAATTCGATCTGCCAGATATAAGTTTGTGGATCAGCTTTGAGGAAGTAACTTTGCAAGTTTATATTCCAATGAAAACTTTCTGATTCCAGTTGTGCAATACCTTCGCGTACTTGGACATGATGTAATAACCATACAGGAAACTGGGCGTGCCAGCGAAGCAGTTTCGTACTCTGAAATCCTCCAGTTTGCCATTGAAACAGAACGGGCAGTATTGACTCTCAATCGAAAAGACTTCATTTACTTGCACAATAAAGATTCTGCTCATTTTGGAATCATCGTATGCACCGTAGACAGTGACTTTGAAGGGCAAGCGAAACGTATTGACACGGCAATTCAATCGACAGGAGATCTGCGTGGTCAATTGCTGCGGGTGAACAGACCGAGCAATTAACAAATACGGATGCAATATGTGCTGATCAGAAGTGGATAATCGCGTGAAAATCGAAATTACCAGTCACTATGGACTTACCGATATATTGTCCTCTGCTCCCGCTTCCTGGGATTTGATCTTGATTTGTTCTCCAGGTGGAATCAATCCACCGGAAGAATTTACTTCCAGTGCCTGGGATAATCATTATTGGGTCTCCTGCGATGTTTGGTTGTCAGAACCCCTGATACCGCAGAAAGACCCATCTTTGTACACCCCAATTTGCTAAATCAGTTACCCAACCCTCCCGAATGACCGGTTGCACTCGTTCCAACTGGCGAGGTCAACCACTGGAAACTGTCGAGATTGTGTTTGAACTGATTGGCAATACCAGAACAGAATCGGGGCTGGAAGTACACGCATGGCTGGACGAAACAGGCTATCAAACTGGTAGAAAGGTGAGTGATCAAGAATTGTCAACCTGCCGGATCAAGCGGAACAAGTTTCATGGTGAATGGAATTATGAGATTCACCCGAATCTTGAATCATAATATTCGGTATTTTATTTATTGTCGGATACTTATCAGCAGCAGATAAATACAATAGCATTTTTACTGCAACAAATCGATTCAAGCCAATCTGACGAGCTAATTAGACTATCCCTATTCCCCCACGGCCTAGTTATTTTTCAACTACATAGCCCGAAATTTCCGGTAATTGATCGGAGGAAGTTGCTAGACTCACACTATTGAATGTCTTCAGAAATTGCTGCCATCCTTGCTCAATTTCTTTGATATACTCCGAGAACGATTGAAGATAGTCTTGAATTTAAATTGTCTGCTCGTTCTTGTACAACAATTCGAACTCGATTCGCATCAAATGCATCATTAACATTGTTCGTTCACTGTTGTCGAGTGAGTTCAGTAATTCAGCAATATTCCGAGGTTCGTTAATTTTCCAGGAATCTTCAAACAGATCACAGATATGATCTATACGAGACAGTTGTTCCATTTGATTTTTTTCAGAATTTAGCAATGGTCTGATCATCAAGCTTCCTCAAATTGCAAATAGTTCCATTGCTGGCGGAGCAGCTGAAGTTTCCGTTCCACAAAGGAAACAGATTTGTTCAATTGTTTTGCGATTTCCTGGTTCGTTTTCCCATCCAGTTTTGCCAACACCAGTTCTTTTATTCGCGGATCATCGATTCGCTGAAGAAGATGCTCCAGTTGTTCTTCAATCATGAATGCTGTTTCTTCGGCGGTCTGCTCTGCGCACAACTGCTCCAGTGCAAATTGCTGCTCGTTGTTCATTGGCATGTTCGTTCGTCGGTTATTCCGAAACGCTTTGCGGAGGGTAATGGTGAGAAGAATTTTCCACAAATCTTCACGATCCTCCAGTTTTGGAAATCGATCTTCCCTTGCACGCAGGCAGAAACTTTTGAAAGCACTCAGTGCCACATCTTCTTCATCGGATGTGATTCCGTGGGCTTTGGAAATGATTCTACGACCCACTCCCACAAGCCGGTGAAAATATTTCTCCCAAATCTGGTGAGCAGCTTTGTCATCACCACTTTTAATACCTTTCAGCCAGATAGTAATTGATTCATCTGCCATGATTGTTCCTGTTAAATGCAAAGTAATTTACCACGCACATTTCGAGCGAGCAAGAAAAATCATCTTCGTAAGCGCTTACGATGTAAGCACTTACGAAAAATCTAGAAATCTTGTGCTTTTTTCATTTTTTTCTGCGGGGTGGGACACCCCTTTCGACATGTACCTGTTGTCAACAGAAACCAACAAAAACCGAGGTAGTGAACATGTTTTTCAAGCGAAACCACAAAGTTGCAACGACCAAACCACAAACTCGACTGTCCATTGAAACACTGGAAGGACGCGACCTGATGGCCGCCGATCCATTCAGTACCGCTTTGCCAACAGAGTTTTTCGAACAAGCCCAAGTGGCCACCATGGAGGTAATTCCAACTGCCTCATTCAGCACAATTGGTGAATTGACAGGAGCCTACAATACCCCCTTCAGCAACCTGCTGATGACAAACGTTCAGACGTATCCAGACGGTGCCATCAAAGGGCAGGTGGAAATCGCCGGTCTCGGATCGTTTGAAGTCCTCGCCGATGTGAATGGCTCCGAAGACTGGACCATTGCTATCAAAGCCACTTCCGGCGATATGATCAACAATCTTCCGCTGATCAATCAGTTCGATTTCAAATCCCCGATCATCATCTACACCAGTGCCGCACGGACATTGGAAAGTGGCGGTACGGATTCTCTGTCGCAATTTGTTGGCACAGCATACACCGGTGACTTTAAACTGGCACTCAACCAAGGCTTCCATGTTCTCGCAGGGGTCGGCATTCGCGATGGCAGCATCGTTGATCAGGCAATCACCCCATTCACTGGTGAAACGCCTGACCTGATGTTCCACGCGGTTGGACTTAAAGATTACTCAGCACAAAGCCTGGTTCAGTCCTTCAACAAGGATAGTATCCTGAGTGACCTTAAAGATAGCATCGAAGTCCGAGTATATCTGCAAGGGCTCACCATTGACCTTCCGGAAGGGTGGTCACTGAATAATCCCTACATGTTCATCAAGGGGGATATGACGGATGAGAATCTAAAAATCGGGATGGGACTCGATGTCCAGACGAACACAGAAACAGTTCTCTCTTTCCGTGCAAACCTTGTGAAAGCTGAAAACCAATTTGGACTGGAAGCGTTTGCAAACGTTACCAACTGGAACAATGCCTTCGGCCTGCAAGGATTCAATATCACAGCTGCGAATCTTGGTTTGAGTGTGGTGAAGAAAACTGTAACGACCACCAATGACCAGGATGTTACCCAGACTGAGACCCGATTCCAGATAGCGATCGACTTCAGTGCGGAAATGCAGGTTGCAGGAAAAACCATCAATGTAGCCGGAAAGTTCGCGAATAACGATGGTAAGTTCGATCTGGCTTTCCGTGGTGAGCTCTCATCGGTATCCAGTCACGAACTGGTTGCTGTTGTGAATCATCTGATCCGGATGAAAAATCCACTGGCCCCCAGCATCCCTGCTGACATGTTGCCCAACATAGAGCTTCGGAACTTCGCGATCAACTACTCCCCCACCATGGGCAGTGATTCCACACTTGGAATTGAAGCTGGCATCGGTGCGAAAGGCGAACTGTACCTGAACGGAAAATACCTGGGCAGTGCCGATATCTTGATCGATTTCCGGGGAGCATCGTTCCAGATCAAGGCCGATGTGCCTCTGCTGGATCTGGGCATTGTGAAGGTTCAGAACGTCGTTGTCGATGTTCTGATCGCTCCTCGACTGGATTCGCACTTTCTGATCAAAGGTCAGGCGAATCTGCTCGGTTCGACACACATGGTGAATATTAATGTCAGTAGAACCAATATGTCTTTCCAGATCACCAGCCAGATCCCCGGACTGGGAATGGCGGACTTCAAGTTCCAGTCACCAACGAGCAGCTCGCCCGATTGGAAGTTCGAAGCAACACTGCGGAACGATCTCGGAACCAGGATTACTGAGGGAGTTCGTCAATTGGCCAATAGTGCCAACGCTGAATTTGAAAAAGCGAAACGTGACCTGACGAATGCACAGAATGAAGTGAATCGCCTGAATAATGAGATTTCTGCCGCTCGAGCACAGGCGAAGAAAGAATATGACGCTTTCATGGGTGAGGTAACCAAGCTGCAGAACAGCTTGAACTCAGCTCAGAATGAAGTGAATCGGTTATTGCCGGGCGTCAATAGTGCATACACGAACTGGCAGAATGCTATTAAGCGGACGAATTCGGCTCCCTGGTGGGAATACGCAATTCGGAAATCGGAAGAAGGTGTTGCATGGGCTTCCTATACCGGCCAGAAAGCCTTGTACAACACTGCAACCTGGGCTCTGAATGTCGCAAAGAACGAACTGAATAATTTTCGAAAAACAGCTGGATGGATTGTCGAAAACGGTGGCATTGATCTGAATCCGAAAGTAGCCAGTCTGCTGGCAGCGCGGGAATTGGCTACTGCAGGTTTGAACGCAGCGAATGGGATAGTCAGTGGCTTCCAGACGGCCACGAACGCCACTCTGGGTGCGATAGCCAACAGCTTCGTGATCAAACAGGTTAAATTCAGTGGTAGCTTGACTCCGAACCAGGATCTGAATCTGACTCTGAAGTTGGACTACCAGATTGGCGGACAGAATAAATCATTCCAGACCAGTGCAAGAGTTAACTTGAACCAGATGGCGTCTGTATTCAGTCCAACGGTACTAGCAAATCGTTTCATGACAATTCTTTGATTAGCTTGAATACGACTTCGAGATTTATCACT
The DNA here is from genome assembly GCA_041399155.1 of Zavarzinella sp. Lineage (NCBI taxonomy): Bacteria > Pseudomonadati > Planctomycetota > Planctomycetia > Gemmatales > Gemmataceae > Zavarzinella > Zavarzinella sp. Next base: position 274,244 of record JAWKTI010000003.1, read on the forward strand.
TTCCAGAGCAAATAAATTTTCTACTGTTTCACTTCAAGTATTGATTATTTATCAATATGATCGTAATTTCGGGCTTTGAAGTGGAATGATCGCATGTCACAAGAGTTTGACCAGAATACCTGGGATCAGAGCCAATTGTTTCATTTTGATTTGTTCCAATGGCTGCAGATTGTTCACCAGAGGCTGGATTGGGTACAAGAGCAGATTCAAATCATACCCACAACCAGTGCTGAAGAGCGGGATGCTATCCTGAAGCAGTGGTGGGAGCGTATCCAATTGTTACTCCGCCCATTGGATGGTGAATATCTCAAGGCACTGGCGCATGCCAGCTTGATGCCAGAGCCCGTGCCAATGAAATGGATCCTGGAATGGGTTACCGATCGCTCACAGTTTGTTCAATTAGCAAGTCAGGCAGGGCTGATTGCCGTTCAGGACAAGTTTTTTACGGTACACCCACTGATGAAGAAGTTAATTCAACTGGAACAGGGTCCTCACGCCACCCAAACCATGCTTCGCAGCATTCGAGCGGTCATCAGCCGAATGATGGCTAACTATTCCACCGAAAAAAACCGGCTGGTTGGTTATGTTGTCAATGGCAATCAAGATCAATGGTATGTGGCGCCGATCGCGGAACAACAAGTTCGGGCTGCTGAAACAGGGCTTGTCCGGGTGATTGATGAAGGTGGCGGTACTTCTCTGCTGATTCTTGATGAGTCGCTTTCCTGGGAAGAGGCTGCCTTTCAAAAGTTTGTTGAGCACCAGTTCTAATCGGAAGACAGTGAATCAATCCTGTGGGTTCTGCAAACCGAATACTGCGATTACCGGTGGCTTACCAGAATGAAAGACACAATTATAGAAGTCGCCCAACGTTCCGCACCACGCATGGGTGGGATGTTGACTGGCTGTTATTGGTTGGCGCTGGCCACAGCTTCTGCCAAAGTGGGCTTCGGGCGAGCATGCTGGGGTGAAGCGAATCAGGCTTTGGAGATATTCAAAGCACTCGCTGCACAATTCCCTAATGATTCGGAAATAGAACAGTGGGTTAACAAAGCTGGTGAAAAATGTTGGCTTTACGATTGGTAATGCGGTTCTGATATTTATCGTTCATCTTCAGCAACAACGACAAGTGCATCTTCTGCCGACAAATTTACTTCTGTGTCCTTTGGTGGGATCAGCGTGACGCCGAAATTACTGCTGGGGTCCTGTTCCAGGCTTTTCAGCTTGTAACCAATGCATACTTCACCATTTCGCTTTTGTGCCAGGGCCATCAGATCAGCAAATGTACATCGTTGGGGTAGACTATCAAAGTACAGCGAGGCTGGTTTGACATAAATTTCCGAACCGGCTTCTTCAAAGAGATCATTGTAGACATCGAGTATCCGCGGATCGACGCTCAGCTGAGCAAAGATCATGGAGACAATTCGATCGGAAATCAGAAAATCGTTCACACCAGCCCGGCTGATCAGATCCTGGTTCTGCGAATCAAGCACTTCGGTGAGTATCTTCGTTTTCACCGTAATACCTTTCTCTGCAAGTTCCTTACTGATTCGGCGAAGATGCAACAGTACGACGATCGTTTCCGAATCGGTGCGTTCCGCATTCATCTCATCATCGGGACGCTGGGGTAGAATAATGATGTTGTCGTACCCGAAAGGTTCCAATGACAATAGTTCGTCACCATCCAGCGGGTTCTTGTCAATCAGATTCACCTGGATGGTGTCCGATTCTGCAGCTACCGCTTCGACCTTTGCCCGCATCTGCTCTGAAGGATCAGAAATGACCACATCTACTTTCGAGCCTTCCAATACATAGTCGGAATATTCCGAAATAATAATGGGCGCTTTCTGGCTCCAGCCCAGCACCAGCATTCTTTCCTGGCGTTGCTCAAATTTCTTCGAAGGCAGCGGGCGATCCTGAGGTTTGACTACGGGCTGTTGCTGGTAGTCGATTGTCGAATCGTCCTGAGCAACAATCACGATTTCGTCGTCATCTGCCAGGATTGCTGTTGGTTCTGGTCGAACCATGATTTTGCCATCTGCTTTGCGGATGCCAATTGGCACCCCATCCGGGAAGTGGTACTGCATCGCCCCAAACGTGATATTGTTCCACTCTGCCTTGTAAAAGTAGAATTCGCAGCCTTCAAAACTGAGTAGTTCGGCATAAACAACCGACAAGCCACTGGTGCGTGAGGTCTGCACCATGATTTTGGCCAGAATCTCTTCCGCATCCACGACTACCACTCGTTCCGGCGAAATATCCTGAACTACCTGGCGATTGCGGCTGCTGAAGATTTCTGCAACGATCTTGAAGTCATCCCGCTGACCCACCTTGGTATCCAGAGCAAGCACGGTTTTAATTACTCTTGCGTCACTGGCAAACTTTTCTGCTGGTGTGGCAGCAGCACCGCATGTGGCCAGTACTATCGCCGATTTGGCATCTGGGGCATTCACCAGTTCCAGTGCTGTCAGCGAGGCAGTTGAGCCATTGCGGGTGACCAGACGTGTATTTTTGCGATCGCGGAATGTCGTCGCAAGTTCTGCGTCCATTTTATCTTTTTCTTCTTCAGCCAGAATTGTGACCACAGGGTCTGATTCACTTTCGTTGGCCTCGGCCAGTTCACGCAGAATTTCACCCACCCGTGGGCCCCAGCCCAGAATCAGGGTGTGGCCGGTTTCCAGCACGCGGGTGTGGCCCTGTTTCAGGCGGGAAATTGCCTGGTTCAGTGCAGTGTTCAAAAACGCAATCAGCGACGAAAAGATGATCACCCCCGTCATTCCCGCGATAACTGCACCAATTTTGAATGCGGCTGGGGTGGTGTTGTCCTGGTTCATGTTTCCAGGGTCGGTCAATTGCAGGTACGTCAGCCAGATTTGCTGAAAAAACGGCGTATCTGGATCTGGCGATAAGTAATTCAGCACCGCTCGCACGCCAATGATAATTGCAAATGCAATGAGAAAAGAGACAAACAGTGCGAGAAACAGCGATCCACTGCCCTTCGCCAGAAAATTGTCTACGCGATAGCGCAGGCGTTCTCGCCAACTTGCCTTGATCGACATATGGACGACCTCATGTTGTAATTTCGGAGTCCATGCAGTTTTATGCCTTCGAAGAAGATCGGCCATGGATCAAAACAGCCAGCAAAGTGGCTGTTTTAAGGTCTCTTGAACTATTGGAGAATCGAGAAAAAAACTGAATTAATGAAAATTAATTCATGAATGAGGTTTTAATGAATGTGGGAGTTCTGTAGCACATGGTGCGTCAATCAGATAATCAACGTGCCGGTGCTATCACCAAAGCTGGGTGCGGGGCATCCAAAGCGATCGAACATTGCCATATACAGGTTCATCAGTGGGGTTTCTTTTTTGGTCTTAATAAATCGCCCACCGGAAATCGAGCCTCCACCTTTGCCTGCCAGAAGTATCGGCAGGTCATCGTGGTTGTGGCGGTTCCCATCACCAATCCCACTGCCGTAGACAATCATCGATTGGTCCAACAGCGAGCTGTCCCCTTCCTTGATTTCGGACAGGCGGGTCAGGATGTAGCCCAGTTGCTGCACATGGAATGCATTGATGCGGGCAATCTTTTCGATCTTCTTCGGATCACGGCCATGGTGGGACAGATTATGGTGGCCATCTGGCACGCCAATGAACTCATAATTCCGATTGCTGCCATCGTTGGCAAACGGGAAAGTCACCACGCGGGTCAGATCGGCCTGAAAAGCCAGAATCATCAGATCGCTCATGATCTTCAGGTGTTCCCGCACATCACGTGGGACGCGGGCGGGAATATTGATTTTTGGCCGTTCGACCTTTTCGGTGGGTTCCTGCTTGTTGATCCGCATTTCCAATTCGCGGATCGCAACCAGATATTCATCCAGTTTCCGCTGGTCCGCACTGCTGACCTGACGGGAAATCGACTTTGCTTCTTCATTTACAAAATCGAGAATGCTCTTGTTCAACTGGTCCCGCTTTGCCTGCGAGATCGATTTTTCGTTTGCGGTGCCGCTGCCAAACAGTCGCTCGAATACCAGTTTCGGATCGATTTCTTTGGCATTGGGTGTCGAATCATTCCGCCACGAGAAGTTCGACTGGTAGGCACAGCTATAGCCAGAATCGCAGTTGCCCGACTGACGACCAGGTTCAATGCCAATTTCCAGCGATGCAAACTTGGTCTGCTTGCCGATATTTTCTGCCAGGTACTGGTCAGCAGATTTGCCCACGCGAATATTGGCACCATTGGTCTTGCGTGGCTGGCGGCCTGTTAAGAAGGCGGCCTGTGCCCGTGCGTGGTCGCCAGGGCCATCGCCATTCGCACGAGCCTTATCTAATGTCAGATTGCCAAACAGATTAATGCTGTCGCGGTGGGGTTCCAACGCCTTCAGCAGTGGGGGTAATTTGGTCAGTTTCCCTTCAACCGTGGGCATCCAGTCCGGAATGTGCACGCCGTTTGGTACGTACAGGAAAGCAGCCCGCAAACGCTTGGGTGCTGCGGCGGTGGTGCCTGCAGCCTTCGCCAGAGTTTCCAGCCAGGGAAGGGTGATTGATACACCCAGGCCCGTTAATACCGTTCGTCGATCCAACATCATGATTTTTCTCCAGAAGGAGAGAGGTAGGTATTCAAATTACAGTTTAACTGATAATCGGCCCCAGGTCTATGAAGAACTGAGACGATGAGCATTTTTTCATCTGTCGGGGCGATTATTTGGGGTTAAATGCTGCACTCCGACGCATCTGGAAGGCGGGGCTGTTCACTACTGCCAGTACCAGTGCATGCATTTTGTCGTTGCCCGCCTTCAGGTCTTTCACAATTTCCTGTACCGCACAGCGGTCAGATTTTTCCAGCCCCCGCCCTAAAGCGAATGTCAGCATTTGTTCCGCCATATTTTTGCGAAACTGGTCCGATTTCGCCATCAGAACCTGTTTCAGTTCTGCTGGAGATGAAAATTTTGACCCATCTGGCAATTCACCACTGGAATCAATGTTAAATTTTCCATCTTTGGCACGCCATTTGCCTACGCCATCGAAGTTTTCCAGCCCAAAGCCCAGTGGGTCCAGTTTATCGTGGCACACCGCACAATTCGGGTTCAGGCGGTGCTGCTCCATCCGTTGCCGCAGAGACCCAGTCAAGGCATCTTTCCCTTCTTCCAGTTCTGGCACATTCGGTGGAGGTGGGGGTGGGGGTGCACCTAACAGACTTTCCAGAATCCACTTACCTCGTTTGACGGGTGAAGTTCGCGTTGGATTCGAAGTTACTGTCAGAACGGAAGCCTGGGTAATCACCCCACCTCGGTTGCGGTCTTTCAGCACCACTCGCTGAAAGTCGCTGGTGTAGGTGCCTGGTAACTCGTAATGTTTGGCGAGGCGGTTGTTAACGAAGGTATAGTCGGAATCAATCAGTTCCAGAATACTGCGGTTGTCCCGCAGAATGTAATCGAAATAGAGTTCTGTTTCCCGAATCATATCCTGCCGCAGTTCGTTACTGTAGCCTGGGTAAGTTTCCTTATTTGGTGTTACAGTTTCCAAAGTTCGTAACATCAACCACTGGCCAGCAAAGTTCCGTGTCAGTGCGGATGCTTTGGGGCTTTCCAACATTCTTTGCACCTGGCGAGCCAGCACCGCCGGTTCGCGAAGTTTCCCCTGCTTTGCCAGATCGATCAGGGTCTCGTCGGGCATGCTGGACCAGATGTAATAGGACAGTCGACTGGCCAGCTCGAACTGACTGATTGGATAGGCCATTTCTTTCACTTGTGGGCTGGCTTCCTGCTCCACCCGGAACAAAAAGTGGGGCGAAACCAGCACCGCTTTCAGCGATTGCCCTACCGCTTCTTCGTAAGGCAGTCCAGCTTTTGTTGCCAGATCGTAAATTTTCAACAGGCGATCCAGTTCCCCTGGTTTCAATGGGCGGCGATAGCCCCGCTCGGCAAAGCGTTCCACTACGGTGCGTGCGGTGGACAGGTTATTGGCCGTACTGGCAGGCTTCTGGAAAAAGACCCGATCATATGCACTCTTGTCCGTTTCGTTTTTCGCAGGAACGATCGGGCCGATCAGTTCAAACAGTTCCAGGAACAGATTGCGGTCCCGCATTTTCGGGTCTTTCGCTTCCGGTTCGTAATGATCGTTGGGGAAAGTGAAGCGGACATTCTTCCGACCTGCACGCACAAAGGTGGTGATTTCAAAAAATTCCGGCTTCTCTTCCAGTGCACTCACATCGAATTCTTTCAGCAAGGTTTCATCGAGAAAAATCTGCAGTTTGGGCAGTTCGGTACCCGCACGGGTGCCATAGCCACGCACTCGAATCTGGTAATTACCCGCTTCGACAAACTCGTAGGGAATGATGGCGGAACCATTGGCAAACAGTGCTACGTGCTCCCGCTGTTTCGATTCGCGGCCCAGGGTTGATTGCACGTTCTGTGGGCGAAAAACTTCTTTATTCGTTGCCTTGCCCGCTTTGCTGGCCAATAACGCCTTCACCACTTCGTCCGCGGCAGTCAGGTATTTTTCGAACAGCAGTGGTGGCAGGGATAGCACATCGCCAATGTTGTCGAAGCCGTAGCCCACATCGTCGGTGGGGAACTGGCTGGCGAGTTTCAGATCCAGATAGACCAGATCGCGGATGGTATTGTTATATTCTGCACGGTTTAAGCGCCTGATCGTGGGGCGGCCCGGATCGATACTGTCGCAATCTGGCTGCACCAGAATACTGCTGATCCAGTCGACCACGGCCTTTCGTTCTTTATCCTCTGGCTGCTGGTGCTTCCGTGGGGGCATCTGTTTCGTGCTGAGCTGGTCTTTGACCATCTCCCACGTGTCCAGTTCCTTCATAGCTGCTTTCGCATCGGCGAATTCGGTCAGCACCAGACCCGCTGATTGCTTGTCATTATTGTGGCAGGAACCACAGTATTTGGTAACAAATGGTTTGACCACGTTGTTGTAACTGTCTTCTGGTGAAGCAGTTGCAGCTTTGACGGGTGGCTCCGCTCGAGAAACCACGAACTGATCGTCCGTTGTGCTGCTGCCGACTGCCTGTTGTGCCACCGGTGAAGTTCGCGGTGCGGGTATACTGGTCGGGATTGGCTTAAAATCTTTCGAATAGCCGCCGTTCACGATAGTGTCCCAACTGACGATTATGCCAGCCAGCACGCAGCCCGTGATGAAACACCCAGCGACGATTGCGATTTTTACCCACCAATTCATCAATCACCCCACCGCAGATTCAAACAAGTATTAGATACCATAGCTGAAAAAGGCGATTCATCCAAATTTGAAGAATGATAAATCCCTCATCATCGTAGACGTTTTTCAGTTGGGAATCATTCATCGGGTGCTGACCGTTAGTTCAGGCACTTGCGAACGGGATTCTTCTCTCCTAACATCTTGTCATGGAAGTAGTTACGTATTCGCTTGCGGACGGCGGCTGGGTGGAATTTTACCCCCACTGGGTGACGCAGGCGACGGCCGATGACTGGTTGGAAAAGTTGCAAATGGAATGCACCTGGCAGCAGGAACAGTCTCGCGGACGTGTTTACCCACGCCTGACGTGCTGGCAAGCTGATCTGGGAGTGCACTACCGCTACGCGGGCATTCCCCACCAAGGGGTGGGCTGGACCGCAACAACCAACTTTATTCGAACTCGTCTGGAAGCAACGTTGCCCCACCGCTGGAATGGGGTGCTGCTGAATTGGTACCGTCACGGGCAGGATTCGATGGGCTACCACGCCGATGATGAGCCGGAAATGGGCCTGAATCCCACCATTGGTTCGGTGTCGCTGGGCAGCACGCGACGCTTTTTGCTGCGGCACAACACCACGCGGGAACGCCTGACCTTCGAATTGTCCCACGGATCGTTGTTGGTGATGGGTGGCACCTGCCAGCACTTCTGGCAGCACAGCATCCCGAAAACGAAGCAGAATGTCACCGACCGAATCAATCTGACATTTCGCAAAATTGTTTCACGCATAAGTGTTTGATATGTTAGTTATTGGTATGAAATCTATTTGAGAGAACGTCGCACTTCAGTTTGTTCAGATAGGTAGTACTCGAATTCTGGATTTTTTAACATCAACGACGACTAGCGAGCCAGATTCCAGATCACTGCTGTACTGGTTCAACGCAGCTATCACTACTGGACCAATGTCTTCGGGTAGTACACTTTGACCGCGTACCTGCAAGACACTCGGACCCATTGCATGCGTCAAAGCTAAAGTGGTGCCAAAATCCAAGTCGTGCGTGAAAACAATGTAGCCGTTTGCAAGAGCCCACGTCATAATCTCTACATCTTCAGCGCCAGGGTCACCCACCAGGCTCCAGTGCACAGAATCAATTCCATGACGGGCAAATTCTGCAACCCAATCCAATGATAAGTTCATATCAATCAGTAGCCGAATGCTCATGCAACGACCAACGGTTCTTCACGCTCTTCTAACCGCCATGCTGCGTAGGCAAGCGTGGCGTCGATATCTTCGGGCTGCAGATATGGATATGCTTCGAGAATACGTTCTCGTGACTTTCCAGTTGCTAAAAGGCCCAGAATGGTTCCTACGGTAACCCGCAATCCTCTGATACATGGTTTCCCGCCCATTACTGCGGGATGATGCGAAATTCTTTCGAATTGCATGACTAATTCTCAGTGTTTTCAGAAGCCCCCACTTCAGAGGAAATGGAGAGATCAGAAGTTCATTCTACCAGCAACACTGGAATGAGTAAAGTTAATGTCGTTGATTGGTGGGTAACACGATTAACCAATTGAAATGCAAGTGGGGCGGTATTGCCAATTAATAGACGCCCACGGTGGTGGTGCTGACGAACTTGTGGAACGGACGTACGCCGCTGACACCATCCCACGGGAAGGTGTCGTATGGTGCTTCCCGCTCGCCTTCATCGCGTTCCGGGAAGCGGGGCATGAAGAACTCTTTCGTCAGCGTGGTCAGGATCACGCGGCCAGTTTGCCCGTAATCGACCAGTTTGCTGTAGGTTTCATCTTCGTAATCGCACACTTCCACTGCCGCACGTGGCTGAGGTGGGTAATAACTGATCTTGTATTTATCGTGCGGGCCCACTGGTTTGGAACATGCCAGACCCATCAGCGTGTTGCCGTAGGTGGGGGTCATGTAGACGCGGTTTTCCAGCATTTCTTCCATCGCTTCCCGCGTGAACTGTGGGGTAAATTCGGTCCCACCGGAGAAGATGCCGGTGATGCCCGTATCGGGAATCGATCGCAGGCTGCCTTCAGGCACCGGAAAGCCGATTTCACGGCGTTTTGCTTCCAGTTTGCCGTCTCGAAGTGCCTGGTCGAGTGCGGTCAACAGTTTCGGCGTGGTGAACATACACTTGATATTGTGGCCTGCTGCCAGAATGGTTAACGCCTGATCAATACAGTGCTCTGCGTACGCCTTAGCTTCCTGGGGTTTGCCCGCTTTCAGGCACTTCACCACCCAGCGTGGGTCAAGATCGACACAGAAACAGATCCCGCCACGGAATTGGGCCAGGTGTTCAATCGCCAGTCGCAAACGACGTGGACCGGATGGTCCAAGCATCAGCCAGTGGCTCCCACGTGGGAAATATTCATCTGGCAGGGTTTCGCTCATCATTTCGTAGTCGATTTTGTGGTCTTCGATCACCACTCGCGACTTGGGAATACCGGTGGTGCCACCTGTTTCAAAAACGTATACCGGCTTTTTGCCCTGATAGGCTCGTGGAATCCAGCGTGAAATGTCGGTGTCGGGGGATGCCCGCAGCCAATCATCTTCAAACAATGGAAAGAGTTTCAGATCGTCGTAACCCTGAACGTCTTTCAGTGGGTTAAATTTGTACGTTTTTGCTTTTTCAAGCCAGAAAGGTGTGCCGGTGTCTTCCGAAAAATGCCACTGCACAATTTCTCGAACTTGTTTATCCAGAGCCTCTTTGGCTGCATGGATTTTGCTGGAGAGAACTTCCGTACTCACGTTATTCCTCGAAGGGATGAAACAGGTATGCACGTCTATCATACTGAACAGTGGTTCGGCTGGGTATGACAAACTTCGATGCTCGATTAATAGCCCACGAACGAAGGCTGTCCAATCGGTGCATCGATTTCTCAAATTTGCAAAAAGGAAGGAGCAAGATAAAGACTGACGGGCTTATCCTTGAAACGTGGCAGCGGCATCCTGCCGCTAATTAATTCAATCACCGGCTGGAAGCCGGTGCCACCCTGCGCAAAATCACGAAATGTTGGCGCTGACAAGAAATTCCCTTGCTGGCGCTGCGGGCTATGAAGACAAGGGCAGCTTCACAATAATCCTGCCAATCCAGTACAACTCATTTTTTCTTCTGGCGGGCTTCCCACTCGTCGACGTAGCGTTTCGGATTCTCATTAAACTCGTCGCGGCAGCCGGAACAGCACACATAATAGGTTTTCCCCATGTACGTGACGGTCGAGGTGCCTTTGCCCCCACTGACAATGCATTCCGTGGTGCTGTTACCCACCACAACGAATGGCTCGCCGTCTTTCAACAGCCCCACGCGGTGGGTGGTCAGTCCGGTTGCAGTGGGCAGTTTGGCTACTTCTTTTCGATACAGCAGGCGATTGTCGTGCAGTGCGGTAAATACCAGGCGTTCGTACGTGCCATCACCTAATTTTCGCTGACAATTGATTTTTTTGGCCTCAACCGAAATTTCAAAAATCTGCGTCTCTTTGGTGGGTGTTGTCAATGTCAGTTGCAGACTTTTTCCATCATTGGTGCGTTCGATTTTCCCACTGGAAAGTAGTTTGCTGTTATCAGCTTTCAGTTCCACCCAAGCACCTGCTTTGGTGAATTTCCAGATGAACTGAATGGTTTCCTGCCACTGCCCGGCCTGTTTTTCTTCACGGGTGCCTTCCGGATAACCAGTTCCTTTCCAGGTTCCAATCAGGCCCTGAAGCGGGGCAAAAGCATCGCGAACGGGTGGCGTTTCAGCAGATGCCGCCCACGGAAAGAGTAGGCAAATGGCTGCCACACCAAGGATAAATTTCATGAAAATCTCGCTTCCGGTTGACCAGTTCATTAAACATCATGGTAATGGGGAAGTTCCCACTTGTGGGTGATTATTCCCAAAAATGAAAAATTGTTCATTGTTCGCACACCAGTCGAAGTGATCAGCCAACTGTTTAGCTTGCTGGTTTTCGATAGAGAAAGGCATCGGAAGTGAGGAGAGAAATGAGCAGTGCTTTCATGCTGCCCCCACTTTCCTTGTAGGCTTTGTAGGCGTCCTGCAGCACAATTCGATCGTTTAAGGTTTCGTTTCGGCCCATCCAGAAGCGGAACGCATGACGCACAAACACCTGTTCGGCTCGTTCACTTGCGGCGATTTTCTGGATCATTTCGAATGCATTTGCTACCTTCCCGTCCAGTTTGGGGTCGCCAGAAGCAATGATCTCACCCGTCGTATCAACTGGTTTACCCAATTCTGTGGTTCGGAACACCCCAGCGTGGTTGAAAAGCTCAAATGGCAGGCCAAGTGGGTCCATTTTCTGGTGGCAGGTCCAGCAGTAATTTTCTCTGGTGACCCGCATCCGCTGTCTCAGCGTTGTGGGTTCATCAGGCAGCATTGCATCCACGGTAATCGGGACATCGGGGATACCACCACCCAGTAGCCGTTCACGCACCCACTTACCACGGTGAATGGCGTGGTTGTCCATTGCATCAGAATGAGAAACCAGCCAGGTGGGGTGGGTGAGAATGCCCAGGCGTTGTCCCTCAGGTGCTGTCGCCAGCACCCGATTTGGTTTCAGCGATCCCCCACCGAAAGTAGGTCTGCTGACACGGGCAAATATTTCCGGCCCTTTCAATTCCGGGAGAGCCAGGCCATTCGCATTATTTCCTTTTTTGGCACCTTTGGGCGGAGCCTTTTGTTTCGGTGTATTCTGCATGGCACCGTAGTAATTTCGCTCTGAAGGAGCGACAACCACTTTATTGGTCGTTAACATTTGTCTGAAAACATCTTTATCTTCTGCCAGAATCAATTCCACTAGGCGGTCCGTGCTGGCAGTACCATCAAACATCGCCCGATAGTGGTTGCCGACATTGACGCCCGTTTGTTGCAGTGATCTGGTGTCTTTGCAGATATAGCCACCACGGTCGTAGTCGAAGTAATCGCGGAAAAACTGCAGCACCCGTGGCTTGCGGATACTGTCATCGGCCAGCATCCGTTCCAGTTCCCGTTTCACATCATCTCTGGTTCGCATGTTACCGGAAACGATGGCTTCCCGAAGCTTTTCGTCTGGTTTCAGGTAGCGGAATGCATGGTTGACCGACAGGCCAAGTTCCCAATCCTGCAGCAGCACCCGACCGTGGGTATCCGGTTTGCCCTGCCGAGCCAGTTCTGGCCGAAAAAGCGCGTCGCGGTCGAGAAAAATAGCTGACAGCCCCACAACGGTACCGTTTTTCTTCCCGAGGGTAGTAATTGCCTGTTTGGCAATATTCAAATAGGCATCGGATTCATGTCCGGTGGGTGGGCGGAACGTCAGTGCTTCGAACAGAAAATTCACCGCTTTCCGGAGTGATTCATCATTAACCCCGTCTTCCTGCATGAAATCGTAGACTGGGGTCAGCGGACGCACCACTTTGGTGCTGTAAACGATACTGGTGGGCAACCCGCGCAGATCACCCTTCATCTTGTCTGCAATCGATTTCGGGTTATCAGTGATCTGGTAGGCTTCTGCGATACTCAGTGGGCCATCAATCATGTAGCGAAGAATATCTTCGGCAAGCCCCAGGATCAGGGTGGCTTCGGCACTGTTCACCGAAGTCAGGTGGGGGTAATTTTTCAGCCCGAGGGAACGTGGATTTGACAACACTGAGGGCACACTTTTCACGGCGGTTGCGTAGGCCACGGTGCCACCTTGTACCGACAGGATGCGATCAATGCCAAAATAGAGTTTTAACTCCCCACCGTGGTTGGTGGGAATCGCATCACCGTGGGCTCGAAGCCCTGGTTTTTTGGGATCGTAAGCAGGTTCTTTGTTGAACAACTCGTTCAGACGCGTCACATGTTCCAGTGGGGTAACTCGCCAGAGGCGTGTCGGAGAGGAGGTGGGTTGCAGCTCGATTCCTTTTGGCAGTGGTCCAAACAACAGATTGTGATCGACAAAATTGCCCTTATTCGGATCGAGATGATCCTGAAAGCCACCTTTGTCCTGCATCGCACGTTTTAATTCTTCCACAATCCAGTCAGAAAACTGCAGGCGCTGAACGATCGGGGGCTGATTCTTGCTCTTCCTTGGGGGCATTTCCTGCAAAGCAACCTGAGCCCACACCGATTTCCAGACCGCTGCGTTCGTCTCATCCACTGGCCCAAGATTTTCCAGCGATAGCTTCCCACTGCGGGAAAGATCGTCGTGGCAATCCGTACAAAACTGTTTCAAAAATGGTTGAGCAAAATCAGCGTACCCTTTCTTGATTTTCTGGCCAGGAACATACACTTCTTCCGCCTGGATGGGAGAAAAAAGCCCCACCAAAGCCAGGAGTGCGCCTGAAAAGGTGGTCAATTTCATACCAGAAGTTCCTTGATGGGACCAGTGCCACTGTCAAACTTGCTGGCGAGTTTGTCGTCCATATTGAAGCGATCGACATTATGACCAATCGCCCGCAGAATGGTGGCATACAGGGCATTGATCGGCCGTTTGCCATCCAGTTGGGTGAAACAACCTGTTTTCAGGCGGCCATCGAAGTTGCCCAGCAGCATGACAGGCCAGTTGGCACCGCTGGTGTGCTGCGAATCGGCATTATTACTGGTGTAGACAATGAGGGTATTGTCCATCATTGTCCCACGACCTTCAGGTATTTTTTCCAGTGCCTGCATCATCCGAACCAGCATGCGGGAATTGTACTGGCGAATTTTGATCCAGATCGGATCACCAGGCTGCTTCATGTGGCCAAGATTATGACCTTGTTTTTCAATTCCCAGCCCTTTCCAGGAACCGAAGATTTCCCCACGTCCGGAGCCAATGGTCAGCACATTGCTGGTGCCGGAAGTTAATGCTGAAATACCCAAATCCAACAGCGCATCATGCCAGTCGGTTTCGAATTTCGGCTTGGAATATCGTTCATCGACGGTGGGGGCAAACTTTTTCAAATGGTCTGAAACCTGGGCAAGTCGGTCCCGCAGGCCGTTGATATCTTTGAATCCCTGCACATACTGTCCATAACGTTGCGAATCCGCAGTGGGCAACGCCATTCCTTTGCTGGCAGCCAGATTTTCGATCTGGTTGAACATGCTCGATTGAACTTCGTGCTTCTGGCGGATTTCGCCCTGAGAAATCCCACCGTACAGCATCTGGTACAGGTGGTTGGGATTCGAGTGCATGAAAATTGGCTGGCCAGCCCCACGTGCAGACAAGGTTGCAATGGTGGGCTTTGCCGACATGTTCTCTAACGAATCCATGCCGATGCACAGGTGGGGCAGCAATGTTTCCGGCAGCAGCTTACTGAGTTCATAATCGATCGTGGGGCCGCTGGGCGGCACACCATCACTCCCGCGATACCCACCTAACGCACCAAAAAAGGCACTGTGGGATGGGCTCGTGTGCAAGCCATGCAGTCCATTAATAATGTGTAACCGATCCTTGTACGGCTCCAGTGGATCAATTGGCTCGGGCAGCTTTGCTTTCGCCAGCGATCCACTGCGTTTCATTCCTTCCGGGATACAGGTCAGCGGGTCAAAACCCTGATTCTGCATAAAAAACACCACCCGCTTCGGCCCACTGGTGGTGCTGGATGCACCAAAACAGTTGCTTGCAAGGTTAAGCTGGCTAAGAACCACACCAGCAGCAGCCCCTTGCAGCATCTCTCGACGATGAATCATGAATCGGTCTCCAAAATAAAGCCATTGCACTGGAAGGATTGCACAATGGACCAGCAGGTGAGAAAAAGCAACGTTATTATAGTCGAATAAAAGTGCGATGGTGGTTCAATTGAAAAAATGATGAAAAAATGAAAGCCGCACATCTGTCAAATTATGAGAAAAAGATGAAGGGCTGTTAGGGCGATTTTTTTCTGGCGGCAGAACTCACCCAGGCACCGCATCGCTTGCCCAATCGCACCAGCTCGTGTAACTTGGAGTTGGTGGTGTTTTTCAGGAAAGACCATTGCAATTGGATCAGGTCGAGCACTGGGAGATCAAATGCGTCGAATCAAGCTGGTACTGTTAGTGATTGGAATGATCAGCATTCTGGTTTCACTACCACTTCTGGGTTTTGCGGTACTAGCAGGCATGGGGATTCTTGCTGATATGAGCTTTGCCGAAAACGGCAGTATCGGGAAGCAACTCCTTCAGTTCGGTCTTCCCCCACTGTTTGGTGGGCTGCTGCTATGCATTCCAGCAATGCTGCCTGAAAAAGGTCGCCGGCAGACGGAGGTTCTGGATTCATCAACCCCACGTTAGTGTTTCATTCTCCAACAGAATGAACTGGTAGGCAGCATTTACCTCTTCTTAACACGTGATTCTTAATTTTTACTGCCTGCTTTCCTAAGTTAAGCAATGACAGGACACGTGCAATTTCTGAGAAAATCATGAGAAATCAGACGCTTCTGGCGTTGGGTGCGGTGACAACAGTTACTTTTTTCCTGCTGGGTGGGATCGATCAGGCCGTGCGGCAGAATCCCAAGCCGCCCGCAGAAGCTGCCTTTCGCAGTTTGCCCACGCTGCCTGGATTAACAGAGGATGGGTACATTCTGCTCTCGAACCAGTGGCGTTTACGCCCCGCGGGTAAGCAGTTGTCGATGGGGAACCTGCCCATTAATCTTGCGGTTCATCCCAGTGGGCAGTATCTTGCCGTCTTGCACGGTGGGATGAAAGAACACGAAATCATCATTGTGAACCTGAATCCCAAGAAACAGCAGATTCTTTCCCGCGTGACTCTTGATCAGACATTTTACGGGCTGACCTTTTCGCCGGATGGTCGCCAGCTTTACGCCAGTGGGGGTGAATTTCAGGTCATTCACGCCTTCGATTTCGCTCGCGGCCTGCTGGGGAATCCCAGAGAAATCAGCATTGCTTCGGAAGGCAGTAAGCATGTCCCCGGTGGGTTAGCGATGGATGCCAAAGGGCTGGAACTGTTTGTCTGCAACACCTGGGGCGATTCGGTTTTTCGCATTCCGGTAGATAACCCCGAAAACAAAGTGGAAATTTCGCTGGTGCAGAAAAAAGAACAGGCACCTGCACCGAAAAAAGGCGATCCCCCCAGTCCGCCTGATGGTCGGAAAGAACCGGGTGCTGAAAAACTACCCGCAAAGCCTACCGCAATAACACCAGAAAACTATCCCTACGCTTGTATCGTATCTGCCGATGGCAAAACGCTTTACGTCAGTTTGTGGGCATCTGCTCAGGTGGCTGTCATCGATCTGACCACTAATACCGTGCAGGCTCGCTGGAATACGGCACTGCACCCCACGGAAATGGCGATCGATTCTGCCAACAATGCCCTGTACGTGGCATGTGCCAACAGCACGCAGGTCAGTGTGCTCGACCTGAAAACCGGTGCCAGTCTGCAAACGATCCATTGTTCGCTTTACCCACAATCGCCATCGGGTAACACGCCTAACAGCCTGACCCTGTTGGAAGGTGGGCTGCTGCTGGTGGCAAATGCCGATGCGAACAATCTGGCGATGTTCAATGTGGAAGACCCCAAAAAGGCACTCTCTTTAGGGTTTATTCCCACCGGCTGGTATCCCACTTCAGTGCGATTCAACCCAAAAGATAATAAGATTTATGTGGCGAACGGCAAAGGCAGCAGTTCAAAATCGAATCGTCATGGTCCGAACCCAAACCAGCCGCTGGCAAAAAATCTGCAGGAATATATCGGAACGTTGTTTGAAGGCACACTGAGCATTATTGATATGCACAAACCGCTGGAGATGGCAAAGTACACGAAGGAAGCCTACAAGTGCAGCCCACTGCAAAAGGATTTTTCCCCACGTGCGAAGGATATCCCGACAGATAATCCGATCCCAAAAACGGTGGGTGCTCCGTCGCCAATTAAACACGTCATTTACATTATCAAGGAAAACCGCACCTACGATCAGGTTTTTGGTGACATGCCGGAAGGAAATGGCGATCCTACGCTCTGTCTGTTTCCAGAAGCGATCACCCCGAACCACCATGCACTCGCAAGACAATTTGTCTTGTTGGA
This sequence comes from Zavarzinella sp., assembly GCA_041399155.1. NCBI lineage: Bacteria > Pseudomonadati > Planctomycetota > Planctomycetia > Gemmatales > Gemmataceae > Zavarzinella > Zavarzinella sp. Next base: position 291,386 of record JAWKTI010000003.1, read on the forward strand.
CAATTTCTACGTCGATGGGGAAGTATCTGCAGATGGCCACGAATGGAGTATGGGTGCCTACGCCACCGACTTTGTGGAAAAAGTATGGCCGTTGACGTACCGTGGCAGCCCCACCCAACGCTTTGGTTATCCTTCGGAAGGTGCGTTGGATAAAATCGCCCGCCCCGCGGGTGGGTATCTGTGGGATCGGGCTGCAGCGAAAAATGTCACCTACCGTAGTTACGGTGAATGGATTGCCAACGGTGCCAAACGCAAAGATGGCACCTTCGAAGACAGCACCGCACGGGTAAAGGCCCTGGATGGTCACTTCGATCCCAAGTTCCGTGGGTACGATCTCGATTATCCGGATGTGCTGCGAGCTGAACGATTTATCACTGAATTAAAAGAATTTGAACAAAAAGGCGAATACCCACAATTGACCATTCTGCGACTGCCCAATGACCACACTTCTGGCACCCGCGTAGGCAAACCAACCCCCACAGCACAGGTGGCGGATAACGATCTGGCCCTGGGAATGGTGGTAGAAGCGGTCAGCAAATCGAAGTTCTGGCCAGAGACAGCCATTTTTGTGATTGAAGATGACGCCCAGAACGGCCCGGATCACGTGGATGCTCACCGGGTGGTGGCGTTGGCCATATCTCCTTACACGAAAAAGAATTACGTCGATTCCACGATGTATTCCACTTCGAGCATGTTACGCACGATGGAATTGATTCTGGGCCTGGATCCAATGAGCCAATTCGATGCAGCTGCGATGCCGATGTACCACTCGTTCCAGGCCAAGCCGGACGTGGCACCATATAAACACCTGATACCGAAAACCGACCTGAAAGCTACCAACGAAGCCAATGCGTGGGGGGCAAAATGGTCGGAACGTGCCAATCTGGAACAGGAAGACGCCGCCGATGATATCCTTTTCAATGAAGTGATCTGGAAATCGGTTCGTGGTGCCAATTCCCGCATGCCCGCACCCGTTCGAGCAGCATTCTTTCGTGGCAAGCCAGAAGATGACGATGACGATGATGAATAACAAACTGGCTATATGAGATTTTTCTCATTAAGACGGAGCTTTGGACATCATCGTGAACGCCTCATTTATTGATCAACTGCTGGATGTTCTGAGCACCCACCCGTTAAACGACACCACCCCACTGCCAGAGGGACGTGGGACGATTGAGTTTGACCTGGAAACCCACCAGAGCAATCGGCTGATCCATTCTTTCGAAGTGGAAAGGGCCACTCCGGTGACTGATCTGTCACAGTGGCAGAAATGATTTCGGGTGCCACGCTGGAGCCTGAAACTCTGCACGTGGTTTCTGTTGATCCTTTGTCGCAGATTGCCATCCTTCGCAGCACACCAGATCCCACCGGACAGGCATATTACGAAGTGAAACTGCTGCACCACAAATTTGCTTTTTTCACCTGTATGACGTGGGATGTTGCAGAATCAGAATTCTGTTCAGTTCCCTTTTCGATGAGCGACAAGGCACTTGCCCACGTTGTCGACATTCTCAGCAGATAATTTCAATTCTCAAATTCTGTAACGTATTTCGGGTCACTTGTGAGACCAGAGCGTCGAAGTGGGAATGTTGGGATAGTTCGAATGAATAGATTAACCACCAACCTCAAGATGATTTGGCGGCTGTTTGATTGCTAACAAGCTGCAGCATCAGGGGCTGAGCCAATCCGAGTGCACTATTATCGTCCGCTCGGGCTGCCACTGCTGGCATGTCCTAACGGTGCAATGAAGCGGTTTTCATCTGGATAGGAATAGCGAGAACGGCCTCGGCTTTGCTGTTCATCAATGGTCAGCAGTGGATCAATGCCAGGGTCAGCGGCATTCATTAAGCGGTTGTCAACGGGACTACGGGTGTTCTGGCACCCCGCCACGACCAACAAGATTCCCATCAGCACTGCACGTCGCATCGAATTTTCCATTGTGTTGGTTCTTTTCGTACCGTTCATTATGGAATTCGATTCAAGTCGCACGCAGATCGGGTGGATGAAAAAATTACAAATTGCCTGATTTTACAAACGGAAAATTGGTACAGGATGCAGATTGGGAAAAACTCATGCAATCAGCACTGCTTACACCTGGTTTTCACCCACCGTGGGGGCCATCAACACAATCAACTGGTTCAATCTGCGGGCAAAACCGGCTGGATCGCTGAGCGTACTGCCTTCCGCAATCACCGCCTGTTCGTAAACCAGTCGGCTGCAACTTTCCACCAGCGGATCATGGGGGTTTTGTTCGAACATACCTTTGATCTTGTTGATCACCGGATTTTCTGCATTAATTTCCAGAATCCGTTTGGCAGGTTCGGTGGCACGACCCATCCGCTGCATCAGCTTTTCGTAAGCGGGTGTCATCCCATTTTTACCCGCAATCAGGCACGAGGGGCTTTCTTTTAAACGCTTGGAAAGTTTCACATCCTCCACCTGGGGCAGAATACTTTTCAGATATTCCAGGAAGTTTTTAAACTCGTCCTCACGTGGGATCGCCGGATCTTCTGCTGCGGTGGTATCTGCCCGGTCAATCGCCTTCAGTTCCTTGTCGCGGAACTTGCCCATGGAGGGCATCAGGTATTCATCGATTGTTTCTGTCAGCAGCAGCACTTCCCAACCCTTACTCTTGAAGCTTTCCAGCAGGGGAGAGTTTTCAATGATGTTTTTTTCTTCGCCAATCAGGTAATAGATCTCTTTCTGATCCGCGGGCATTCGCTCGACATATTCAGATAATGTGGTGTATTTGCCTTCTTCCGTTTTGGTAGATTCAAACAGCAGTAAATCACTGAATTTTTCGCGATTGGTGTAATCCTGAACTGCCGCTTCTTTCAACGCAGGAGAATAATCTTTGTAAAAGTGCAGGTAGGCATCGAACTGGTCGCCTTTCAAAAATTCCAGTGCTTCGATAATTTGTCGCACCAGATCTTTCTGAATACGCTCCAGTACAGGATTGGATTGCAGCAGTTCACGCGAAATATTCAGCGGGAGATCGTTCGAATCAACCACCCCCCGGACAAAGCGCAGATAGTTGGGCAGCAGCCCATCGCACGATTCCATAATCTGCACCCGCTGCACATATAACTTCATCCCTTTCGGATCTTCCCAGGTAAAGGAAAATGGTTTTTCCTTGGGAATGAAGGCCAGGACGCGGTAATCGCTTTTGCCTTCTTTGTTGTAATGGATGACCTTAATCGGGTCGTTAAAATCGTTGGTCAGTGTTTTGTAAAAGCCGTTGTACTCTTCTGCGGTGATTTCACGAGGTTGCTGCAACCATAATGCTCGCCGAGCATTAATTGTCTCTTCTTCCGTGGTTTCGGTACCGTCTTCCGCCTTGGTAGTTTCATCCATCACAATGGGATGTTCGATAAAGTCTGAAAACTGCTTCACCAGGTGGCGGATTCGATAGCTGTCCAGAAATTCTTTGGCATCTTCTTTCAAATGCAGAATCACATCGGTCCCACGTTGTTCGCGTGGGGCATCCTCAATCGAAAAGCTCCCCTGACCATCCGATTCCCAGCGAATACCTGTGCCCGGTTCGCCCGCTTTGCGGGAATGCACCGTAACCTTGTCTGCCACCATAAAGGCGGAGTAAAAGCCCACGCCGAATTGGCCGATCAGATCCGGCTCAGTTGCCTGTTGGGCGGCTTTCAGGTTTTCCAGAAACGCCTTAGTGCCCGATTTGGCGATCGTGCCCAGGTGCTCGATGGCATCCTGCCGATTCATCCCCACGCCACTATCAGAAATCGTTAACGTGCTGTTGGCTGGATCGGTGGTGATTTTGATTTTCCAGTCCGCATTCCCTTCCAGTGCTGCCTCATTGGCAATGGCATCGAATCGCAGCTTATTGATCGCATCGCTGGCGTTGCTGATCAATTCACGCAGAAAGATTTCCCGATTCGAATACAGTGAGTGGGTGATTAAGTGCAGCAATTGCTTCAATTCGGTCCGAAATTCCATCTGCTCCGCAGACATGTTGCCCCCAAGTTTATAGTGTACAGATTTACAATTTCGACACCCACGTGCCGAACAACGTTTTTAATTCTTGAACAATGAGTTATTGTATTGTTCCACAGGTGGGAGCAATACCACAATGAAAATGTGGGATGAACCCAAATATATTATCAATAATCTAGTTACCAGTAATATTATTGCATGTAATGCAATTTCCCCCACCATGGGGCACGATTTTTCCCCATTTTGCTTCCTAAACTACATCTACCAGACATTTCTGTGGGGATAGGATGTTTCTTTCGCGACATGAGGCGATGTTGCAGGCAATTGTGGTGCAGCCCAACGATGATTCTCTTCGGCTGATCTATTCCGATTTTCTGGAAGACGATGGCGACTTCGAACGGGCACAATTGATCCGAATTCAGGTTGAAATGCGGCAACTTGGCCCAAAAGACCCGAAATTTCCCCACCTGAGGCAACTGGAACAGGCTCTGATCCGCAAAAATGATGTACGGTGGAAAAGCGAATTGCCCCAGTTTCGCGGGATCGAATATGAAAACTTCGAATCAGGCCTGATTTCCAGCGTGCGGGTACAGGATCCAGAAATGTTTCTGCTGAATTATGAGAAAATTCTGAATGCCGCACCGATTCAGGAGATCAGTGGGCATCGATTCCGCCCTGATTGGCTTGGTACACTGGTGGCACTGCCGGAATTTGCCCGCATCCGACGACTGGATCTTTCAGATGGTAACCGAATTGGCAACCTCGGCTTACAGGAAATCGTCGACTCACCCCACAGTCGGCAACTCACTTCGTTGAAACTGGATAACAACAATATCGGTCCCGGTGGGCTGACCGCACTGGCCCAGCGGGGCAATTTCCCCCACCTGACGGTGTTGTCGCTCGATCGGAATGCCTTGTTTGCGGACGGTTTACAACAACTGGCACAGGCAACAGGACTGTCCAGCCTGAAGTGGCTATCGATGGCGTGGACCCAGATCGACAGTACGGCAATGCAGGCACTTGCCGAAGCACCCTTTCACCTGCGAACGCTCTATGCCTCTGGGAACAATATTTCGGATGCAGGCTGGCGGATGTATGCCTATTCCGAAGCCGCCAGCGAGTTGGAAAACCTGTACCTGGAACGGACCTTGATTGGTGATGATGCTGCAAACGCGTTAGCAGATTCCCCACGTTTGCAGCACCTGCATGGGGTTTATCTGCGTGGCAACCGAATCACCGATCTGGGGGCAACAGCAATCATCGAATCGCCCCACCTTCAGGAAATTGAAGAGATCATTCTGGGTGACAACGCCATCAGTGCGGCGATGCACGACCCACTGAAACAGCGCTTCGGCCGCAGAGTACAGATATATTAATGAGAACTTATGAAACAAACGGCCGATCCACTGCACTACATCAAATCGACTCACCGCCAAACAACACGTGTCTGAAGGCACAAAGTGCCGTCTAGGTGTAGCCCGGTCCGTGAGGGCCGGGGATAGGTTTTGCCACGAATTGTAAATGCCTGTAAGGCCGTCTGACTCTGTTCCTTCTTTCAACTACATATTATCTTGATTATCGCTTATTTAATTCGTCCTAATCCTGAAGAGCAGTTCAATGAGAGAGTGTTAGATATTTCTTAATTGATCACAATCAAATTGTGTTAAACTTGCTAAACATAATATCAGCATGCCCTGCAAGCCACATACCTAGCCATTCTGATAATGGAACTTCCTCAGGAATTAATCCATTACCAACGTACGTGTTCCCATTAAGGTAATTTGAAGTGAGTTCATCGGGCATATTTGGCTCGAATCTATACACAAGAGGATCAGTATTATCACGAAGGTCGAGGCAAGAAAGAATTCCACATCCCCAACATGAAAAAGGAATTACTGTTGCATTCCACTTTTTAGCTTGCCGAAAAAAAGAGTATAAAGAAACAACAAAACGGCCATTTTTCAATTCGCTTGAAGGCAACAAAGGAAGCAATCCATAACCAGGTCCAAATCCCCCATTACCGATTTGAAGATAAAGCTGCTGCAACAGATTTGGCAATTTGCAGCCTATGATATCTTCTGCGATTGCTATTTCGGATAACTGTAGCACTTCATGAGGTGCGAGAAACGGTGGCCCGTGGGAAGTAGGTGACCGTTGAATCTGTATGCGAATCAGGTCAATTATACTATCCATATTTGCTTCCTGCCAATGCAATTGTTTGCAAACTATTTTGTAGTAATTCGTTTGAATCTCTTATAAGAATCCTCTTTCAAAATTGTCGAAAAGTTGCAATGCTTGCACCTGTAGATTCGCAAGAAACACTTTTGTACACCCATGAATCAATCTCAAAGAAGATTTACACAGCCTTGTAATTCCATGGAACTAGATTATAGAAAAATAAAGCGTTATAAATATTTGCATCAGTCGTATTTATATCAGTAAACATAATTTAGATTGAATGCATAAGAATTTCTTTGTTAAGTAGGTTTTTGCAGCGGCCAAACATTGATTAATCACAGTAGTAAAACCTCGTTCTCTTCATTGAGTACAATCCGCGGGTGGTCGTTGTCACAAATGTATATCATCCAAATTTCTTATCATCAATCCAAGTGGGCGATACTGACTTGGCAAATAGAATTTCTTTTGACCCTAATTTTGCAACTGATATAACTATTTCAGATGGGTCATTGTTGTCAGTATCATTTGTCAACAAAAAATCAAGATAATAGCCAGCAAAATACGACGTGCAATCATTCACTATTGTGATTGTACTGCTGTCGACAACTGCTTTTCTTTTGTTTAGATAGTAACTTACAAAATCACTGGTTGTGTCAACAAACATTGCAACAAAGCGAAAAAAAACATGATTTGATTCCTGTTTATGAGTGGTATTGTTCTAATTAACAGTGTGAGTTTACAAAATATTGCAACAATAACCAGGTATAAAATCGTGCTCGAAAACGATGTAAACAGACTACCTCTTTTGCCCAAACCTGTGATATATAAGATATAGCCGACTGGATCAATTACATTCAATGCTATTTCACACCCTGTTGTTGCTCGCTTAACGCCATTGAAGAAGAAATATATCGCCAAGGCAAAAATATGCCATCCACAGTATAGCAAAAAATGAAATGTAGCAAATAGAATGATAAATACTTTACTCATTTCAATGCAATTCCTCTTCTTGCAGCATCCTGTGCTAATAATCAAAAATGCTGTGCGTATTCTTAATTAGGCCCTTTTAAACATGTGTGTTACTCTAGCTCAAGCGATTCTATGTTCACAAATATTAACTCATTAATGAAAGGGCGCAGGCGGCAGCACCGATGAAGCCTGCGTCGCTGCCGAGGCTGGCATACCGGACGGTGGTGTTTTCGGCAGGCACTGGGAAGGCCAATTGCTTGATGTAAAACTGAATTCGCTGCAAAAATGGTTCACCGGCAGCAGTCATTCCCCCGCCATAGACAATCATGTCCGGGTCGATTACGTGCATCATGTTCATTGCACCGACAGCCAGATAGTAGGCGGTTTCATCCACAATTCTGCGGGCAATTTCATCACCCTGGTTGGCTGCCTGAAAAACTACTTTTGCGGGCAGTTCTTCATCGGTGGCTGCCAGTTGTTCCCGCAGCAACGAGGGCTGATTGCTCAATTCCACCGCTTCCTGGGCCCGTTTCACCACCGAAGTAGCACTGGCATACGCTTCGAGGCAGCCCCGTCGCCCGCACCCACAGAGGCGGCCATCGGTCATTTGAATGCCCATGTGCCCAATTTCCCCACCGTGGGAGTGCCTGCCTTCCATAATTTTGCCATCGATGACAATTCCACCACCAATCCCGGTGCCCAGTGTAAACATCACCATGCTGACGGTGCCTTTCCCCGCACCGGCCCAGAATTCACCAAAGGCGGCTGCGTTGGCATCATTTTGAAACGCGGTGGGGACCTGGAACTCTTTCTGAATCGAATCGCGAACCGGCACATTTCGCCACGGTTTTAAGTTGGGTGGGTCCAGAATCAGCCCCGCAGACAGGTCCATGGTGCCCGGGGTGGCCACACCAATGCCGGAAATATCGGAAATGCTTAGCCCAGCGGTACTTACGGCAGCCCGAATCGTGGCATACATCTGCTGCAGGCCATGCTCCTGACCTTTCGCAGCTTCCGTGGGCAGCGTGGCGTGTGGAAACACCTTGCCCGATTCCTGCACCACTGCGGCTTTCATGGTCGTGCCGCCCACGTCGAGTCCAACAAAATTTCGGTTCGCAGTCATATCAATTGACGTTCAGATGGTAGTTAAAGGCAATATTGTACGATTTCGCTCGTTTCGGTGCGTCATGAAAGCGTTACTGGCGGCAAAATTACCACAAAAAGTATACAAAAATATACTTATTAGATTTTTTTCATGAAATTTTCCAGCAGACGCAGGCCCACCTGCTGGCTTTTTTCGGGGTGGAACTGGGTGGCAAGCAGGTTATCGCGCCAGATTGCCGCACAGAATGGGGTGGGGTAATCTGCGGTTGCTGCCACCACATTAGGCTCTGTGGGGCGTGCGTAGTATGAGTGCACAAAATAAAAATGGCTGCCCAAAGGAATATCGTGAAACAGGGGGCAATCAGGCACCGTGTTGATTGAATTCCAGCCCATGTGGGGAATTT